>CAUVMZ010000022.1:0-23158 GCA_963552855.1 uncultured Corynebacterium sp. | reverse complement strand
ATGGTGGGTGAGAGTGGCGAGGAACTCCCGCAGCCGCGGCTCCGCGTCCAGCGGGGTGGTGAACGAGGTCACCGCGGTGATGCCGGCACGTTCGGCGATGTCGGCGACCCCGCCGGTGACGACGATGCGCCCATCAATGAGCACATGGATCGTGTCGGACAGCTCCGCCACCTCTGTGAGCAGGTGTGATGTGAGTAGTACGCCTGCGCCGTCGGTGGCCAACTCCCGGATGAGGGCCCGAATTTCGACGGAAATCTCCGGGTCCAGGCCGTTGGTGGGCTCGTCGAAAAGCAGCACTTGGGGGCGAGACAGCAGGCCGCGAGCGATGTGGAGTCGTTGCTTCATGCCGCGCGACAGCTCCCCAACCGGGTCGAACATGCGATCGGTGAGGCGGACCTGCGCGAGAGCGTCCTTGACTCGGGATCGGCGGCTGCGTGACGGAACGCCCGCGACGTCGGCGAAGAACAGCAGGTTATCTTTGACGGAAGCGTGCTGGTAGAAGCCGGTTTCGCCACCCAGGATGATGCCGATGTGTTGCCTCGCTTGTCGACGCCTTCGGGTGGCGTCAATGCCGCATACCGTGATTGTGCCGGATGTGGGTGCCAGGAGGGTCGAACACATTTTCACGGTCGTGGTTTTGCCGGCGCCGTTCGGGCCGACCAATGCCACAATCTGGCCGGGGTGAATGTCGAAGGATACGTTGTTGACGGTGGTGGTGTTTCGGAAGCGTCGTGTGAGCTGGCGTGCCGAAAGCACCGGGTTGGGTTGATTCACAGTGAACTCCATGAGGTTTGGGAAAGCATGGGAAAATCGCCGGCGCCAGAAATGATGGAAATCAATAGGGCGCGGCGTGATATGCCCACTCAGGGGTGCGTCATGGGTTCGGCTGCAGGTCAACTAACCTTGTGCTGTGAGCTGCGGTTTGTTGCAGGGATCAGCTATTCCGCTACCCAGTGACGGTGCCTGCGCGGTGAGCGAGTTGGCGAACAATGATTGACATGTGGCATGCTCCAGATTTCTGCGAATGATTGGATGTATGGGATTTTAGTATAGGGGAGTTTATTCGGTCGTTGGGATAATCTATCCACGTCAACAGGTGGTAGATCGAAAATATCACGTCATCTACCTTGCATTTCCTTGCTTTTAGGGAGTAATCATGTGCATTAATTCTTTGGGAAACTGAATCAAATTTCTGCAGCAGCTGAATAGGTTTCGGTATACTGGTTCCTGGTTCTGGGTGATCGCTAGGATCGCTGGGGTTCGATTCTCAGCTGGGGTTCAACTCTGACAATCCCTGATATGCTTGGGTTGATGATATTGGGGTGATGATGCCCGCTGGGGTTCAACTCTGACAATCCCTGATATGCTTGCCAGTTCGAGCCACCCCACACATAAGGCGCTGGGGTTCAACTCTGACAATCCCTGATATACTTGTACCCAGTTCATGGCCGTGATGAAAGCCGCTGGGGTTCAACTCTGACAATCCCTGATATGCTTGGCTTGCTGGTAGGCACGGATGGCATAGTGCTGGGGTTCAACTCTGACAATCCCTGATATGCTTGCTTGAACCTTAAACCTTGATACTTACCTGCTGGGGTTCAACTCTGACAATCCCTGATATGCTTGCAACCGCTGACGCATCACAAAACCCTATGCTGGGGTTCAACTCTGACAATCCCTGATATGCTTGCCTGTGGGGACCCAGCGACACCGACCACGCTGGGGTTCAACTCTGACAATCCCTGATATGCTTGGACCAGGTGTCTTCCGGGTGGAAGCCGCGCTGGGGTTCAACTCTGACAATCCCTGATATGCTTGAAAGGTGGTGTGGCGGGGGTCGCCGTAGGCTGGGGTTCAACTCTGACAATCCCTGATATGCTTGATAGGTAGCCCTGGCGTAGTCGAAGATGCTGGGGTTCAACTCTGACAATCCCTGATATGCTTGTCTCAGTGAGTAGCTAACACTATGGGTTGCTGGGGTTCAACTCTGACAATCCCTGATATGCTTGCCGCCAAGGCCGGCAAGTGGCTCTTGTAGCTGGGGTTCAACTCTGACAATCCCTGATATGCTTGCAATACGGGATATCAAGCTCCACAATGTGCTGGGGTTCAACTCTGACAATCCCTGATATGCTTGTGGGTTGGGAGCAGCCACTGTATGTGCGGCTGGGGTTCAACTCTGACAATCCCTGATATGCTTGTTACAGCCCAAAAAATAGGGTTTGAGCAGGGCGTATCAGGGATTTTCCCTTTTAAAAAATCACAAGTTGGCTCGGTGTTTCCTCGGCTTTTGTTTCATCAGCGTTGGAATATCGAATAGTTTTTGACCATTGTGTATCCGTCACAGCCAAAATTCGCACGTCACCGCCATGCGGCAATTCTGCTTTAATACCTTTCGCTAAGATGTGCAGTCGAGCTCCCAATGGCAAATACTGCACATATACGCTGAACTGAGCACGACAAAAACCCAGGTCAAACAGGTGATTCCGAAACCGATTGGCCTCTGAACGTTGCTTCCTTGTTCCAACCGGCAGATCGAACATTACGACGCACCACATGGGTTCGCTATTCTTCTTCGGCATCGAACGGACCCTCCCAAACAGGGGTAGTTAGTTCATTCGTGTCACCCTCTACATACATTCCAAAGTTTTGGGCAAACGAGGTGAAAACCGTAGGGATTGAATGTCCATTCGATGAGAATGTTCGATCACAGCATGCAACCAATTGGTGGCGTATATCAGGAGTGAGTTCGGCATCCGATGCAACATGGTGAAACACAAAGTCATCAATTGCCGGCCGGAAAGGCTCGATGAGATCATCAACTAGTGCAAACGGATTGCCACGACCCCGGTGGAACACCCCTAATGTGCCGCTGAGACCTGCAGAAGCGATAGCCCGAATACCATGACCACGCAAAATCGTATATGCATAATCCAGTGCCGAATTCCACCCTTGAGTGGCAGAACCAGGGTCGCGGGCGAAATCAGCCATCCGGGCAAAAGACGACCAATATAGTCGAGCTGCCAAAGCCTCCTTGTTATCGGGGTCGCCTGATCGGACAGCTTTAGCAATGTTTCGAAGCGATTTAGCCTTTACTGCTTGTGAAAAACCCAAAAGTGTATTGGCCTGACCAAGGATTTTAGCCCGAACAATCCGTGCCCACGCATTTTTTCGCCGAGGCAAACTTGTCGCTGCTTGTGCCTGTTGCCTCGCCCCAATCCGAGTATGCTCCCGCCATGGCATTGCCCCTGCTACCGGCACTTTACGCCAATCACAGATAAGTAGGGCGACATCATATTCAGAAAGCTTACTTAACAGCGCACCGCTCACCGTGACAGAGCCACCAATAATAACAACGGCGGCATGAGCGAGAGGCACATCTACTTCGGAACCATCCTCATATTTATTGACATGGACATTTCCCCGCTTATACGTCAGCGATCCTTTAAAATCACTGAAATCGAGGACCTGCCAACCACTGTCACTCATTTCTTCATTTCACTTCCCAACATATCGGTAGATGAGCTGCGCTATAAAGTCGAGGCCGACCAAGCGCATCTCGACGGATAATTGTTACACGAGCACCATTGAACAGGCTGTTAATGCTGATTCGCCAACCGCGTTTTTCGACTATCTCCCGGATGTCTTTCTCCACATCGGAAGGCAGACCTTCTGCACTGAGCTGTAGCGGTCGGAGTAGAATTCTTGATTCCGAATCCGTACCTGCAAATCGCCATCGTTTTGTTGGGCCATAGTGCTCTTGCAGCTTTGCGATAGGTTTTTCGGTAGAAGCAGAAGAAGCCCTAATCAATAACTCATCATCATTAACGAGCCATCCCAGATATTCCGCAGTTCCATTTGCCAGTGCCTCACGTAATTTTGATGAGCACTTGCGAACACTAATGGTTTGTGGCTTGAGCTCCACTGTAAACAGGTCCTCTTTGCGGAATTTGAGTAGATCAATCGTATAGACCCGCATAAGGAAATAATTGTATTTTTTTCCGCTGGGAACCCGAAATAACCGTACATGGTGGTAGTTACCTCCCAACTTGGCGAATCCATCCCGGATGGGAATGGATGCAGCGGTCACTGGGAACACCGTGATCTCATCGGAAGCCGTAAGATGCGTTCCATGAATCCGAATCGTTCGATTTGGGTTTTCCGGCAAGCCAGTCTTGGGATCGAAATCAGGGTCACGGGTCAACGCGCACCATAGGGCTTCGCTGGATGCCCGATCAATATCTGTAGTAGAGATTGCGTCACCCACCTTGATCCGAGTCAACTTACCAATCGTGTCTTCATGTGCCGCACCATTGCCAAGCCGCAGACGCAGGTTATGCATAACAACAATGCGATCTTGTGCGAGTGCATTATTCAATAGTTCTACTAAGGCCTGCATGCGGTACTTCCATTTGGTCCACTCAACCTGATGCACATGATCCGAGCCCGTAAATTCCCGCCATTGGGGCGCTTTGCGACGCAGCTCCTGGTCGAATTTCATATTCGACCGTAGCGCTAATGTCTCGGCAACATAATTCGACGTGAACGCAACAACTGCGGCATCTACCGCGTGATGCCGGCGGTCCAACCGCGATTTACCCTTACCATCGACGAATTCCAATTTGCCGGAAATACCCGAGGCCCTTCGTGCTTCAGCCGTCAAAGTACCCTTATACACCCGGACTTTTGTGTCACCATCCTTGAACTTTTGCGCAATCCGGGAGCGGAGCTCATTCGCCATCCACGCCACGGATTCCAAGGAACGAGCATCAATCGGCTCGTCGGTAGCCTTACGCTGTAGCCGATCGCACACTTGCTTACGAAACTTCTTAAATTCAGATTCACGCAGGCCAGAATCCGTAACCCAGTGGCGAGTTTGCTCGACTGCATTTTGAACAGAGACGCCCGGTCGAGAGGTATTTTCCGCCCACACCGCAAATGCGATATTAGACTTTGAACTGTTGCACTCACGGCACACTGCGACGAGATTATCCCTGGTATTGGTGGAACCTTCACCCGCTTGTGGGACGATGTGGTCCATTTCGGAATTCTTAAAGCTAATCTGTGCTCCGCAGTATGCGCATTTACCATTCTGTCGTTGGATTGATTGAAACCGCCAGACATCTGCACGGCTTGGTCGGCCCTCGATACCCAATATTTCCTGCATCTTGGCCACTATTTCTTCATTTCGCTTCGCGCGTCGCTGATTATCCTGGTCAAGTTTCCGTGCACTTGATTCGCTCATGAAAGCGTCCCGTACGTGCTCAATATTGACAGACTTTGGGGTACCCCACTGGCGTTCGGCCGCGTTCAACCACCGGGCTGTTGCCTTCAGCACCCGATCAACCGCTGGATTCCCCACCCGCTCGCCGATTTCTGGTGCTGGCGGTGCCCAATCATTCGGAATCTTAAACTCTGCCTGCCGTGCCTCATATAAATCCATGCCCTCGTCAATCATGCGCTTGGTAAGGCGAACAAGAGTGTCTTCGCTATAGGCAGCACGGCCAATGGGAAGATGGAGTTTATCAAGCTCTTCATGGTCCTTGTCAGAAATACCGAAAAAGAACTCCTGTACCTGGGCGCCGGCTTGGGAATCAAAATCATCCACCTCGGCATTCGACAATGCCTTCACCATGGCTGCCCGGGCATCGGCGTCGGCAGACTTCCACCATGCGGCAAGCGGCTTAATCTTCGTGCTTTCCATCAAGCGATTGGTTTCGTGAACCGGTGGCTTGGCCCCGGCGCGCTCACCATCATCAGTCATGATCGCGGTACCCACCAGGTTGCCGCGGTCGATCTTGAGTTGTTCCGCAACCAGCTGCCACGTGGGCTCCTGCTTAGCAGGTAGGCTCCGCAGGTAATCGAAAACCAGCCTGGTTTCCTCGGTGGTGAGGCGCCGATTCCCCTTACCACCACGGATCCGCAGATTCCCGATGAGCGCCGCAATACGGTATAGCTGGAAGGCATCCGATGCCTTCAGTGCGCGCTTCTTCGTGGGTTGCAGGGGATCCTTACCCACCCGCTCTGCGGCTGAACCCTTCGGGGACTCGGCCGCAAACACGTGGTCAATGATCTGCTTCACTAGCTCGTTGGAAAAGCCTTGAACCTTGGCAATGGTGTGAATCTCGTTGGCATTGTCACTTTGTCGTGGCCTGGCCGCTAACAGACTATCTTCACCACGAAGCCTTGTCTTGCCCAGATTCATGCTGGCTATTAATTGGCCCACTGTGGTGGTTGGCGGGATGGGGCGCCCCAATTCCGTTGCGCACTGTTCCTGAATGCTCACCAAGGCATCCGATGGTTCCGTGACGGCATACAGGGCAGTGACCTTGCTGTAGGGGTTGCGCCACCCCCGGTGGCGGGCGATATGGCGCAGGGCAATGGACAACTTTTCGCCCAACTCTTGCTTATCAGTGATAGGGGTGGTGGCCAACTCAGCCCGCACCCGCCACGGGTAAAACGGGTCCTCGTACTCCTCAAACTCCTTGAGCGGCCACCCCTGGGAGCTAATAAACTTGTCGAGCTTGGCAAGACGCTTACGCTTCCGCCGATAAAGCCGCCGGGTTCGCCGGGCTATGCCCGAGGTCGCTAGTCGAGTGGCGGCGGATTTGGCGCTGTCCGGGTCGACGCCCGAGTCGTGGATGAGGGAGATAGCGCTGAGGATTTCCGTGGGTTTTCCATCATCATCAATGGCGATGGCCGCCATGCCAATGGAATAAGACCCAACGTCGATTCCCACCCGGTAGTTTACGTTTGCCGAGGTCAAAGCGGATCCTTTCGTAAAAAGAAAGCCGACGGAGGTAAGTCCGTCGGCTGGAGCATTCTGCGCCGGAAACTAGCCGACACTTACTGAGGTTCAACTCTGCAAGCAATGATAAAAGGAAAAACCTTGATTCGCAAGGCTTATTTAGAAAATCGCAAATAGGGGGTAATTGAGGGGGTAAATTACTGTGCAAATAACTATACAAAGTGGCGGGAGTGACAAGGCTTCGTAAGGGTAGAAAGTCTTCTTTAGGTAAAATCCCAGTTAATGTTGACATTTCCACTATTTGGTTGGGAAAATTGTCTCAGATTTGTTGAGCAATTTATTCGTACCATTTTTGCTACATATTTGGTTATTTATAAATTATTCATCTTATTTTCCGCACTTTAGAGCGTCGTAAAGCTGCTACATGGCTATCTTGCTAACCACAATTTGGTGTGACAATTCGTCATTATTACCGCGATTGAGTGCTACCTGACACCAAGGTGTCGCGGGAGATGCTTGCCCAGTGCCCCCAATTTGGGTGTGTCAATCAGTATTATGGGGCGCAACTACCACCCCAAAATAGCAAATATGCTGGGGTTTTGCATAATTGGAGGAAATGCGATGGCAACCGTACTAGATTACAGCGCCGGGGTTCCCCAGGCTGCCGCCGTCCGTGACGCCGGATACGACGGCGCAGTGAGATATATCAGCCCGCCGCGTGCAGATTGGATGCGCGGAAAACCCATCCAACGTGCCGAAATCGACGACTTTCACGTTCATGGTCTCGATGTGGCTTTTGTCTGGCAATACGGAAAAGAGGCCGATTCTGACGTTATGCGCGGCCGCGACGGTGGGCTGGCCGATGCCCGGGCCGCCAGACAAAAACTCGACGAGCTTGGCTGCGGTAACCATCCCGTGTTTTTTGCCGTGGATTTCGCCATCACGCTCGAACAGTGGAACGTGACGGCGGTCGAATATTTTCGGGCCTGTTGCGAAATCCTGGGGCGCGAAAGAGTCGGGATCTATGGCCATTCCCGCGTGATTAGCTGGGCGGTCGAGGACGGCGTGATCGCTAATCTGGGCGGCGGGAAACACCTGGCGTGGCAGACAATCGCCTGGTCATGGGGTGAATTGTCTAGCGAGGCGGTCCTGTTTCAGCGGGCCGGCCAGGTCACCGTCGACGGTATCGAATGTGACGTTAATGATGTCTGGCACCCTTACTGGGGCCAAAAACCCGTGTCCGAAGTTGCGCCGCAACCGCAGTCGCAGCCCGAGACGTCCGGGCCGATCGTGGTGCGCTACGACGCCGACTTCACCGCGGACATGCCGGGTGTGGGCTACCGGTCGATTGACAGTATCCAGTCGATTTGCGTCCATACCGTGGAATGCCCGCCGGAACGAGACGGCATTGCTGTGGCCCAATGGCAAACAAACCCCGCCAATGGGTCAAGCTATAACGTGCTCGCCGGCGCCGACGGCATTTTAATTTTGTGCAATACAGATGATTTTATGCCGTACGCGGCCGGCCCCACCGGTAACGCCCGCTGCCTCCACATCAGCCTCACCGGTTATGCGCGCATGAGCCGCGAAGACTGGCTTGACGACGACGCAAAGCTGCGGCGGACCGCTGAACAGATCGCCAGCTGGTCGCAACTGTATGACATTCCCCTGGAATTTATCGACGCCGACCGGCTTCGTGCCGGCGCCCGCGGCGTGCACGGGCATGCCGAAATCTCCGAGGCCTGGCGCGAAGTAAACCACACCGACCCCGGCCCCGGATTCCCCTACGACGTGGTGCTCGGCTACGCCCAGGAACTCCGCAATACCCGCCAACCCAACAACCCCACCCCAACACCCACCCCGGAAACCCCGGAGCAAGGAGAAGAACGGATCATGATTCGCTGGATTTTAGACCAACTTGTTGGCCCCGAATGGGACACCAAGGGGCCACGGTTCACCGGGTGGAAAGCCACGGAAGGCAAAACCTTTGTTGACTTTGTTGCCGGCAAGATTCGGCTGATCCCCGAAATCGCCCGGACGGTAGCGACCTTGCCAGAGCGGTTGGACCGGATCGAGAAGATGTTGACGGAGCTTCAGAAACAGAAATAGCTGCCGCGGCGGTGGGGACCGGCGGCCCGGGTTCGGTCAAGTGTCGAAAAACAGTTCGCTTCCGCGGGTCTTGGAACCGCCGAAACCATCACGAACAAAAATTCGAATTTCTGCGAATTCGGTGCCTGCATAACACCCACCATGTCTCACACACGTAAAACCCCACCGACTCGACAAAACGCCTGGCAGTGGGGTTTCAAACGTGCCTCCAGCAGGATTCGAACCCGCGACCAACCGGGTAGAAACCGGTAGCTCTATCCACTGAGCTATGGAGGCGTAACGAGAAACAGATTAGCGCAATTTTGACTCGCCGTTGAAATTTTGTTGATGGGGCAATGACTGGATTTACCCCACCGGGGGTTAGGCTTAAACGCATGGTCGAAACGAAGAGCAGTCGGGGAGCGCAGATAACCTGGCCGTTATACCTCATCTTTTTTTTCGTCGCCGGCATTATGGGGGCGATAATTTCCTGGGGTTTCTTGACGGAATCGCTCGCTGTCCTGGGCATTCCCGACCCCGGACCCATAACTACAGCAGGTTTGCCACTCCTGCGGGCGGGGGCGTGGTTGCTTGCTGCGTTATCGGTCGGATCCTTCTTATTCGCAAGTTTTCTACTCTCCCCCCGTCAAGGGGACATTCGGCACGCGTATCTGACCGTCGACGGTCTCATTGCGTCGCGCACGGGCGCGGTGGCGGCGCTTGTTTTTGCGCTCATTGGGATCATCATGGTGCCGCTGGTGCTTTCCGACGTGTCGGGCCAGCCGATCACCGAGGCCATGAAGCCGGCAAACTGGTTTATGGCACTCAACCAGGTGGCGGACGCCAAGGCATGGCTCATTTCGGCCATGATCGCCCTCGTAGTGGGCGGGGCCGCGCTCATCGCGCCGCGCACCTGGATGTGGCAGCCCGTGTGGCTGGTGGGCGCCATCCTCATCGTCGCCCCCCAAGGACTATCCGGGCACTCGGCGGCCGGCGGCGACCACGACTATGGGACGAACTCGCTGCTGTGGCACGTGCTGTTCATGATGCTATGGGTGGGCGGCCTCATGGCGCTCATCGCCCACGGCCGGCGGTTAGGCCCGAGCCTGCAAGTGGCGGTGCGCCGCTACTCCACGATCGCCGCCACTTCCATGGTTGCCATGGCTATCTCCGGGGTCATCAACGCCGCCATCCGGGTGCGATTCGAAGACTTGTTCACTTCCGATTACGGTCGGGTGATTGTGGCCAAGACGGTACTCACGTTCGCATTGGCGATTTTCGGGTGGTGGCACCGCACCGCCACCATTCCGCGCCTGACGTCGGGAAACAGCAGCCCCTTTATCTGCATCGCCGTCGTGGAGGTGCTCGTCATGGCGGCCACCATTGGTGTTGCGGTTTCCCTGGGCCGTACCCCGCCACCACCGCCGCGGGTGGTGGACCTGTCGCCCATGGCCCTCACCATGGGCTATGACCTCACGTTTGAGCCGACCGTGTGGTCCGTGTGGACCATTTGGCGGTTCGACATCATGTTCACCACCCTGGGGATCTTCCTCACCATTGGCTACCTGTATGGGCTATACCGCCTGAAACAATTGGGGAAAGCCTGGCCGTGGCAGCGCACCTTTTGGTGGCTGCTCGGCAGCGTCACCCTGGCGCTGGCCATGAGCTCCGGGATTGGCCTGTACATGCCGGCCATGTTCTCCATGCATATGGTGGCCCACATGATGCTGTCCATGGTGATTCCCGTGTTCCTGGTGTTGGGCGCCCCCCTGCAAATGATCCTCACCGTCACCACCCCCAACCCGGAGGAGCCCGGACTACATGAATGGGTGCAGGCCTTCATCCAATCCACCACACTCAAATTCCTGTTCCACCCGGCGGTGAACACCATCCAATTCCTCACCTTCTTCTACGTGCTCTACATCACCCCCTGGTACGACCTCATGGTGAAAGAGCACGCCGGCCACCTCATTATGAACTGGGTATTCCTGCTGTCGGGATACATTTACTACTGGGACATGATCGGCTCCGACCCGAAACCGCGGGAAAACACGGTGCTGCGCCGCCTCGCCTGGCTGGTGTTCTCCATGCCAGTACACCTGTATTTCGGCGTGTACCTCATGCAACTATCGCAGATTCTGGCGGAAGACTTCTACCGAACTCTAGGCCTACCGTGGGATATTGACCTGCTGCACGACCAGGACGTGGGCGGCGGCATCGCCTGGGCTTCCGGCTCATTCCCGCTGGTGGTGGTGTTCGGCGCCCTGTTCCTGCAATGGTTGAAAGAGGACCGGAACGAGGCCAAGGCCTACGACCAGCGCGCCGACGCCACCGAAGACGAGGATTTGGAAGCGTACAACCAAATGCTGGCGCGGATGAATAAGAACGGGTCCTGATTGTGGGTTTCAGCCCGAATGGGTTGGGTAGGGTGTCGAAAAGCCCACAGTAGGCTGAGAAGTTGCAGTCGACTGCACAATAATAATGTGGATAACTCGGCAGCCGCAGGACAGTTATCCACAGGCGGGACGAGTTACGGAAAACCCTCGACAACCGGGCAGCCGGCGGGCACAGTGGGAGGTAACAGCAGCAAACCCCCACGTGATGACCCGATTCAAGGAGCCTGCCCATGCAACAACAAACCGTCACCCTCATCGGCCACCTCACCGCCGAACCGTTCTACCGCGAGTTCGACACCGGCCGGAAATTCGCCAGGTTTCGGCTGGGCACCTCCCGGCGGGTACGCCGATTCGCCGACAACAGCGCGCACTATGAGGAACGCGACCAACTCTATATTGATGTAGAAACCTGGGGCGACCTCGCGGTCAACGTGCACGAATCATTGTCGAAAGGAAACCCGGTGATTTGCGTGGGGTATTTGACCACGCAAGAATGGCACGACCAGGAAGGTAAGCTGCGCACCAAGGTGGTGTTGCGGGCGCTCTATGTGGGTTTTGAGTTATGCGCCTATGTGGTGCGGTATTGCCGCAACCCACTGCCCGTCGCAAAGCATACCGGGGGCGCGGACCTGAGCAGGTTCAATTGCGAGCCGAAAAATATTACCCACTACGCCGTTGAGGTTTCCGCCATGTCGCTTCACGACGGCAAACCTCCGGCACTGGAGGCCGCGTCGCCAATGCCGCCCGCCCCGGAAGCACCCTATTCGGAACCCATGCCAGACGACCCACCCGCGGAACTGGTGTCGGAAGCACTGGTGGCTAGCGGCGCCTCGCACCCAAGCAGCACGGTCATGTACCCTTAGAAGCCAACTATTAACTTACTCACTTTAAGGGGAAACCAAACGTGGGCGAATTCATCTACACGATGAAAAATGTGCGCAAAGCCATCGGCGACAAAGTCATTCTCGACAATGTCACCATGGCGTTTTACCCAGGGGCCAAGATCGGCGTGGTCGGCCCCAACGGCGCGGGCAAATCATCCATCCTCAAAATCATGGCCGGCCTGGACCAACCCTCCAACGGTGAAGCCTTCCTCGACCCGGGCGCGACCGTCGGCATCCTGCTTCAGGAACCCCCGTTGAACGAGGAAAAAACCGTGCGGGAAAACGTGGAAGAGGGCCTCGGCGACATTTTTGAAACCCTCAAACGCTACAACGCGATCGCCGAGGAAATGGCCACCAACTACACCGACGAGCTCATGGAGGAAATGGGCAAGCTGCAAGAAAAACTCGACGCGGCCGACGCCTGGGAAATCGACTCCAAAATCGAGCAGGCCATGGAAGCCCTACGATGCCCACCATCGGACGAACCCGTCACCCACCTGTCCGGCGGGGAGCGCCGCCGCGTAGCCCTGGCGAAACTCCTCCTGGCCGAACCGGATCTACTGTTGCTTGACGAGCCCACCAACCACCTGGATGCCGAATCCGTCCAATGGTTGGAGCAACACCTGGCCAAATACCCGGGTGCCGTCCTGGCTGTCACCCACGACCGGTACTTCCTCGACCACGTGGCCGGCTGGATTTGCGAAGTCGACCGCGGCAAACTGTACCCCTACGAGGGCAACTACTCCACCTACCTGGAGAAAAAAGCCGAACGCCTAGAGGTCGCCGGCCAGAAAGACCGCAAGCTGCAAAAACGCCTGAAGCAGGAGCTGGAATGGGTGCGGTCCGGGGCCAAGGCCCGCCAAGCCAAGTCCAAGGCCCGCCTGGCCCGCTACGAAGAAATGGCTGCCGAGGCGGAAAAATACCGCAAGCTGGACTTCGAAGAAATCCAAATCCCCACCCCGCCGCGCCTGGGCGCCCAGGTGGTGGAAGTCCACGACCTCAACAAGGGGTTCGACGGCCGCACTCTGATCAAAGACCTGTCGTTCACCCTGCCCCGCAACGGTATTGTTGGGGTGATCGGCCCCAACGGTGTGGGCAAAACCACCCTGTTCAAAACCATTGTTGGCCTGGAAGAACCCGACACTGGTGAAGTGAATGTGGGCCAAACCGTGCGACTGTCCTACGTGGACCAGGGCCGAGAAAACATCGACCCGGAAAAAACCGTATGGGAAGTCGTGTCCGACGGCCTGGACTACATTGTGGTGGGGCAGAACGAAATGCCATCCCGCGCCTACCTGTCCGCCTTCGGGTTCAAGGGCGCCGACCAACAAAAACCCTCGAAAGTTCTTTCGGGTGGTGAGCGGAACCGCCTGAACCTGGCACTCACCCTCAAACAGGGCGGCAACCTGATCCTGCTGGACGAGCCCACCAACGACCTGGATGTGGAAACCCTGTCCTCCCTGGAAAACGCGTTGCAGAACTTCCCGGGCTGTGCCGTGGTGATCTCCCACGACCGGTGGTTCCTCGACCGCACCTGCACCCACATTCTGGCATGGGAAGGGAACGTGGCCGAAGGCCAATGGTTCTGGTTCGAAGGCAATTTCGGTGACTACGAAAAGAATAAGGTCGAACGGCTGGGCGCCGAGGCGGCCCGACCCTCCCGGGTGACGCACCGAAAACTTACCCGATAGTGCGTCGATAAGCGCAGGCAAAAACCAACATAATGCATGCGTGACAAATAGCATTGCCCCCGGATGCACCCGGGGGTTTTGTTTTGCCGTAACAAGAACTCAGCTAGACTCGTTATGTTGATTAAAGCGTACACTTGATTACTTAACGATGAAGAAAGCATGTAACACCCATGGCAGAAACCCAGTCAAACAGTAGTATCCACATCGCTCAAGTGCCAGTTCGATGGGGGGATTTCGATAGGTTCGGGCACATCACCAATGCCGCCTATGTGGAACTAGCGCAGGAAGCCCGCATGGCATTCGCGCTGGAGGAATTTGTGGGCCGCGGCATGGACATGCCCAGTGTGTTTGTCCGCAAAATTGAGGCCGATTATTTGCGGCCGGTGTTGCCGCACAACCCCTATGTCACAGTGGAAACCCAGGTTGTTGAGATCGGCAACACGTCGTTTACCACCCGGCAGGAAATCAAGGACGGCGAGGGGCAGATTTGTTGCGTGGTCGAGGTGGTGCAGGTCGCCATCGACATCATGACCGCCCGCCCCCGTGCGATTACCGCGAAGGAGATTAAGGTGCTTACCCGCGCCGAGGAGGAATAATGGCTACCGAAACCCTCACCATAGAACGCGGCGGCCGCGGACTCATATCACTGTTGCAGCGCGCGGTTGCGTTACAAGATCGGGCCATGGCCCGCTTTTCGACGGTCTCTGATGCGGCGGTCGACGTGTTCGTCACCACCCCTTTCGCAGTCATCGCGTCCCGGCGCGTGGCCGGCTCCTGTTCCAGGGATGGGGCGGCGGTGCTGGTCAGTGATCTTTTGGATGATGCCACCGACACCACCATGACGGCCGTGGCCATGGACGCGGGATGGGGGATGGGTGCGCTGCCGCCGGTTGCCGGGTTTGAGCTTCTCGACGAAATCCCCGCCGATGTGGTGCAGCGGCTGAGCGACCAGGGGCGTGCCCTGACCCGGCAGTTTTCGGGTCCGTTGGGTCCGCCGCAGTCGCTCATGGATCAGGCGGTGATTACCGTCAATGATGACACCGAGATTCCCATGCGGTTGGTGTTTACGCTTACCGCCTTGGGGTTGATTCCCGGCATGGATGCCCCGGCCGCCATTCCGCGGCATTTGCGGATATCGCGGAATAGTCGGTGGGTGCGGGTCGACGCCCCCTTTGGATCTGCCTATCATAGCAGCGGGATTAATCTTTTGTCCCTATAGGGTGGGGCTGAGATGGTTTTATTCACCCGGTTCTGTCGGGAATCGACGCGAGTGGACCGCTTGGTCTAGTATCTCGGA
Organism: uncultured Corynebacterium sp.; assembly: GCA_963552855.1. Taxonomy (GTDB): domain Bacteria; phylum Actinomycetota; class Actinomycetes; order Mycobacteriales; family Mycobacteriaceae; genus Corynebacterium. The sequence continues at coordinate 8,054 of CAUVMZ010000022.1, read as the reverse complement.
AGGGATTGTCTACCAATCGTGAACTTTTCCGTAAACTATATTGCTCAAGGAGCGTCGCCGATGAGTGCACCGAAGCCCCAAGGGTTTGCCACCGCCAGCATCCACGCGGGTTATGACCCCGATTCCCTCTATGGGGCTATTAATACCCCCATCTACGCCTCCACCACGTTTGCCCAAAACGGTTTGAATGAGCTTCGGGGCGGCTACGAATACACCCGTTGCGGCAACCCCACCATTGCTGCCCTGGAGAAAACCGTTGCCGCGCTGGAAGGCGCCGCCTATGGTCGGGCGTTTTCCTCCGGAATGGCCGCCACCGACGTGCTGTTGCGCACGCTGCTGCGCCCCGGTGACCATTTGATTTTCGGTCACGATGCTTATGGCGGTACCTTTCGGCTTGTTGATTCGGTGTTTTCGGAGTGGGGCATTACCTACACTGTTGTCGACACTACTTCGACCGACGCCATTGCCGCCGCTATCACGCCCGACACGAAACTCGTGTGGTTGGAGACCCCTTCCAATCCGGCGTTGGCGATCACCGACATCGCGGCGGTCGCCGAACTGCTCGACGGCCCCCAGTTGGTTGTGGACAATACATTTGCGTCGCCGTATCTGCAAAACCCGCTGGCGCTGGGGGCCGACCACGTGCTGCACTCCACCACGAAATATTTGGGTGGGCATTCCGACGTGGTCGGTGGGGTAGTGGTCACGAATTCCGCAAAGCTTGACGAGGAGCTGGCGTTTCTCCAAGGCGGGGCCGGCGCGATCCCCTCGGTGTTCGACGCATATTTGACCGCTCGGGGCATCAAGACGCTGGCCGTGCGCATGGATCGGCACTGCGATAACGCTGAGGCCATCGCCCGGCATTTGCAGCAGTCGCCCAAGGTGAAGGCGGTTTTGTACCCCGGGCTGGAAACCCACCCGGGGCACGAGGTGGCTTTGCGGCAAATGCGCCGCTTCGGGGCGATGATTTCGGTGCGGTTCCACAACGAGGCGGCCGCCCGGGCGTTTTGTTTGGCCACGCGGCTTATCTGTTTGGCGGAGTCGCTGGGTGGGGTGGAGTCGCTGGTGGAGCATCCAGCCACCATGACGCACCAGTCCGTGACGGGTTCGACCCTGGAGGTGCCCCGGGATTTGGTGCGGATTTCCATTGGCATTGAGGACCTTGACGACCTCATTGCCGACATTGACGCCGCCCTGGCTGCGGTGGAATAGCGGCAGAGTAGTGGGGTAGTGGTGGGCCGGGGGCGAATGAGCGACAACCGGATACTATTTTCTGATAAAAATTATCGCCTGCTCATGACGGGGCAAACCGTCAGCACGCTGGGAAATAGCGTGTCCAGTTTCGCGTTTTTCGCTTATACATTGGCCCTCACCCGGTCACCGTTTTATGCTGCCCTGGTGAGCGGGTGCGTGACGCTGGCCATTGTGGTCATGGGGATCCCCGCCGGAATCTGGGCGGACAAGCATCGGCCACTACCGCTGATGCTTTCGTCTACGATCCTTGGGGGCGCGGGGATTTGCGTGGTGGTGGCCAACCATTTTGTTCTCCACGCTCCCATTCCGCTGGTGTTGGCCGTGGCCGCCTGCCTGGTGGGTTCGGCGACAGCAGTGTTTTCGCCCGCAGAGAAGGCGGCATTGAAAACCCTGGTCAGCCCCGAGCATTTGGGGCAGGCGATGGCAATCAACCAAACAAGATACTCCCTGGGGACGGTGACGGGACCCATCTTTGGGGCATTCCTGCACTCCCTCCGGCCGATCGCCACATTCGTATTTGACCTATGCACCTATGTTGTTGCCTTCTGCACCTTCAAGAAACTCCAGATACCACGCGCGCATGCCGATGCCACGGAGCATGACGCCCAGGCCGGTTATCGGGAGACGCTGAAGATTCTTCGCGCCGACACCATATTGTGGGCTGTGCTGTGGTTTACCCCCATCCTAAATTTCAGCATGTCCAGCATTTTCAACAGCGCATTCACCCAGCTCGCGGGCGTAGAGAACGGGGCGTATGTGCTGGGCGTATTCCAAACCTATTGCGGAATCATGGGCCTTGTCGGTTCCATGGCCGCCACGGTGCTGGTCTCCCGGGTGCGGGGCGGCGTCGGGTTGGTGGCGACCGCGGTGGGGTTCATGCTTTCGTTCGGCGGGTTGGCGCTGGTCTTCACCACCGTGTCGTGCTTCGTATTCCTGGGGTTGTTTTGGCTGCTGTTGCCACTCTTCAACTCGATACTGAGCGGCTATTTTCTGGCCCGTATCCCCCAACGGTTCATCGGCAAAGCATCGGCCATGACCACGATTGCGGCGATGGGGTTCATGCCCGCGGGAACCTGGGTTTCGGGTTTCATCAGCGAACGCTACGATCCATCGACCGTCGTGGTTGCCACCATGCTGCTGTTTTTGCCTGCCACATTAGCGTTCGTGGCGCATGCGGACATTCGACGCTTATCGACGCCCAACGGTGCAGGCTCCCAGTGATGGCAAACACCACCACCAGAAACCCATTGAACACAATCTAAACGAGGGGTTACTCGCCGGCATCCACCAGCCGGTTCCGAAGTGCCCGCTCCACCTGCGACTGGCATTCCCGAATCGTGCGGGCCACCGCCTCCGGGGCGTCCTCCGTCAAGAACTCCGACGCGCGGCCCAGGCCAGCCTCGGAAATATCCCACCAAGGATACAGACCCCGAATGATCGTGGTCGCCGTATCATTCGGCAGCAGCTCCCACACCGGCAACACCGCATCGAAAAACTCCGAATTGAACTGCTGCATCGCCTCATCCGCGCACCCAAACCCAAACCCAGCCAACTTGTAGCGGATGGCCACGTTCGACAACTTCGTTGTGGCGTTCGTCGTCAGCTCGTTAAACACCTTCCGCTTCGCCTTCGACGTAGGCACCGCCGCCCGGGTGCGGGCCGCACAAGCCCGACCGGTGGCGCTCGGATCCACCTCCAACAACACCGACACCTGATGCTCCACGTCGTGAAGCCCCATGGCCGCCAGTGCGGTCAGCGCATCCCACCGCAATTGGTTATCCACCACCAGGCCCGGCAACGGCGAATCGCCCTTCACGATGGCCTTCAACAGCGCGGTCGCGTCGTCGTCAAGCCACATGGTGCTGAGCGCCTGCACAAACGCCAACTGGTGATCCGAACCCGGCTCCGCCGCCCGCGCCGCCGCAACCAGGCCGCCGCACAACAACTGCCGACCGGTCGACGCTGCCCACTGCGGATCCGCATAGCGCCGCAACGCCGTCTGCGCCTGCCGCAGTACGCTGCTCACGACGCTCATCTCCGACTCTGCGGCCGCGCCCCGCACCACCAACTGGATGTAGTCACGCGCCCGCATCTCACCGCTCCGGGTCGCCTGCCACGCCGCCGACCAGCACAACGTGCGCGCCAACGGGTCCGTGATCTTGTCAATATTCTCCGTCACAAACGCCAACGACTCCGCATCCAGCTTCATCATGCAATACGTCAAATCATCGTCATTGACCAACACCAGGTCCGCCTTGGGCAGGCCCACAAACTCCGGCACCGACGTCGACGCCGAATCAATATCCATATCCACCCGATGCGTACGCACCACCGCGCCATCCACCAGGGAATACAGGCCCACACCAATCCGGTGGGTGCGCAACTCGCCCGCGCCGGGGGTCGCCCCACCCTGGGCCACGGCAAACCGGGTGTACCGGCCGGACTCGTCCACCTCAACGTCGGCGGACAGTTCGTTCATGCCGGTGGTCTTCAGCCACTGGTCCGCCCACCACGACAAATCCTTCCCCGAGGCCTCCGCGAGCGCCCCCAACAGGTCGTCGAACGTGGCATTGCCGAAGGCGTGGCTGGCGAAGTGGCGGCGCACCCCGGCGAAGAATGCGTCCCGACCCACATAGGCCTGGAGTTGCTTCAAAATCGACGCGCCCTTCGCATACGTAATGCCATCGAAATTCTGTTCGACCGTTTCGATGTCGTGGGCGTCAGACGCCACCGGGTGCGTTGACGGCAACTGGTCCTGATCGTACGCCCACGCCTTCTCCACATTGGCAAACGTCACCCAGGCCGTGTCATACTCCGTCATCTCCGACTGGGCCACCACCGACCCCCACGTGGCAAACGATTCATTCAACCACAGGTCATCCCACCAGGTCATGGTGACCAGGTCACCGAACCACATGTGGGCCATCTCGTGCAACACCGTCTCGCACCGACGCTCATAACTATGGCGGGTGTGCTTCGAAGTAAACACATACTCGTCCCGGTAGGTGATCGCGCCAGCGTTCTCCATGGCCCCCGCATTAAACTCCGGCACAAATAACTGATCGTATTTGCCAAACGGGTAGGCCGCCCCAAAATTCTGGTGATAAAAATCGAAACCCTGTTTGGTTTCCGTAAACAGGGTGTCGGCATCCAAATGCTCCGCCAGCGACTTGCGGCAATACAGCCCCAAGGGGATCACTACCTCGCGCGGCTCATCCAAGTTTTCGGGATGGGTAGCCACCTCACCCCGCCACTCGTCGGTGACCTTATGATACGGGCCGGCACACAACGCCACCAGATAAGTGGACAACAGGTAATCAATACGGGACGTAAACACCGCCTTGCCGGCATCACCCTCGACGGAGGACACCTCCTGCGGAGAATTCGTCACCACCGACCAGTCGGCCGGGGCGGTCACCGCCAGCGTGTAGGTGGCCTTCACATCCGGCTGGTCAAAGCAGGCAAACACCCGCTTGGCGTCGGCGGTCTCAAACTGGGTGTACAAATACACCTCGTGATCCACCGGGTCAACAAACCGGTGCAGGCCCTGGCCGGTATGGGAATACTCGCAGGTGGCGGTGACCACCAGTTCGTGAGAACCAATGGTAAGCTCATCGAGCGGAATGCCAGAATCCGGCCGGTAGGTGACGTCGACAAGCTCACCATCAAGCGTGACAGACTGCACTGACTGGGCGATCAAGTCAATAAACGTGGAACCGGGGGCAGCAACCTCAAACCGCACCGTGGTCACCGACGGGAACGTGGCATCGCCGCGAGTCACATCCACGGCAATGCCGTAATCAACCGCACCAATGATCGCCCGACGTTCTTGCGCTTCCTGGCGGGTCAGATTCGTAGAAGACATAGGCGTAAAAAACAACCTTTCATGAAGTATTCTCGTGGCCGCCGACTCCCACAGTGACTACAGTGGAAAACGGTCACATAAGTACCCAAGTAACAATACAAGGAATAATAGTGAGCGAAAAAGTAACTTTCTGGTTCGACGTGTCCTGCCCATTCTGCTGGATCACCTCCCGCTGGATCAAAGAAGTCGAACAAGTCCGCGACATCACCATCGACTGGGTGCCCATGAGCCTGTCCGTCCTCAACGACGGCCGCGACCTCGACCCCGACTACATGAAGAAAATGGAAGCCAACTGGGGTCCCGCCCGAGTATTCGCCGCCGTGGCCACCCGCGAACCCGAAAAACTCGACGAACTGTACACCATCTTGGGCACCAAGATTCACCACGGTCAACAGGGTGGTAAACAAGGCTACGGTGCATATAATGAACTTATCCGCGAAGCCCTCGCCGACGCCGGACTCGACCCCGCCTATGCCGACGTGGCCGACACCGACACCGTTGACGATAAACTGCGGGCCTTCCACCAAACCGCCATGGACGAGGTCGGCAACGAAGTAGGCACGCCCGTGGTGAAATTCGGTAACACCGCCTTTTTCGGCCCGGTGCTCACCCGCATCCCCCGCGGCGAAGAAGCCGGCGAGCTTTTCGACGCCTCCGTGCGGCTCGCCAGCTTCCCATATTTCTTTGAAATCAAACGTTCCCGCACTGAAATGCCCCAATTATAAAACCCTGCTGTTAAACTGCACCTATGCGAATTTACCTTGGTGCAGATCATGCAGGCTTTGAACTCAAAAACACCATCAAAAACCACCTGCTGGCGGGAGGATACGAGGTAATCGACTGCGGCGCCCACACCTACGACGCCAACGACGATTACCCAGCATTTTGTATCGCAGCCGCCCAAGGAGTGGTCAATAACCCCGGGTCGTTCGGGATCGTACTGGGCGGCTCCGGCAACGGGGAACAAATCGCCGCCAATAAAGTCAAGGGCGCCCGCTGCGCCCTGGCCTGGTCGGTCGAAACCGCACGACTCGCCCGGGAACACAATAACGCCCAACTCATCGGCATTGGCGGCCGAATGCACTCCGACGCGGAAGCCCTCGCAATCGTCGATGCCTTCCTCGACCAGGCGTGGAGCGAAGAACCTCGTCACCAGCGGCGCATCGACATACTCTCCGAATTCGAAACCACCGGTGTGGCCCCCGAAATCCCCGAGGCCACCAAATAACCGGCCACCCCAGAACACTAGGGGAGACCGGTCTGGTTAATCTTTGGCCAGGTCAGCGGCTAGAAATCAAACGAGCCACCGCCGTCACCATCACCACCAAAATCAAACAGCCCACCACCGTCACCGTCGCCCCCGAAGTCAAATATGCCGCCATCCCCGAATAATCCGTCGAAGAATCCACCGCCGTCACCATCACCACCATCATCAGTGGATGCTTCTGGTATATCGGGCATGTCAAAGTCCCCATCATCGGTAAGCGCCGCACTCAAACTTGGGCCCACACCGGCCATGCGATGAAACAGAGATGAAAACAGCAGCGCCGACCCGGCAGCCCACACGCCGGTAGTGAGTGCCGGCATCCACCATGGTTGCGAATACCAGCCGGCCGGTACCGGACGCCCAGCAACCGTGCCACCCGGATAATAATTAGGGGTTTCGGCGGTGGCGACCGGGGATGCGGTAATCTGCTGTCCCTCGTATTCAACAGTGCGCTGTTCCATCACTTTACCGGCCTGCTTTTGGCCCTCTAACAGTGGCAACTCCGGCCCCGGGGGCATGCCCATGATCTCGCGGGCCGCATTAATATAATAGAGCCCCTCCAGTGCGGACTCGCGGGCCAATTTCGCCTGCTTGGCAGTGTTTGCTGTAGAAATCTGGGATGATGCCGCATTATACCGTTCGGAAGCATCAGCAATGGCCTGTGTGGATGCCGCATCGGTACCGGAAAGCGATAACACTTGGGAACCCAGGCGCTCAATCCAGCGCCGGGCGTCGGCTGTGGCATCGTCAAGCTCTGCCTGCTTTTTCGCCGCTAGCTTGGCTTTTGCCCTCCTATTTGCCCAGAACAGGAAGCCTCCGAATACCACCACCAAATACAATATAAAGAGCATAAAAGATCCGTTCTCCCTGGTCTCCCTGGGACGCCTGAAGCATCCCCCATATTTTCACGATGAATAGTTTAGGTTATTGAGTGACTACCTACTCAAACGTGGCGAGAAAAGATAAAGTTCCCAACCGTCAGAAGAATTGACAGTTGGGAACTGGTGGAACAAAGGGAAAATATTCCAGCACCATCAACCATGGTGATGACTTGCTAGAATGGGACACAAGAGGGAGTCAGAAACGACTAGCCCGAAGCTGGAGTTCCAGGTAAACTTGAATAAAACTCCGGTAATCACATTTCCTACAATGATTACTTGATAATCAAATAGGTATCCTTATGAATACATTCGGCTGGTTGATACCGGGTTTAAATAAGTTTAAATGGATTTCTCATTAATCTTCGGCCTTTGCCGCCTGACGCTCTGCAGTCCATTTGCGGATTTCGTCAGAATCCCACAATGTGAGACCGTGGTGTTTGGCGACAGGGACAGGGGCACGACCTCGCCCCGCATAGCTGGTAAAAGTGCCGCGAGCTGTACCGGAGAAAGTAGCGCATTCGATTGCGGTCCAGAGCTCCCGACCGGAATCTGCGTCAATGATTGTTGGCTTCATAAATCAAGATGTTAACCCATAAACTGAAAGAGAACCTAATTTTATTTTGATAGAATCCTTAAACGTTCATTTATGTGAAAATCTGCTGGGCCTAAAGGATTTTCCTATTGTTGAAACCGGATTATTACTTAATCGTAAAAGTGGTAGTAAAATCAGCATTTCCGCTGGTCATAAACGTGTAAACATAAACAAAAATGCCAGGGGGTAATGGGT
>CAUVMZ010000021.1:0-23346 GCA_963552855.1 uncultured Corynebacterium sp. | reverse complement strand
AACACACGCCTCTCTCCAATCAGGAGACCCGCCTGGACGACTCCTACAAAATGCGGCAAGACCCCGCGGTCACCGTCACCATGCCGCTGACCGGCACCCCAGACCATCCGCTCGGGGCCGCGCTCGCCGGCGTCAACGTCCTCATCTGGACAACCACGCCGTGGACTCTGCCCTCCAACCTGGCCATCGCCGTCAACCCGGATGTCACCTATGCTGTGGTGCGGGCCGCCGACGGGGAACGCTACCTGCTGGCCAACAACCTGGTTGCCGGATACGCCAAAGAACTCGGTGACTATGAAATCGAACACACATACGTCGGCCAGGAGCTGGCGGGGCTGGGATACCAACCCCCCTACGACTTCTTCCTGGATGAGCCGAATGCGTTCCGCATCCTCGTCGCCGACTATGTCACCACCGAAGACGGCACCGGCGTGGTCCACCAAGCCTCCGCATTCGGTGAAGACGACATGCTCACCTGCCAGAAGGCCGGCATTGGCGTGGTCATCCCCGTGGACATGGACGGCAAATTCACCTCCCTCGTGCCCCCCTACGAGGGCATGCTGGTATTCGACGCTAACAAAGACATCATCCGGGACCTCAAAGCGGCCGGCCGGATCCTCCGCCACCAAACCATCGAACACTCCTACCCGCACTCGTGGCGGTCCGGGCAACCCCTCATCTACATGGCGCTGCCCTCCTGGTTCGTGGCGGTCACCAAATTCCGGGACCGCATGGTCGAACTCAACCACGACCTGATCGAATGGATGCCCGAACACATCCGGGACGGCCAATTCGGCAAATGGCTCGAAGGCGCCCGCGACTGGAACATCTCCCGCAACCGCTACTGGGGCTCGCCCATCCCCGTGTGGGTGTCCGACTCCGAAGAATACCCGCGGGTCGACGTGTACGGCTCCCTGGACGAACTCGAACGTGATTTCGGGGTACGCCCCGCCTCCCTGCACCGGCCATACATCGACGAACTCACCCGGCCCAACCCCGACGATCCCACCGGGAAATCCACCATGCGGCGGGTGCCGGAAGTCCTCGACTGCTGGTTCGAATCCGGCTCCATGCCGTTCGCCCAAAAGCACTACCCGTTCGAAAACAAAGAATGGTTCGACGACCACTCCCCGGCGGATTTCATCGTGGAATACTCCGGTCAATCCCGCGGCTGGTTTTATACCCTGCACGTGCTCGCCACCGCCCTGTTCGACCGCCCGGCGTTTAAAAAGGTTGTGGCCCACGGCATCGTGCTTGGCGACGACGGGCTCAAAATGAGCAAGTCCAAGGGAAACTACCCCAATGTCAACGAGGTGTTCGACCGGGACGGATCCGACGCCATGCGCTGGTTCCTCATGTCCAGCCCCATCCTGCGCGGCGGCAACCTCATCGTCACCGAGCAGGGTATCCGGGAAGGCGTGCGACAGGCCCTGCTGCCCATGTGGAACGCCTATAGCTTCCTCAAACTGTACTCCGCCACCCCGGCCCGCATCGCTACCGACTCCACCGACATCCTCGACCGGTACATCCTGGCCAAACTCCACAACCTGGTGGCCAACGTCACCGACGCCCTCGATGACACCGACATCGCCCGCGCCTGTGACGAAGTGCGGTGGTTCTGCGACGTGCTCACCAACTGGTATGTGCGCCGCTCCCGCCAACGCTTCTGGGAAGGTGACGAAGCCCACCCCGAGGCCTTTAACACCCTCTACACGGTGCTAGAAGCCCTCACCCGGGTGACCGCACCCCTGCTGCCCATGCTGTCCGAAGTCATCTGGCGGGGTCTCACCGGCGAACGCTCCGTGCACCTGGCAGACTTCCCGGCAGCCAACGACTTCCCGGCCGACAACGACCTGGTGACCGCCATGGACTCCATGCGGGGCGTGTGCTCAGCCACCAATTCAATCCGGAAAGCCCACAAGCTGCGCAACCGGCTCCCGCTGCCCAAACTCACCGTCGCCATGGCCGACTCCCAACAATTGGCTACCTTCGCCGACATCATTTGCAGCGAAGTCAATGTGAAAGAACTCCGCCTCACCGATGACGTGGACAGCATCGGCACCTTCGAAGTCGTCGTCAACGCCAAGATTGCCGGCCCCCGGCTGGGCAAAGACGTGCAGAAAGCCATCAAGGCAGTCAAGGCCGGCAACTATGAGCGCACCGACCATGGCACCGTCATCGCCGACGGGGTAGAACTCCAGCCCGACGAATTCACGGAACGCCTCGTAGCCGCCGACCCGACCGCCACCGCCCAAATCGACGGCGTGGATGGCCTGGTGCTGCTCGACACCCACGTCACCGAGGAGCTAGAGGCCGAAGGGTGGGCTGCCGACGTGATCCGCGGGCTGCAAGACGCCCGTAAACTCATGGACCTGGAGGTATCCGACCGCATCACCGTCACCCTGGGCGTGCCGGCCGAAAAGGAACAGTGGGCGCTCCGCCACGCCGACACCATCGCTGGCGAAGTCCTGGCCACCAGCCTCGACATCATCGTGGGCGATATCCCCGATGGGTTGAGTATCGTTTCCGATGTGACCGCGGCAATCACCAAGAACTAAGAGTGGTATAATCTAAACCGCCTTTCTACTTGAATTGCAGGCCAATGGCCTTAACCACACCCCGGTTGAGGCCATTGGCCATTTCCCCCCTTTTGGGCGTCGATAAGCTTAGCGGCGATGCACTCGCTCCATAATCATGCTGGCCTGCGCCGCCACCCCACGTTCGTTCAAATGCCACATCATAATCTGATCCTGTGCCTGGTTATCAATAATATTTTTCACCCACCGCTGCTCCGGCGGCTGGCACGAACCATGCCCCTCAAAACCCGCGGCAATATCCACGAACTCGGTGTGTAATTCCGCCCCCAATTCGCGCATCGACTCGTTCATTGTCCCCAGGTAATCAACCATCACCCGATCCGGCACCACTACCCGAACCGGGGTCCCCACCCGCTCCTTCGGCATATCAATCGCGCACAACCGCCGATCTGAATCCACCACATGCGGATACCCCACCAGCAACACCCGCGCATTCGGCGCCAGCTCGTGAATCCGGCGCACCGACGGCCCAATCCGCCGCCCATACTCCGCCGGCGTAATCCGCTGCCACGACTGCAACACCCCATAGTCCCGAATGATCCCATCCCACGCCTCATTCGAACCCGTAGTGATCGTCACAATCTTCGTGCCCGGGCCCAACGCCCCGGCGCGCTCCGCATACCGTACCCGATCAATCAAATTCGACTTCTGCGCCGGGCCCTGGAAAAAATCCTTCTCAATGACCGAACCGGCGCAGGTAGCAATGAACGTCGACGAAAAATTCGGCTTCAACTGCACCGGATACGAATTCTTACTCCACCGGCACAGCGCATTATCTTCCCGCGGCTCGTATTGCTCAAGATTAGTGGGGTTTGCCGCAAACGAATCCCCAAACGCCACATATTCCGACCCGCCACTTGGCACCGGATCGTACATGCCGGGATTACTCACGGGCTCCCATAGTTTGCTTTGCGCCACCGCCGGTGTGGGCACCGTAACAATGGCTACCGTCACGGTAAGCAATGCGACTGTTTTTGCCGCTAAACTGCGGCTTTTCCTCAATATTCTCCTCATGGGGTTAACAATAACTCACGATATCTCGGTTAGGCTATGGAATATGTACCAACGCTGGGTTCTCCACATCGACATGGATGCGTTCTTCGCGTCGGTGGAACAACTCACCCGCCCTACGCTCCGCGGCCGCCCCGTGCTTGTCGGCGGTACCTCCGGTCGGGGGGTGGTTGCCGGCGCCTCCTACGAGGCCCGCCGCTTCGGTGCCCACTCCGCCATGCCCATGCACCAGGCCCGGGCGCTCGTGGGGTTTTCGGCCATTACCGTCCAGCCCCGCATTGGTCTTTACCGGGTAGCTTCACGACGCGTCTTCGACCTGGTGGCACGTCACGCCGGTACTATCGAACAAATCAGTGTCGACGAAGCCTTTCTCGAACCCACAGGCCTACGCGGGGCCACGCCTGACGACGTAGCAACCTGGGCCAATAACCTTCGAACACAAATTCGCCAGGAGACCGGTTTGCCGTCTTCCATTGGTGCGGGCCCCGGCAAGCAAAGCGCCAAAATCGCCTCCGGCATGGCCAAACCCAACGGGCTCTACATTATTCCCAAAGACCAGGAAGCCGACATCCTTGGCCCCCTGCCCGTGCGTAAACTCTGGGGAGTCGGCCCGGTCTCCGAAATAAAACTCCAGCGCATGGGCGTCAAAACCATCGCTGACCTCGCCACCCTGCCCCAAAGCGAAGTTGAGGCCAGCCTCGGAAAAACCGTGGGCCTTCACCTCTGGCACCGTGCCCGCGGTATCGACACCACCCCCGTCGAGCCTCGCGCCGAAGCGAAATCCGTTGGCGCCGAATACACCTACCCTCACGATCTCACCACCCGACCCGAGGTAGACGCTGCCATCGACCGGGCGTTCGAAGCTGCCCTCCGTAGGCTCCGTACCGATGGTCGTGGTGCCCGCACCATCAACGTTAAACTCAAACTCGCCGACTTCCACACCCTCACCCGCGCCCAATCTTTTCCCTACGCCATAGACGACCCCGCCATCCTCCGAAACGCCACCAACCTCCTCACCCGCTACCCCCACGAGGTCGGACCTATCCGACTCGTCGGTGTTTCTTTCAGTAATCTCGATCACCCCAGCCAAGAAATGCTTTTCCCCGACCTGCACCCCGCCACACCCACCACCGCTCCTACCCACAGCGTTGACTGGGAGGCCGGGGTGCGGGGCAATAACCCGCCCGACGAAGACGCCACAAACCCTACCGCCAATCTCATTACCACCGACGGCTGGTACCCTACCCAAGACGTCACTCATCCTGATCATGGTCACGGCTGGATCCAGGGAATCGGCCACGGTAAACTCACCGTCCGGTTCGAAACCCGCACCACGCCCCGCGGCCACACCCACACCTTCACTACCACCAACCCCGACCTCCAACCAGCCGACCCCCTCACCAGCCTCGACTGGGATGATTGGCTGGCAGAACACCAATGACAAAGAAAAACACACCATGAAACCGCATTCCACCACGCGCCATATCACCACCATGCTGACTGCTCTCACAACCCTGGCATTGCTCACAGCATGCGGCAGCGAAACCACAGCCCCCACCGAACTCGGCTATCTTCGCCCCCGTGACTGGCACACCATCACCGACATAAAAGACACCATCCACACGTTGACCGGAGGCTGCGCCACTTACACCGACATCGACGGCATTGGCAGCTGCGCCGAAGGCGACCAACAAACCTACCTTTTCACCATCGACCCGGCTGACTTGGACCCCGCAACCACCCAACCCCGAGCCGGCACCATCACCATGACCGCCCGCGCCCAAGCCGAAGAACGCAACGTTGCAGCCGCGGTCCTTGTCGGCCCCCGGTGGCAAATCGCCTGCTACGGTGCCCACGCCCTGAGCAATTGCAGTGTCCTCCGTGGGGCCTTCGAAATGAAAACCATAGACGTGTACAACCTGGAACAAGCCGATAACGCCGACGATTTCCGCACCGACGTCACCGTAAGAATCCTCGACTAGCTGCCAGAACCCCCGTAGCTAGAACAGCGTGAACGGGCTTACCCCGCTTGCAATCGCGGCAGCCAACAATACTCGGGCCTGGCCGGCCCGAAAATACGTTGACCCCACCGCACCCTTTGCCGCCAATGTGGCGCCCCCACCGGCGCCGCCATACTTACCGGACACCTCACCCCGCGGCACCCGAGTCGTTATTACCACCGGAATCCCCCGATCCAATGCCGCCCCCAGGGTACGACCCATTTCCACGCCCACATTTCCCGAACCCATGGCCTCCACCACCAGGCCCTGAGCCCCGGCAGCTATCGCCGCCTCCACCAATGTGCCTGGCGCGCCGGGATAGGCGGAAATAATGGCGACCTGCGTGTCTTTGAGGGGTACTAGGGGGATGGGGTCGGCCCGGGTGGGTTCCTCGGGGGCGTTGGTGGCAAAGGCAAGCTCGTCGCTGGTGTGCCATTTGCACACGCCGCGGGCGGGGAGTACCGCGTGCCCGAAGACAACGAGCACCCCAATGTCGCGGGCGGACGTGTCCGAGGCAATCATGACGGCTTCGAATAGATTAGCGAACCCATCGGATTCGGGATGGTCGTAGGGTTTTTGGGAGCCGGTGAGCACGATGGGGCGGGGGTCGGTGTGGAAGGTGTCAAGCGCGACGGCGGTTTCTTCCATGGAGTCAGTGCCGTGCGTGACGACGACTCCCACGACGGTGGGGTCGGTTAGGGCGTCGTGGCAGGCGGCAATGATGGTGTCTAGGTCGGCGAAGGTGAGGGAGGAGGAATCCAGGCGGGTGAGTTCCCGCACCTCGATGGTGAGGTTTCCGGTGAATCGGTCGGCGACGGGCTGGACGAGGGCGGTGCCGGCCACGGTGGGGACCAGTGCCCCGGTGGGATCGGTGGTGCAGGAGATTGTGCCGCCGGTGGTGATGACGATTATTTTGGGCTGAGCTTCGTTGGGGTGGTTTTGGTCAGTCATGGCTTAAACTGTGCCATATTTTTGGGTTTTCTGGGAGTTCTTGACTGGGGTTATGGTGGGGATGGTTTTCCCGAAACCGCGATTGGCGGGTTACCATTTTAGGTGTATTTAAGACGATGCACTTTTCGAAGGAGTTTTCTGTGAAGTTCTCTCGGCTGTCTGCGGTTTTGGTCATGGCTGTGGCGATGAGTTGCACCCTTACCGCATGCTCCGGTGGTAATGATGCATCTACTGGCAAGTCGGCTTCTGTCACGAGCCAGGCGGGGTCTCAGGCGGCAAAAATCGCAATGCCGACCCCGGAGGACCTTAATGCAATCTTAAATCTTGCTGCTGATCCGAATGCGCCGATTGAGCAGCGAACCCAGACAGTGCAGAATGGGGAGTCCGCGTCGGATTTGTTTCCGGTGATGACGAAGCTGCGGGATGAGTCACACGCACAATTCCAGGTTGTGAACCCGATTTTGCCTGGTTATAGTCCTAATTCGGTTTTGGCTAAGGTGAATTTGGTATTGCCGGATAAGGAGCCGCAGGCGGCCGACAATGTGGAGTTTGTGTATGAGAACGGAAAGTGGAAGCTGGCCCAGTCGTGGGCGTGCACGTTGATTGAATACACGGTGCCGGATCAGGCCCCGCCGATGTGTTCGAAGGATAAGGGATCGGCGGCACCGGCCCCAGCACCTGCTGCCCCGGCACCCGCCGAGAGCAACGCTCCAGCCCCGGCCCCGGCCGCCCCTGCGGGTGGTAATAATAATGCGCCGGCTCCGGCAGCACCCGCTGCCCCGGCAGCTCCTGCGGCACCCGCTGCGAATAATAACGCCCCCGCCCCGGCGGCACCCGCAGCTCCCGAAGCCCCTGAAGCCCCGGCGAACAACGCCCAGAATCCGGCCCCAGATCAGGCACCGGTTGTGAATAATAATGAGGGACTCCTGATGCCGCAGGAAGGCCAGACTCGTTAGTAATGGTTTTCGCGGATGGTGAATCGTAAATGGGTACACTTGTGCCCATGAAACGTTTTGCCACTGGTTTGTTTTGTGCACTTGCGATACCACTTGTGGTGGGGGTGTCAGCGTGTAGCACGCGATCGTCTACGGAGGGTGCCACTTCGACCGCGGCCACGACAACCATGGCGCAGGAAGTCCCCGAATTTGTGGAAAAATGCCAGGTGAAGCCGATCGCGTCCGAGAAGAAAAAGGCTGAGAAGAACGGGGAGAAGGCCGAGAGCGGTACGAGTGAGCAGCCGAAGGCCTCCGGGAGTAAGACTGCCGCAAAGTCGTCCCAGGCCGATTCCGCGGCAAAGGATTCGGGGGAGACCGCCATGGTGCCGGAACAATTCCTCACCAAGGATGTGACACTCACACTCAAAACCACTGCTGGGGACATTCCCATGAAGCTCACGGCGTCGAAAACCCCCTGCGCCGCCTCCACCATTGCCTCCCTGGCCAAGCAGGGATTCTACAATAAAACTGTGTGTCACCGGATCACTACGGAAGAAATTTACGTGCTGCAATGCGGCGACCCGGATGGGACGGGGGAGGGTGGCCCAGGGTTCGTGTTCAAAGACGAATACCCAGTGGGCACAGACCAGTCGAACCTGTATAAGCCCGGGGTGGTGGCGATGGCGAATGCCGGGCAGAACACGAATGGCTCCCAGTTTTTCGTCACCTATGCGGATTCGCCACTGCCGGCCTACTACACCATTTTCGGCAGCGTTTCCGAGGCAGGGATGAAGACGGTGCAGGCGATCGCCAAGAAGGGCACAAAGGGGGGAGTACCCGACGGCCAGCCGGCGACGGAGGTACGTATCGATAAAGCCGTTGTGTCCGAGTAGCGGGGGTTATTGGGCGTCGAACACTACCTTGGTTGAGGTGTCCTGTATGACCCGGTGTTCGCTATCCTCCGTGCCGTAGATGATGCGGGTGGCGAGTGCCACCGACCCCGCGGTGGGAAGCGGCCGGGTGAGGTCCATGGTGAGGGAGCCCTCGCTGACGGTTTTGCTGCTGAGCACTGCAAGTTTTGCCCCGTCGTCCATGTCTAGGGACCCTAGTGTGGGCCGTTGCTCGACGGATGTTTTCAAGTCAACCTTGTCGCCGGTCATGCCAGTCACCGTGTAGGTGATGGTTTGCAGCAGAGGAGTTTGACCGGTGATGCGGGACTCTACTGTCCAGGATCCGCCCACGCCCACCGGTTCGGTGGGGAACACAACCGGCAGCCCCACCATGGCGGTGAGGAATTGTTCAGTGAGGGCTCGGGTCTGGTCGCTTGCCGCCGTGGGAGCGGTGAAGTTCACGGAGGATATGGTGCCGGCATCGTTGCCGAACCAGCCGAAGGTGAAACCGTGGGCGGACGCCAGGTCGTCCTTGGCCCCGGCACCTGCCAGTTTAGGGTGGTCCAATTCGGCGGTGACACTACGGGAGGAGGTTTCGCTGTTTTCGGCCTTGCGGGTGCGGGTGACGAGGGCGGAGGTGAATGTGGTGGGGGATTGGGCGTCGAGTTCCGGGGTGTTGCTGGTGTCAGCGGCGGTACCGACCGTAGGGGTGAAGGCATCAGTGATGGTGACATTCACCTTGTGGTCGCCGGTGTCAATATCGCGGTAGCGCAGCGTGGTATGCGGCGCGCTACCGGCGTCGACAAGCGTGATGCGGGAGGCTTCAATCTGCACCCCGACCGGCTTGTCGACGGGCACAGCAGGGTCATTCGTTGTCGAGCCACAGGCGGTGAGAAACAGCGACAGGCAGGCCACGGCGGCAAGCAAAAGACGGGTGGTGGGGGAGGCGATCACGGAGCACATTGTACTGGTAGGTATGGCTAGGTGGCGCATCGAGGCGGTTATTTGAAAAGATAGACCATGTGATTGCAACGGATAGGGGAACCAGATTTGTCGCTTTTATGGTGACCATCATCATTATTATTGGCGTTATTGACCAAGTAACGAAGACGCTCATGGTGAACATGCTTGCCGATAATAAGATTATTTACATTATCGGCGACTGGTTTCGCTTCCGTCTCCTCTTCAACCCGGGTGCTGCCTTCAGCATGGGGCAGGGATCAACCTGGCTATTCACCTGCTTCCAGCTGGCGTTTCTCATTGGTGTGCTGTGGTATTCCCCGAAGGTGCGGGACCGATGGATCGCCCTGGGGTTGGCGCTGATTGGCGGCGGGGCCCTGGGTAACCTGGGCGATCGACTATTTCGCGCCCCCCAGTTCTTCCTAGGGCATGTGGTGGATTTCATTTCCGTGGGGGATTTCGCCGTGTTCAACATCGCCGATTCCGCCATCACTTGCGGGGTTGCGGTGTTCCTCATCGCCACGCTGCTGGAAGGCCGGGGGCAAAGCCGAAAAACACCCCCTGACAAACCCCTCGACGCCGCCACTAACAGCAGCCAGATCAAGCAGCCTGCCACGCCGGCGGAGGAGCAGCGATGAGTCGGGAAACTCGGTCGCTGCCGGTCCCAGAAGGGCTCACCAACATGCGCGTTGACGTGGCATTATCAAAACTGTTTGGGCTATCGCGTACCGTCTCCGCCGACCTGGCCACCAAAGGGGACGTGCTCATTGATGGCAAACCCGCCACCAAATCCGACAAAATCACCGACGGGGCCTGGCTGGAGGTGCTGTTACCCGAACCGCAGAAACCCCTGGTACCCACGGAAGAACTGGTGGACGGGTTGGAAATCCTCTACGCCGACGAAGACCTCATCGCGGTAGACAAACCCGTCGGGGTTGCGGCGCACCCCACCGTGGGCTGGGATGGTCCCACTGTGGTGGGGGGGTTGGCCGCGGCCGGCTACCGCATCTCCACATCCGGCCCTCCAGAACGTAACGGTATCGTGCAGCGGCTCGACGTGGGCACATCGGGCGTGATGGTGGTGGCAGCCTCTGAACGTGGTTATTCCGTGCTCAAACGGGCATTTAAGGAACGTACCGTGTCGAAAACCTACCATGCGCTGGTGCAGGGGCACATGGATCCGCTGGCCGGTACGATTGAGGCCGGTATCGGCCGGCACCCGTCCTCCGGCTGGAAGTTTGCCGTGACCAGTGATGGTAAACATGCGGTGACACATTACGAAACCCTGGAGGCGTTTGTTGCCGCATCCCTGCTAGAAGTACATTTAGAAACCGGTCGCACCCATCAGATTCGGGTGCACATGTCGGCGCTGCACCATCCGTGCTGTGGGGATCCCATGTATGGTGCAGATCCGCAACTGTCGGCCCGGCTGGGCCTCAACCGGCAATGGTTGCACGCGGTGAAGCTGGGGTTTTACCACCCAGCGGACGGTCGGTGGCTAGAGATCGAATCACCATATCCGCCGGACCTGCGGCATGCCCTGGAAGTGCTACGCGCCGAGCAATAAGAACCAGCAGGGAAACTGTCTTACAATTTTGTCTGTGTGGTTTTTTCGTGACTTGGATGTGATCGACCGGTGGCGGTTTATCATCGCGGCTGTGAGCGTGGTGGCGCTGGTCGTGTTGATAACCGCCACCGCCGGGCAGCACCATACGCCACCGCCTAGGCTGGTGGGGGACGAGTTGGGGCGGGATAATGACGAAACCCTGACTGATTATGTGCAGCGGGCATGGCACGGTTTTTCCGCCGCGGCGCCGGGCGATGAGGTGTATGCGTTGGTCACGTTTCGGCAGCCATTGACAGCACAGGATGCGGGCGCGGTGGTGCAGGATATCGCAAGGGTCAATGCGTTCGAAGTGGGTTTCGCACCCGTGGTGGGGATCCCCGAACCGGTGAAGGGGGTAAATCGCGGTGATAGTTTGGTCCATCACATCACTTTGAAGCAGATGAACCCATTGGATGTGCGCGGGCTGGTGGTGCATGACAGCGTCGAAAAGCTGCACGTCCTAGCGAAAAATTCGAAAGTGTTAGCGATTGAGGTATTGCCGCCAGATGCCACGTGGGGCAGCTTCGCGGTGCGGCCAGTCAACGTGTCGTAAATGTGATGGGGGTATGCCCAATATTTTCCGCCGGCTTTGGCTATTGTCGTTAGGTATGAAGAAAAACCTCAGTGATTCCAATCGTCTTACCCGTGTCGCCGCAGCCGTAGTGCTGTGGATTCTTTCGTTTATCGTCTCCAAGTCCCCGCTGAAGATTATTTTCCGGCTGCTGGGCACCGTTTTGGGCGTCTCCGGTGCCGTGGGGTTCTGCCCCGCCAAGTGCCTCCTTGGCGGCGACCAGTGCCCGACTAACTTCTAACCTGTCGACGCTTTTCGACGCCCATTGGTGCTGCGAAACCGCAGGATATCGAGGAAATAGAGGGCCACTGCAACCCAAATAATCCCAAACGCAACCCAACGCAGTGGCGCAATGGTTTCCCGGGTAACAAACACCGCCCACAGCATCTGCATCGTGGGGGTTAAATATTGCAGCATGCCAATGGTGGATAATTGGATCCGCCGTGCCGCAATCCCAAACAACAACAGTGGCACGGCGGTGACCAGGCCTGCCGTCATGAGCAGCAGGCTATGCCCCACGCTGACGTGCCCGAACGTGCCGGTGCCGCGCGCCTCCAACACCAGCAGATAGCCGGCCGCAACCGGGGCCAAAATCAGGGTTTCCGCCGTTAACGACGCCATGGCTGGCATGTCTACCCGCTTTTTCACCAGGCCATAAAATCCAAACGAAAACGCCAGCATGAGGGCCTGCACCGGCGGCTGACCCGCAATAATCGTCAACATCACCACGGCAGTCGCCGCCACCGTGATACTGGTCTTCTGTAGGGGTCGGAGCTGCTCCGACAGAAACACCAGCCCAAGCAGCACATTCACCAGGGGATTAATGTAATAGCCCAGGGCGGCATCCGCCACATGATTCGAATTCACGGCAATCACATACACCAACCAGTTCGTGGCAACCAGCACTGACGCCAAACCCAACCACCCCCAGGTGCGCACCGACGCCCGCCGCAGCTCCGACCACCCGGTCTTGGTACAGCTCATGATGATCGACATCACCACCGCGGTCCACACGATACGATGCCCAATAATCTCCAGGGGGGTGGCCGGGGTGAGCAGCGGAAAAAACGCCGGAAATATCCCCCACAGCACATAAGCAGCAATGGCAAAAGGCATAGGGGATATTCTATACCCCCACCGCATGCGGCCAGCCGCATGGGCGGGCGTCGAAAAGCATGCGCCGGGGAAATGGTCTTGCCCACCCCAGCCTCGTTATGATGGCAAGCATGGCCAAAAAATCTTCGTTCGTACACCTGCATAATCACACGGAATACTCCATGCTGGACGGCATGGCGAAGATCGACATGTTGGCTGAAGAAGCAACCCGGCTAGGCATGTCCGCAGTGGGCATGACCGACCACGGCAATATGTTCGGATCCGACTCGTTCTACCGCGCCATGACCAAAGCCGGAATCAAACCCATCATCGGCATCGAAGCCTACCTGGCGCCCGGCTCCCGATTCGACATGAAACGGCAGCGCTGGGGCGACGAATCGCAAAAATCTGACGACGTGTCCGCCTCCGGCGCCTACCTGCACCAAACCATGATCGCCGAAACCACCGAAGGCCTCCACAACCTGTTCTATCTCTCCTCCATGGCCAGCTACGAAGGCCAACTCGGCAAATGGCCCCGCATGGATGCCGAACTCATCGCCGAACACGCCACCGGCATTATCGGCACCACCGGCTGCCCCTCCGGGGACATCCAAACCCGACTCCGACTCGGCCAATTTGACAAAGCCCTCGAAACCGCCGCCATGTGGCAAGACATTTACGGGCGGGACAATTTCTTCCTCGAACTCATGGACCATGGCCTCAATATCGAAAACCGGGTTCGCAGCGAACTGCTAGAAATTGGTCGGAAACTCGACCTGCCACCCCTGGTCACCAACGACTGCCACTACGTGCTGGAATCCCAAGCCCACGCCCACGAAGTGATGCTCTGCGTCCAAACCGGCAAAACCATGAGCGACCCCGACCGGTTCAAATTCGACGGCACCGGCTACTTCGTCAAAAGCGCCGAACAAATGCGCGAACTCTGGGACGACCTGGTCCCCGACGCCTGCGATAACACCCTCTGGATCGCCGAACGCGTCCAAGACTACTCCAGCATTTGGGAAGCCCACCCCTACGACCGCATGCCCATCGCCGACGTGCCCGAAGGCCACACCCCCACCACCTGGCTCCGCCACCAAGTCCTCGACGGGCTGCGCGACCGCTTCGACGGGGCGGAAGTACCCGCCAACTACATCGAACGCGCCGAATACGAAATCGGCGTCATCGACATGAAAGGCTACCCCTCCTACTTCCTCATCGTGGCCGAACTCATCAAGCACGCCCGCTCCATCGGCATTCGGGTAGGCCCAGGCCGTGGCTCGGCGGCCGGCTCCCTCGTCGCCTACGCCCTCACCATCACCAACATCGACCCCATCCACCACGGGCTCCTCTTCGAACGGTTCCTCAACCCGGAACGGCCCTCCGCCCCCGACATCGACATCGACTTCGACGACCGGCGCCGCGGCGAAATGATCCGCTACGCCTCGGAACGCTGGGGCGAAGACAAAATCGCCCAGGTGATTACCTTCGGCACGGTGAAAACCAAACAAGCAATCAAAGACTCCGCCCGCGCCCTCTACGGCCAACCCGGCTACCAAATCGCCGACCGCATCACCAAAGTGCTGCCGCCCCCCATCATGGCCAAAGACATCTCCCTGGCCGGTATCATGGACCCCGAACACGACCGCTATACCGAAGCTGGCGAAGTGCGGCAACTCATTGAAACTGACCCCGACGTGCGGCAAATCTACGACACCGCCCGCGGGCTGGAAGGCGTGGTCCGCCAAGCCGGCGTGCACGCCTGCGCCGTCATCATGGCCTCCGTGCCGCTCCTCGACTGCATCCCCATGTGGAAACGCGCCGCCGACGGGGCACTCATCACTGGCTGGCCTTACCCCGCCTGCGAAGCCATCGGCCTGCTCAAAATGGACTTCCTGGGCCTGCGCAACCTCACAGTCATCGGCGATGCCCTGGAAAACATCAAAATCAACCGGGACGAAACCATTGACCTGGAAAACCTCGCTATCACCGACCCTAACGTGTACAAACTCCTGGCCCGGGGCGATACCCTCGGCGTATTCCAGCTGGACTCCGGCGGCATGCAGGAACTCCTGAAACGCATGCAACCCACCGGCTTCAACGACATCGTGGCCGCCCTCGCCCTCTACCGGCCCGGCCCCATGGGAGTTAACGCCCACCTGGACTATGCGGACCGGAAAAACGGGCGCAAACCCATCACCCCCATCCACCCCGAACTGGAGGAAGCGCTCAAAGACATCCTGGACGAAACCTACGGCCTCATCGTCTACCAAGAGCAGATCATGGAAATCTCCCGGCGCGTCGCCAACTACACGGCCGGCGAAGCCGACGGGTTCCGCAAAGCCATGGGCAAGAAAAAACCCGAAGTGCTGGCGGCCGAATACGAAAAATTCTCGGCCGGCATGTTCAGCAACGGGTACAGCAAAGACGCGGTGGACGCCCTGTGGGGCACAATCGAACCGTTCGCATCCTATGCGTTCAATAAGTCCCACGCGGCCGGCTACGGGCTGGTGTCGTACTGGACGGCCTACCTGAAGGCCAACTACACCGCCGAATACATGGCAGCCCTACTCACGTCGGTGTCCGACAAGAAAGACAAGTCGGCAATCTACCTGGCGAACTGCCGGCACCTTGGCATCGCCGTGCTCTCCCCAGACGTGAACGAGTCGGCGTATAACTTCCTGCCGGTGGGCCAAGACATCCGATTTGGGTTAGGTGCGGTGCGCAACGTGGGCGAAGACGTCGTGGCGTCAATTGTGCGCGAGCGAAAAGCAAAAGGGTTGTATAAGGATTTCACCGACTACCTGGAAAAAATCGACCTGACGGCCTGCAATAAGCGGGTCACCGAATCCCTGATTAAGGCCGGCGCGTTCGACTCCATGGGGTATTCCCGCAAGGGGCTCATGATGGTTTTTGAAGATGCGGTGGATGCGGCGATCGGGCCGAAGAAAGCCATGGACAAGGGCCAGTTTGACCTGTTTTCGGCGCTGGGGGGCGAAAGCGAGGTGACCGAAAACGTGTTCAGCATTTCGGTGCCGGATGACACGTGGGATCGGAAACACCAGCTGGCGCTGGAGCGGGACATGCTGGGGCTGTACGTGTCGGGCCACCCGCTGGACGGGTTCGAAGAGGCCCTGGATGCGCAGGTGGACACCGCCTTATCGGTGGTGGCGTCGGAGGAGCTGAAAAACGGTGCGGAGGTGCAGATCGGCGGCATTATTTCGGCGGTGGATCGGCGCGTGTCCAAAAAAGACGGCTCACCGTGGGCGATCGTCACGATCGAGGACCAGCATGGGGTGCAGGTGGAAATGTTGGTGTTTAATAAGGTGTATGCGCTGGTAGGCCCACAGATTGTGGAGGACAATATTGTGGTGGCCAAGGCGCACGTGTCGATTCGGGACGACCGGTTTGGGGTGTTCTGCGACGACATGAAGGTGCCGGAGTTGGGGCCGGGCGGTGGCGCCGGGTTGCCGTTGCGGTTGACGTTGCGGACGGATCAGTGCACCATGGGCAATATTTCCCGGTTGAAGCAGGTGCTGGTGGCGAATAAGGGGGATTCGGACGTGTATCTGAACGTGGTGTGTGGCACGGAGTCGAAGATGATGATTTTGGGGGAGCATTTGCGGGTAAATCGGTCGGCGAGCCTCATGGGGGATTTGAAGGCGACCATGGGGCCGGGCATCCTCGGCTAGTCTGCTTTTCGACGCCCAAATGTGGGAATAGTCACCCCAAATGGGGGTGACTATTGGTCATTCTATTGTTCTTTGGGGTTCGCCGTTTTAAATTATGAACGGGATTCATAATTAGGTTATCTCATCCTAAGGAGAACGTTTATGAGTGATTCGGTCACCACAGAAACCGCGGCCACCCAAGCGGCCCCCGACTACGTCAGCGAGCGGGAGGAAGGCAGGAAGGCGCTCAAGGAGCTGCTGAAACCCGTCCAAGGCAGCCTCATGATCGGCCGAATATTAGCCGGCCTATCCGGGGTGCTGGCGATCGCCCCCTATATCGCCTTGGTCCAGTTGGGCGGCCTGTTTGCCACGGCCTACGCCACTGGGCAACCCGTCGACGCCGACCGGGCCATGATGATCGTGCAGATTCTGATTAGCACGTTCTGCCTGCGGATCTTCCTGCTATTCATTGCACTGGGGGTAACCCACTTCGCCGATGCCCGATTCGTGTCGCATGTGCGGGCCCGCACCATCGAACGGGTGGGCAACGCGCCACTGGGGTGGTTTACCAGCACCAACTCCGGGAGGATCCGCAAGGCGCTGCACGACGACGTGGCCCAGATCCACACCATGGTGGCGCACCAGCCGGTGGAAATGACCCAAGCCATGATTATGCCGGTTGCCCTCCTCATCTATGCCTTCTACGTGGATTGGCGTTTGGGACTGCTGTCCATCGCCACAATCCCGCTCTATGGCCTGTTCATGGCCTGGATGATGGGCAATATGGGGCCAAAAACCGTGGAAATGGATGCCAAACTTGCCCGCGTGTCCGCCACCATGGTGGAGCTGGTCACCGGCATCACGGTGGTAAAGGCCTTCGGCAAGGTAGGGCAGGCGCACGGCAACTACCAGCAGGCGGCTGACGAGTTTGCCGTCTTCTATAACGATTGGACCGGCTCGATGATTAAGGGCTCCGCCCTGGCCAATGTGGCCATTTCTGTTCCGGTGTTATTACTGGTCAATGTGGGTGGCGGGTCGCTCATGGTGAACGCCGGCTGGGTGTCCGCCACCGATGTGCTCTCCACCACCCTGATTGCTCTGGCATTGCCTTATGGTATTGAGCTGCTCGGCAATTCCACCTGGGCCTACCAGATTGCCGGGGCGGCGGCGCTGCGGGTGACAACCACCTTGAAAACCCCTGTCCTGGGGCAGGAAACCGAGGTGGAACAGGATATTCACGGCTCCCAGGTGGTGTTCGACAAGGTGTCTTTCGCCTACAATGACACCCAGGCGCTGCGGAACGTGTCACTCACCCTTTCGGAAGGTACTGTGACCGCCCTGGTGGGACCCTCCGGGTCGGGAAAATCCACCCTCGCCACTTTGCTGGCCCGCTTCAACGACCCCGATTCCGGGTCGATCACGCTTGGGGGCGTTGATCTGCGGGACATTCCCACCGAGCAGCTGTACCGAAACATTGGGTTTGTGCTTCAGGACCCGCAGCTGTTGCGCATGTCGATCCGGGACAATATCGCCCTGGGCCGCCCCGACGCTACCGACGCGGAGGTGCGGGCCGCCGCGGCGGCCGCCTGTATCGCCGACCGGATCGATGCCCTTCCCGATGGCTTCGACACCATGTTCGGCAGTGGGATTAACCTGTCCGGTGGCGAACAGCAGCGCGTCGCTATTGCCCGCGCCCTGCTCGTGGACGCTCCCGTCCTCATCCTGGATGAGGCAACCGCCTTCGCCGACCCCGAATCCGAGGCTGAAATCCAGAAAGCCCTCACCACCCTGGTTCGCGGCCGCACCGTTTTGGTGATCGCCCACCGGCCCGAGTCTATTCTCGGGGTGGACCAAATCGCTGTCCTAGACCACGGAAACCTGGTTGCCTGTGGCGCCCCCAACGATGTGATCGACCACCCACTGTTTACTGGACTCGCGCGTATCAGCAGCGGGCACAACACGGAGGAACTCTCATGATAATGGATATGGCAGTAATGAACTTTATTCCCCGGTGCCGCCGGATGCTGGGGGACGGTGCCGTTCTCAACCGGGTGATCGTGTTCAGCACCATCTATGGATTATTCGAAGGCGTCTCCATCTTCGCCCTGCTCCCGGCCATCACCTCCCTGGTGACCGGCCAGCCGGTGCTGGGGTTGGGGGTGACCGGTTGGATCGTGGTGCTGGCATGCCTGGCCGTCCTTGGTGGGGTGGCGAATTATTTCCAGCTCAGCCGGGGCTACTCCGTGGCCATGTTTTTCATTCGGGTTGCCCACGACACGATCGGTAACCGGGTGGCCACCCTCCCGCTCGGCTGGTTCAATAAGCCGCTGGCTGGGAAGTTATCCCGGATGGTGTCGACCGAACTCATGATGGCCGGAGAAATCATTGCCCACTTTGTGAGCCCGTTCATCAGCAACCTAGTGGTCAGCATCGTCGTGCTTGTCCTTACCTACACGTGGGATGTGAGACTCGGCATCACGCTGACCGTGGCCACCCCCTTCTTCCTGCTGTTTGTGGCATTGTCGACGAAGCTCAATAAGAAAGCGAAGGATATTTCCGAGCCCGCCGAGGTGGAATTAAGCAACCGCATCGTGGAATTCGCCCACTGCCAGGCGGCCCTGCGCTCCTGTGGTCGCAGTGCCAATTATTCAGAGTTGACCACCGCTAACCGGGAATGGTTGCGGGCAAAACGGAAAGAACTGTGGCTCAATCTCGCCGGCAATGTGGTGGGGAACTCCTTCTCCCAGGGCATCGTGGTCACCCTCGTGTTCATGTCCGCCCAGTTCGCCGTGGGCGGCACCCTGCAGCCGGTGGAGGCCATTGCGTTTATCGGCCTGTGCCTCAGGTACACCCAGGTGCTGACCGGCATTACCGACACCACCGCCGCGCTGGAGGATCGCCGCCCGGTGCTTGATGCCATTGACGAGGTGGTCACCGCCAAGCCGCTGCCGGAGCCGGACACGGCCACGCCCGAACCCACCCCGGGCACCATCAGCCTGGACCATGTGGCGTTCTCCTACGAGGACGGCACCCCGGTGCTGCGGGACATCACGTTTGCGGTGCCGGCAAAAACCATGGTGGCCCTGGTCGGCCCCTCCGGCTGCGGGAAAACCACCATTGCCCGGCTCATCAGCCGGTTCTACGATGTGACCGCCGGCTCGGTCAAGGTTGGTGGCGTGGACGTGCGGGAGCAAACCACAAAACAGCTCATGGCCAGCCTGTCCATGGTGTTCCAGGACGTGTACCTGTTCGACGACACCCTGGAGGCGAACATCCGCATCGGCCGGGAGGACGCCACTATGGCGGAGCTCCACGAGGCGGCGCGGCTCGCCGGGGTGACGGAAATCGTCGATCGGCTGCCGCGTGGCTGGGACACCCCGGTGGGGGAGGGGGGTCGGGCACTCTCCGGCGGGGAGCGGCAGCGTGTGGCCATTGCCCGCGCCCTGATGAAGCAGGCCCCGATTGTGCTCCTGGACGAGGCCACCTCCGCCCTGGACCCGGAGAACGAAGAGAACGTGGTGGCGGCCGTCGATAAGCTGCGGGAAACTGCAACCATTCTTGTCATTGCGCACAAGCTGGACACCATTCGCAAGGCGGACGCCATCGTCCAGCTGCGGGCTGATGGCACGGTGGAGGATATCGGCACCCATGAGGAATTATTTGCTCGCGGCGGCACGTATCGGTCGTTCTGGGACCATCGGGCGGCTGCTCAGGGCTGGCAATTATAATAAGCTCATGAGCAGCACTCGAATCCGCCGCGCCGGCCGGAAAACCGGGCCGAAACCCCGTTTTACCAGGGAAGATGTTATTAACGCTGCCGTGGAATTGGGGATCGACCGGTTCACTTTAGGTGCTGTTGCGGCCAAACTTGGCATCGCTACATCCGCCATGTACCGGCTCTTTCATAGCCGCGATGCATTAGTCGACGCGTGCCTTGCCCAGGCCGCCACGGAGATCGACACGATCATGCTTGACGACGAGCTCCCCTGGCCGGAGCTCCTGCGCAATTGGGCGGAAGCCACCTGGGATATTTGCGAAAAATACCCGGGTCTGGACATCACCATATTCCAATACACGCAATCGTTCTCCCACGTGCAGGGGTTCACCCAACACGCCATAAGTATCCTCATGGCGCAGGGTTTTACCAGGCCGGAGGCGCTTTTTGCCCTGGATTTCATT
Organism: uncultured Corynebacterium sp.; assembly: GCA_963552855.1. GTDB lineage: Bacteria > Actinomycetota > Actinomycetes > Mycobacteriales > Mycobacteriaceae > Corynebacterium. The sequence continues at coordinate 2,880 of CAUVMZ010000021.1, read as the reverse complement.
GGTGACACCGTGCTCGCCACCCACATCGGCATGTCCGCCATGCAGCATTCCCCCGAAGGCCTGGATATTATCAAACGAACCATCACCGAACTCAGCGCCGAAACCCTCCTGGATAATAAGGATCGTTGGAACCCCCAGCGGGGGTTCTTGGACGCCAAGGTCGAATTCATTATTGCCGGGTTGCAGCAACAGCTCGGGCAATGAGCCACAGAAAAACCTAAAAAGGCGTGGCCAAATATGCCACGCCTTTGAAACCCACAGCCCCTAGGAGCTGTGCAGATGTACCGGATCCCCGGAGTTAATGAACCGGATAAGGCCCTGCAACTCCGGCGGGAACGTGGCCGGATCCAGCCGTAGCGTCTGCAACCCCTTGACCACCAAGAGACCCACAACCCCGCTAATCAGCAGCAAATCTATGGGACTGCTGCCGGTCGGCGAGGAGCCCTTCTTGTTCTTTGACGATGTGCTCTCGCTGGAATTCTTGCCATCCTGGCCGGCGCTGGACTTCATGCTGCTGTCCTGCTTATCCAACAGATCTTGGGTGGATTTTTCCATCTTCTTAGAATCAATCACACCCGAAGACTTATCCTTCACATCGCCCGAAAGCTTATTGTCGGAAGGGGCCTGGGTCTCACTCGTCTTGGCTCTTACATCCGCGTATACCGGGGATAGAGAGCCGGCCCCAACTGCCAGAGCGGTAGCAAGCGCAATAAAGGTTCGTTTCATGATTCTCCAAAGCTGAAAGTTCTTGAATAATCAACAGATTACGTCTTAAGGATGGATTCTGCTACCTAGGGGTAAAACTGGGCCTAGAGATGCCCACCCCGGGCTATGTTACGAATCATGTCTTTCACAGCCGGGAATGCCTTACCCAACAGCACCATAAGACCTGCAACACCAGCCAAAACCTTGATAATTGCACCGATGAATTTAATCGTATCAGTCGTGACTGAACCCACCGATTCAATGGCCCCCTTATCGTCATAGGTGATCGAGGAACCATCCTTGTCCTTATCCTTATTATTCGATAAGTCGTTGGACAAATCCTGGAGATCTTTGTTCGGATCTGACTTACTGTCCGAGTTCGGATCCTGTGCGTTTGGGGTCGAGGTGGCGGTGGTGGTCTCTGGGGATTTTTCCGGGGTTTCCGTGGTTGTTTGCCCAGCAGAAGCCTCGGTAGAAGTCTCGGTAGTGGTAGTTTCCTGGGCGCCCGCGGTGGCAGGAATAAGCAGTGACGCCGATGTCATGACAATAGTCACGGCCACACCCAAAGCTGTGCGGAAGTTCATCAAGGGAATTCTCCTTCTTCATAATCTGGTGAAAGCCCAGCCCAACAGGCTTTCAGCTCACGGATTGTAGCGTATCAGTTACAGGCTTTTATTATGTGATAATCCCCCAGGTCTACCCCTGAATGTGACCTATTTGGTGGTTCGGGCGTCGATAAGCAAGCTGGTTACCAACGCAGAAAACCAACGGGCTAAGCTGTATGCCTATGAATCAAACCGCAGTGACCACCGAAATCCACGCAGCTGACGTCCAACTAGCACAAGCGCGAATTTCCGCAACCATTGCCCCCACCCCACTGCAATACTGTCCCCGACTTTCGCACCTCACCGGCGCCGAAATCTACCTGAAGCGTGAAGACCTCCAAGACGTCCGCTCCTATAAAATCCGGGGCGCCGTCAACGCTATATCGCAGCTTTCCGACGCCCAACGCGCCGCCGGCATCGTCGCCGCCTCCGCCGGCAACCACGCCCAAGGGGTGGCCTTCGCTTGCCGCAGCATGGGCATTCCCGGCCGCATCTACGTGCCCGCCGCCACCCCCAAACAGAAACGCGACCGCATCAAAGTCCACGGCGGAAACATGGTGGAACTCGTCGTGACCGGCGCCAATTTCGACGAGGCATCTGCCGCCGCCCACGACTATGCCGAGGAGACCGGCGCCACCATCATCGAGCCTTTTGCTGCCCGCGACACCATTGTCGGCCAGGGCACCGTCGCCGCCGAAATCCTCTCCCAGCTCTCCGCCATGGGTAAATCCCCCGACACCGTCATAGTGCCGGTTGGTGGGGGCGGGCTCATCTCCGGTATTCTCAGCTATCTTGCCGACATGTCCCCCCGCACCGCCGTCGTTGGGGTTGAACCCGCCGGCGCGCCCAGCCTCAACGCCGCCCTGAAGGCCGAAAAACCCGTCACCCTCGACGCAGTGGACCCCTTTGTCGACGGTGCCGCCGTGAAACGCATTGGCGACATCAACTATCAGATCATCGAAAAAAACCTGGGTAGGCTTCACCCTCTTGTCGTGTCCGAGGGGGCCGTCTGCACCGAAATGATTGAGCTGTACCAAAACGAAGGCATTATCGCCGAGCCCGCCGGCGCCCTCTCCGTCACTGCCCTGTCTGAACTCAAACTCGGCACCGATGACATCGTGGTTTGCATCATCTCCGGCGGCAATAACGATTTGCTTCGCTACGCCGAGGTGGTGGAACGCTCTCTCGTCCACCGCGGCCTGAAGCACTACTTTCTCGTCAACTTTCCCCAGGAACCCGGTCAGCTCCGGTCCTTCCTCAGCGATATTCTCGGCCCCGACGACGACATCACCCTCTTCGAATACCTCAAGCGCAACAACCGGGAAACCGGTACCGCCCTCATCGGCTTGCAGCTCGGCCGCGCCAGCGACTTCGACGGGCTCATCGAACGCATGAACGCATCCCGCATTGACTGTCGCCACCTCAAGCCCGGCACCCCCGAATACGAATTCGTCGTGAGTTAATCTCATGCCCACCGACGCGACCAACCCCGCGAATAGTTACCGGCGGCCGGCAGCCCACCACGAAACCACCCACACCCTGGAAATCAAACGCTCAAAATTCATCACCT
>CAUVMZ010000020.1:0-23670 GCA_963552855.1 uncultured Corynebacterium sp. | reverse complement strand
ACAAACGAACACTTCGGATGTCAGATTTTTTATGCCACCATTAAACTTAGAGCAGAGTAAGTCATAGGGGAGAAGGGAGCGGGTTTGCTTAACGGGCGGGGTGGGGGTGTGAATGAAAACTGCTGGTAGTGAATATAAATATGCAGATATAGAAGCGTTATCTGTTCGTGATTTTCCGTGCGAGTGCGGTTGGTATCTCATGTGCTCATTGTGAATACCGTGTAAAAAATCTGGTTCAGACTTGCGGGGAAAACCGCCAATTATTTATAAGTTTCTATGCTTCATGCATGCTACTTTTCGACGAAGGTACTGCGCGATAAGCAGGCAAAATAGGGGAAGGTACGTGGGAGTCATAGGAAATAATCGGTTTTGTAGAGAGCGGATGGGGGTAAAAATCAGCGGCAATAACCCCACTATTTGGGTGATATATGTTATGTCATCAATTATGTAATCACTATCAATAGCCGGCATTTGGGGGTGGATTCACTGGAATAGTCGTGAACTATTGGTAGGTCATCCGAAATATTATCGAGAGTGCTATAAAATGATGCCGGAAGAAACTCCAGGTGAAATGTTGAGAATATTGAAACCAGTTTATTTCTGATGCTTATGTTACAAAAGTTGTGGAAGTGACAGAAGTGGCTAAATTACATCAAAGTTCGACTTTTGTTACCACGGCGTGTTTATTTTTCGAAGCTATCAAACTTGCAGGTTACAGGCGTTTCTGGTGGTAAAATTTGAGATTGTTGTGACTTGAGGTGTTGAAAGTGGGGGATTGTGGGGTATTGTGGGGATGAGTGAAGGGAATGTGGATATGTCACCGCACACCACGGAGACGCCACGGAACCGGAGCGACAGGAGTTGTTTATCTTGGGTCGTGTGGCTTTGAAAGTGTAGGAGCCTTCAAAGATGTTTCTTGGCACTTACACACCAAAGTTGGACGATAAGGGCCGTCTGACATTGCCAGCGAAATTCCGAGAGGAACTAGCAGGTGGGTTGATGGTCACTAAAGGTCAGGACCATTCCTTAGCGGTATACCCCAAAGAGGAATTTGTTCGGATTGCACGAAAAGCTGCTCAGTTACCACGTAGTAACCCAGCAGCCCGGGCATTTATTCGGAACCTCACCGCCAGTGCAGATGAACAACGTCCAGACGGTCAAGGACGCATCACAATCACTCCAGACCACCGTAAATATGCTGGTCTGATAAAAGAGTGTGTGGTCATTGGCGCCATGGACTTCCTGGAAATATGGGATGCCGAAGCCTGGGCCCGCTACCAAGCGGACACGGAATCGGCATTCGCGGATGCTAGCGACGACTTTTTAGATGGCCTGCTGTAACCCCGGCACCAATCTAAAACGTTGCAAGCAGCACAGCATGGAGTGTGCGTAAGAACTCCACTTGAAGGGGCCTAACTTCTGGTGTACTTCCCCGATGTCAGAAGCGGCACTTTAGGTGGAGCTCTATGCACACTGCGGTTTCTGCGGTACAACTTCGGCACACCACGGCATACTGGGGGCTTTCATATGGAAAACACTATCAACCATGGTCACGTCCCCGTGCTGTGTGAACGAGTTGCTGAACTCCTCGCCCCAGCTATCCATAACGCCACAAACCCACCCATCATCCTCGATGCCACTTTGGGTGCCGGGGGGCACAGTGAATACTTTCTCACTACATTCCCGCAGGTACACATAATAGGACTCGACCGCGATACTACCGCACTGGCCCAAGCCGCCACCCGTCTGGCCGGTTTTGGTGACCGGATCACTACACTCCACACGCGCTTCGACGACTTTCCCGCAGCCATCCAAGCTGCCGCTGACGCTGGCAATGCAACATGCCAAGCTGCGCTCACAGAGGGTATATCCGGGGCGCTCTTCGACCTGGGTGTGTCATCAATGCAGCTTGACCAGGTGAACCGCGGTTTTGCTTATCGGGTTGATGCACCACTCGACATGCGGATGAACAACTCTGAAGGCATTACCGCGGCGGAAATCCTCAACACCTACCCCCATGGTGACCTTACCCGCATCCTCAAAACCTATGGGGATGAACGATTCGCCAGCAAAATCGCCACCGCCATTATCCGCGAACGCGAACACGCCCCCTTCACCACCTCGGCGCGGCTCGTCGAACTGCTCTATAACACCATCCCCGCCGCCACTCGACGCACCGGCGGTCACCCCGCCAAACGCACATTCCAGGCACTCCGAATCGAGGTTAACCAAGAACTCGCCGCCATCACCAATGTGTTGCCCCGCATTGCCGATGCCCTCATCCCTGGTGGTCGGGCCGTCTTTATGGCCTACCAATCTCTAGAAGACAAAATCATCAAAAAATACTTCACTGAAATCACCACTTCCAAAACCCCCCGGGGACTTCCCATGGAACTCCCCGAATATGCGGCCAAGTTCCGGCTGGTGACCCGGGGCGCCGAAAAAGCCACCCCCGCAGAAATCGCCGATAATTCCCGAGCTGCCCCCGTCCGGGTTCGCGCAATCAAAAAACTTGCCATCAGCACCAACAGAAAGGAGACCTCAAAATGACAACCAATTACCGAATCCGTGACACCCGTATCCGCAGCGGCCGCCCCATCAACACCTACACCCCCTACCGGCTGACCCGTTCGACACGGTCGCTTGCGCGTACCCAACAATCCCAAGACCACAGCCGAAACGACACTGCTCTTCTCGTCGAAGACCGGCCCAGCCGCACCGGCACATCCGGCCGGGCAATCCCCACCGTCCCCACCCAGGCGCCACCCCGGCGGCGCATGCAGCGCAAAGCCGGATCCCAACAGGTGTTCTCCAACCGGGGCAAACGGATCGTGCGTAAGCGTGTCGACCCGAGTCGCATCCGCTTCGTGCTAGCGCTCACGCTCCTGCTCGGCGCCGGCGTGTTTATAGCCATGATGCTCTCGAAAATATCAACCGAACAAAGTTTCGAGATGCAGGAGTTGCAGCACCACGAATCCACTCTGCAAAACCAGGTGGAAACCCTCAACCGTGACCTACAAAACGCCTCCGCCACCGCGGAAATCGCCCGCCAAGCCAAAGACCTAGGCATGGTGATCCCCGACCAGCCCGGCATTCTGGCAAAAAATGAATCGGGCGACATACACGAACAACGCGCGCCAGGCACCGTGACGCGTCCTATAGTTGATGTCAATGGTCAGCAAGTTCGGCCACAGGTGGCATCCAGTGATCCCAAGGCCACAAACGAAGTCTCCCAACGGCTGAATGAGGCTCCCCGGATTACACCCCGGACCTCCAATGTTGCGCCATACATTTCTAATCGAAATTAATTTCGAACAGTAGAACCGTATCTGTCAACATTCCACAATATTCCAAGGTGTCATTTGTGAATCAGTCGAACTCACGCGCGTCTCGCATGCGTCGAAAAGCTAGCAGTAACACGCAATTCCACAACGATACCGCGGACCCGAAGAATGGGCTCAATCGGATAGCTGACAAACCCGCCACCGGACCCGCCGGTGGATCCACCACTGGGCCAGGTGGCGGACAACGCCGAATCATGCTCGGCCGGCTGCGAATCCTCAGTGCCGGCGTGTTCCTGCTCTGCCTCATGGTCATTGCCCGCATGGCCTGGGTGCAGCTCGTGTGGGGGCCCGACCTCAGCAGCCTGGCGGCGGAACAACGCACCCGCATCTACACTGACCCGGCGCGGCGGGGGGCGATCACCGACCGTTCCGGCCAACAGTTGGCCTACACCATGCAGGCCAGATCACTGACCGTGTCGCCGAATGTGCTGCGGCGTGAATTGCCGTATGTGGCGAAGCAGCAGCTGGCCTCGGACGAGCATTACGTTCAAGGGTCCGAAGAAACCCGCAACCAAATGATCGAGGCGAAGGTTGCGGACATCATGACGGAGTATTCGGAAGAAATCCCCAAGATTATTGAGAAGGCCCGGACGGAAAAACAGGCCGCCAAGGCTGCGAAAACCGTGACGGGTAGCACGAAGGGGCTCAAGGATGCGGCCAAGAAGAGTGAGGTGAAGCCGGAAGATATTGTGGCGAAGCTGAAGGCCGATTCGAATTATGAGGTGTTGGTGCGCAATGTTGACCCGGATGTGGCGGCCAGTATTTCGGAGAAATACTATGGTATTGCCGCGGATTTGCAGGATGTGCGCCAGTATCCCAATGGGGCGGTGGCGTCGAATGTGATCGGCAAGATCAGCCAGGATGGGCAGGGCCAGTTTGGGTTTGAGTCGGCGAATGATTCGTTGCTGTCGGGGATTAATGGCCGGAAGTCGATTGAGGTATCGACCGATGGGCAGGCGATTCCGGGCACCGTGACGGATGATGTGCCGGCGACGAATGGGGCGAATGTGACCCTCACCCTGGATTTGGATCTGCAAACATATGTGCAGCAGCAGCTGGAGCAGGCGAAGGCGAATTCGGGGGCGAAGAGCGCGTCGGCGGTGGTGCTGGATGCGAAGACGGCGCAGGTGATGGCCATGGCGACCAGCGATTCGATTGATCCGATGGGGGATATTAAAAAGCAGCTGGAGCAAGGGAAGGAGTTTGGTAATAGCACGATTTCGGCACCGTTTGAGCCGGGGTCAGTAGCGAAGATCATTACGGCAGCGGGTGCGATTGAAAACGGTGTGACCAGCCCGGATGAGGTGCACACGGTGCCGGGCAGTATTGACATGGCGGGGGTGAATGTGAAGGATGCGTGGGATCACGGTCCGGCGCAGTACACCACGACGGGAATTTTTGGTAAGTCCTCCAATGTGGGGACGCTCATGCTGGCGGAGAAGCTGGGGGAGGACAAATTCGATCAGCTTTTGACTGGTTTTGGGGTGGGTCGGGCCACAGGGATTGAATTGCCGAGTGAGTCGGAGGGGCTGCTGCCGCAGCGGGCGCAGTGGTCTGGGGGCACGTTTGCGAATCTGCCGATTGGGCAGGGCATGAGCGTGACATTGTTGCAGATGGCGGGGATTTACCAGGCCATAGCGAATGGGGGGGAGCGGATTGCGCCGCGGATTATTTCCGAGGTGCGGGATGGTCACGGTGCGGTGGTGGCCCAGCCGGAGCCGGAGCGCACCCGGGTGGTGAGCGAGGAGACGGCCCGGACGGTGGTGAATATGTTCCGGGCGGTCACCCAGTCGGATTCGAGTGGGTTGCAGCAGGGTACTGGGTCGCAGGCGGCGGTGAAGGGGTATCAGATTGCGGGGAAGACCGGTACGGCGCAGCAGGTGGATGCGGCGACGGGGGCGTATTCGCATTCGAAGTATTGGATCACGTTTGCGGGTATTGCACCGGCGGATGATCCCCGGTTTGTGGTGGCATTGATGTTGGATAATCCCCAACGGGGGGTGCACGGTGAGGGGGGCCAGTCGGCGGCGCCGCTGTTTCATGATATTGCGTCGTGGCTGTTGAATCGGGATAATGTGCCGCCGTCGCCGCCGATGGAGGGCCAGTTGGTGCTTCAGGTGCAGTAATGACAGAGGGGTGATTCGGCCATGGGGTGTGATGTCCGGGTTACCCTCGATCGGTTACCCCTCACCACGAATGGTGGTCACAGGTGTACTAACTTCATAGGTGGCTATTTATGCTTTTCAGAAGAAGGCATAGATGAGGTTTTTATAGAGGTTGAAGGAGCTTGATTTACGATTATGGCTGTTACGGTTTTGGATGTGGCGCAGCTTATAGGTGCGCGGATGCAGGGCGGTACGGCGGAACAGGCTCAGGTGCCGATTACTGAGGTGGGGTTGAATTCCGCCGAGTTGCCGGCGGGGGCGTTGTTTGCGGCGGTGCCGGGCACACGGGTGCACGGGGCGCGGTTTGCTGCGGATACTGCGGCGGCAGCGATTCTCACGGATGAGGCCGGTTGGGGGCTGTTGTCGGCGGCGGGGGAGACCCGTCCGGTGTTGGTGGTTGATGATGTGCGGTCGGTGTTGGGGATTGCGGCCGCGGCCGTGTATGGGGATCCGTCGTCGCAGCTCACGGTGATTGGGATTACCGGCACGTCGGGGAAGACTACCACGAGTTACATGTTGGAGGCCGGATTGTTGGCGGCCGGCTATCGGGTGGGGCTGATTGGTACGACCGGCACGCAGATTAATGGTCGTCCGGTGCCGACGTCGCTTACCACGCCGGAGGCGCCCACGTTGCAGGCGTTGTTTGTGCAAATGTTGGCGGAAGGGGTGACGCATGTGGTGATGGAGGTGTCGTCGCATGCGTTGATGCTGGGCCGGGTGCAGGGTGTGAAATTTGATGTTGCCGGGTTTACGAACCTGTCGCAGGATCATCTGGATTTTCATGCCACCATGGCGGAATATTTCGATGCCAAGGCGCTGTTTTTCCGCCCTGGGTCGCCGACGCGGGCCGCCCAGGCGGTGGTGTGCATTGATGACGAATGGGGGGAGAAAATGGCAAGTGTGTTCGGTTCGGGGGTGCGTACTTTAGCGACCCGCGGTCAGGCGGGGGACTATACGGTGTCGGCGGTGCAGACTGTCGAGCGGGGCGGGCAGGAGTTCCGGCTTGCGGCGCCGTCGGGGGCGGTGGTGGCTGCGACCGTGCCATTGCCGGGCAGGTTTAATGTGGCGAATGCGGCGCTGGCGTTGGCGTTAGCGGACACCATAGGGGTGGATATGACCGCCTTGCTGCCGGGGCTGGCGGGTGTGGGGGTGCCGGGCCGGATGGAGGTGGTCGACTGTGGTCAGGAATTCCTGGCGGTGGTGGATTACGCCCATAAGCCGGCGGCCATTAAGGCGGTGTTGGCGACCGTGCGGGGCCAGGTCACGGGCCGGATTGGCCTGGTGGTGGGGGCCGGCGGGGACCGGGATCATTCCAAGCGGCCGATCATGGGTGCCGAGGCCGCGGCGGGCGCGGACTATGTGGTGGTGACGGACGATAATCCCCGCAACGAGGACCCGGCGGCGATTCGTGCCCAGGTGTTGGCGGGCACCGCATCCGGCTCTGCCGAGGTGGTGGAGATCGGTGATCGGCGTGCGGCGATCCGCCAGGTAGTGGCATGGGCCAAGCCGGGTGATGCGGTCATTATTGCCGGCAAGGGGCATGAGGTGGGGCAGCTTATCGACGGCGTAACGCACCACTTCGACGACCGGGAGGAATTACGCGCCGCATTGGAAGGAAGGGATCAATGATAACGCTGAGGTTGGATGAGATCGCTGCCATTGTGGGCGGCCGGCTTGCCGACGCCACGGGCGCGGAGGTGATTACCGGAAACGTAGAATTTGATTCCCGGAAGGTCGCGTCCGGGGATTTGTTTGTCGCCCTGTCCGGGGTGAAGGTTGATGGTCACGACTATGCGGCCACTGCCGTGGATCAGGGGGCGGCTGGCGTGCTGGCCGCCCGCCCGGTGGGGGTGCCAGCTGTGATTGTGCCGCCCGCAACCGAGGTGGATCACCATTCCTATGCCACCGAGCATGATACCGACGGTTCGGTCGCCGCCGTGTTGGAGGGCATGGCGAAGCTAGCACGGTATGTCGTCGACAAGCTCAGTGCGCGGGGGCTGACCGTCATTGGGATCACCGGTTCCGCCGGAAAAACCTCCACCAAAGACATTGTGCACACCATATTGGAGCTCGCCGGCGACACCGTGGCGCCGCCCGGGTCGTTCAATAACGAGATTGGGCACCCGTATACCGCGTTGCGCTGCACCGAAGCCACCAAGTATTTGGTGTCGGAAATGTCCGCCCGCAGCATCGGCAACATTGCGCACCTGGCGGCCATCGCCCCACCACACATCGGCGTGGTCCTCAATGTGGGGACCGCACACATGGGCGAATTCGGTTCTAGGGATAATATTGCCCAGGCCAAGGGGGAACTTGTTGAGGCTCTGCCGGCCGACGGCATTGCCGTGCTCAACGCCGACGATGATTATGTTGCCGCCATGGCGGACCGCACGTCGGCCACAGTGTGGAGTTTCAGCACGCTTCACAAACCAGTTCGGGTTACCGCAACCGATATTCGGCTAGATAATCTTTCGCGGCCCACCTTCACCCTCATCGGAACTGACCGCCAAAAAGTCACCCACACCGCCCAGGTCACCCTGCAAATTTTCGGCGAACACCAGGTGGCCAACGCCCTCGCTGCTGCGACGGCGGCCCTGGCGGCGGGGGTGGATTTCGCCACTGTCGCCCAGGGATTGCGTGCCCACACCGTCCGGTCTGCGCATCGCATGGATGTGCATCACGCCGGCAACGATGTGATCGTCATCGACGACGCCTACAATGCCAACCCCGAATCCATGCGGGCCGGTTTGCGGGCATTAGCGCTGGCAGCGGCGAAAAACGGCCCCGGGGCCCGGTCAATTGCGGTTCTGGGGCCCATGGCGGAATTGGGGCAGGATGCCACCGCAGATCACGTTGACCTGATGCGCACGGTTGCGGAGCAGGGGATCGACTTGGTGGTGGTGGTTGGCGCCGATGAGAATGCCCGTGCCATGATTAATGCCGCATCGACTATGGGATTGCGCGCAATCCCTGCTGTCGACACCACCCAGGCGGCAACGGAAGTGCTCAAGGTATTAGGTCGTGGGGATGTCATTCTTGTGAAGGCATCCAACGCGTACCGGCTGTGGCAGGTCGCCGAGGCAGTGGTGGCACAGAATGGAAAGCAGGAGAACTAAACAATGACCCAGATGATAATAGCCGGGGCCATTGGGTTACTAGTGTCTATCTTCATTACTCCGTTGCTGATTAGGAAATTCAGCGCGGTGGGGATAGGCCAGGAAATCCGAGAAGAAGGCCCCAAGTCGCACCTTCGGAAACGTGGAACCCCCACCATGGGCGGTATTGCCATCCTCATCGGCATTACCGTCGCCTATGTGACGGTAGACGTGTATGGGGAGATGGCCAACGTGGGCGGGTTTACCGTGTCTGGGCTGTTGGTGCTGGGGCTCACCCTCTCATTGGGTGGTCTTGGCTTTGCCGACGACTATATTAAACTGGTCAAACACCGGAATTTGGGTTTGAATAAAAAAGCCAAACTCATTGGCCAATTCGTTATCGCACTGGCGTTCGGGATTATGATTCGGTTGTTTCCCAACGAAGTGGGGCTCACCCCCGGATCCACCCACCTGAGTTTCCTGCGGGATTTAGACACTGTGGACCTGGCATTCGGCGGCGGAATCCTTGGTGTGGCGTTCTTCTTGCTCTTCATGTACCTGCTTATCTCCGCGTGGAGTAACGCGGTCAACCTGACCGATGGTCTCGACGGGCTCGCCTCCGGGGCCACCGCCTTCGTCATGGGTGCCTACGCGGCACTGACGTTTTGGCAGTTCCGTAACTCCTGCGCTGGCACCCCCCAGCCAGGGTGCTACAACGTTCGGGACCCCCTGGACCTGGCCGTATTGGCCGCCGCCGGCCTGGGTGCCTGCATTGGCTTCTTATGGTGGAATGCGGCACCAGCGAAAATCTTCATGGGCGACACCGGCTCCCTGGCCCTCGGTGGCCTGGTGGCCGGCCTGTCCGTGGCATCCCGCACCGAACTGCTCATGGTGATCGTGGGCGCCCTCTTCGTGGTCGAAGCCCTCTCCGTCGTGATCCAGGTGATCGGCTTCCGCACCCGAGGGATCCGAATCTTCCGCATGGCCCCATTCCACCACCATTTTGAAAACGGCGGCTGGGCGGAAACCACGGTGGTGGTGCGGTTCTGGCTGATCGCAGCCATGGCATCCCTGGCGGGGGCAGCCATGTTCTACGGCGAATGGTTGAACCTGGGAGGCATCAAACCATGACATCCATTCCAAACAAAACCCCTGCCCTCCCCGAAATCCTTTCCGGCACCGTTCTTGTGACCGGGGCTGGTATTTCCGGGGTGGGCATCGCCCGCCTCCTGGCCGACCTCAATGTGGATGTGCTCATCGCTGACGCCAACGAAACTGCTCGTGACCGGGCCATGGAGGTTGCGGATGTGGCCGGCATCCATCCCGACCAGGCCATGGCAGAACTTTCCCGATTCAGCTGTGTGGTCACCTCGCCCGGGTGGCGGCCTGATACACCCCTGTTGCAGGCGGCCCAGGCAGCCGGCCTGGAAGTGCTCGGTGACGTGGAACTCTGCTACCGGCTGGATCGAGCATCGGTGTTTGGGCCGCCCCGCACCTGGATGGTCGTTACCGGCACCAATGGGAAAACCACCACCACTTCCATGCTGGCCAGCATCATGCAGCATGCCGGCTACCAGGCGGAGGCGGTCGGCAATATCGGGGTGAGCGTGGCCGAGGCTATCTCCGCCCCCCAACGCATCGACGTGCTGGTGGCGGAACTCTCCAGCTTCCAACTCCACTGGTCCAGCCAACTGGTGCCCGACGTGGGTGTGCTCCTCAACCTGGCGGAAGATCACATCGACTGGCACGGATCCATGGCGGCATACGCTGCGGCGAAAGCAAAAGTATTAGCCGCACCGCTGGCCATTGCCGGGCTTGACGACGCCTTAACGCAGCGATACGTCACTACCCCGATCATGGGCTTTACCATGCACCCCCCACAGGCGGGGCAGGTCGGGATGACCGACGGCATGATCGTGGACAATCTTCACGGCACCCCCCGGAACATTGTGCCCGTGGCCGGCCTGGAACCGCCCGGCCCGGCCGGCATCTACGACGCCTTGGCCGCCACCGCCGCCGCGGTAGCCCTGGTGCCAGACCTGCAACCGTCAGTCATTGCCCAGGCGCTGCAATCTTTCAAAGTGGCCGGTCACCGGGGACAACAGGTGGCCGAAGCCCGGGGCATTGTCGCCATCGACAACTCCAAAGCCACCAACCCGCACGCGGCCGACTCTGCTTTGGCAGGGTATGATAGCGTGATTTGGGTGGCTGGCGGCCAACTCAAAGGCGCCGAGGTAGACGACCTGATTGCCCACCATGCGCATCGGCTGAAGGCGGTTGCGCTCATGGGAGTGGACCGAAATATCATTCGGGAAAGCGTCGAAAAGCATGCGCCAGGTGTGCCCATCTTTGTCACCGATGACACCGATCCGCAATCGGCCATGGACGCAGTATGCGCATGGGCAGTCACCCAAGCCAGCAGCGGTGATGCCATCGTGCTCGCGCCCGCGGCGGCATCGCTCGACATGTACACCGGCATGGGGCAGCGGGGCGTGCTCTTTGCGGAATCGGTTTCTGCCCATTTAGGCGGTGTCGCACCAAAATAATCGCAGTTTTCTGTCTACTGTGGAACTGATTAAACCTTAACTTTATGTTGAAGGATGCGCGACGAGTGCCGCACATCCTTCACACCATAAACACCAGTAACAGTAGAATGGACGTGACCCAGCATGACCGCGGCAAACGCAACACCGGAATCCCACACGGTAGCTTCCCAGTCAGTATGGGAAAACCTCAAACAACGACGACAAGACACCTTCCGCAGGCCCTACTTCGACTATCTCAACGTCATGCTAGTCGTCGCGCTCCTCGCCACCATCGGCATCGTCATGGTCACCTCCGCATCCATGACCACCTCCGTTGTCGACAACAACGGTAAAGCCTGGCATGTTGCAGGGAACCAACTACTCTACGTCCTCGGCGGCGTCACCGTCATGTGGCTCGCCATGCGACTACCCATCAATACCCTACGGCGCCTCTCCAGCATCCTCCTCTGGGGCACCATCCTCCTCCTGATCCTCGTCCTCATTCCCGGCATCGGCACCGGACTCGCCGAAAAAGGCTCCCAATCCTGGATCTCCCTCGGCTCCTTCCGACTCCAACCCTCCGAAATCGCCCGTGTCGCCATCGCCCTCTGGGGCGCCAATATCCTCGCTGGTCACAAACCCCGCTTCAACAGTATCAACGCCCCCTTCGTGAAATTCCTCGCCGTCGCCGGCACCATGTTCACCCTCATCCTTGCCGAACGCGACCTCGGCATGGCCATGACCTTCCTCCTCGTCGTCGTCGCCCTCCTCTTCTTCGCCGGCATCAACATGCGCTACATAGCCGGCCTCGGCGTCTTCGTCGCCGCCGGATTCACCATCGTTTTTCTCGCCGGTGGCCTCCGCGGCAAACGCTTTGACACCTTCATCAGTGCCCTCTTCGGCAACTTCGCCGACACCAAATCCTCCGCCTTCCAGTCCTACCAGGGCTTCCTCTCCCTCGCCGACGGCTCCCTCACCGGGGTAGGACTCGGCCAATCCCGCGCCAAATGGTTCTACCTCCCCGAAGCTAAAAACGACTTCATCTTCGCCATCATCGGCGAAGAAATGGGGCTCATGGGCGGCGCCCTCGTCATCTGCCTCTTTAGCTGGCTCGCCTACATCGGATTCCGCATCGCCGCCCGCTCCGCCCACCAATTCCTCGCCCTCACCGCAGCCACCCTCACCGCCGGCGTCGTCGCCCAAGCCTTCATCAACATGGGCTACGTCGTTGGCCTGCTCCCCGTCACCGGCATCAACCTCCCCATGATTTCCGCCGGTGGCACCAGCGCCGTCATCACCCTCGGCGCCATGGGTATCCTCGCCAACTGCGCTCGCCACGAACCCGACACCATATCCGCCATGGCCAACTTCGGAAAACCCGCCTTCGACCGGGTACTCTTCCTTCCCGAACCCACCCTCGACGGACTCGACCAATACCCGGCCGGTCGGCGCCGCGACCGCCGCACCCCACAAGCCAGCCACGACACCCGCACCACCCGCGACAATCCCAACCCCACGGTACAGCACCCCAATGGCCCCAAAACGGGGGAGAGCCGTGGCTATGGTGCTGCGGGGGGTACCGCACGAAGCCGCGCCGCATCTGCCCTCACTCCCAAGAAAACCGGCTTTCTCCCCGGTCGCAGCCGAACCCCCCAGCCCGTTCGCCGGCCGCTCCCCGCCCGCACCACTGCCCGAGACACCAGCCGGGACCCCAACCCCACCAACCGTGAGGTCAGCCGCGAAGTCACCCGCACCACCGGCCGCCGCACCAGTCCAACAACAAGCCTTGGACCAGCCCGAACCCGCACACCCTACGAACGCCACGACCCCCGCTCCGGCCGCTACCGCACCACCGGTCGTCGCTAAGCCACCACACCAACCAACCATCACCGTTCACCCCTCATCCTCCCCCGTCGCCAACCCACAAAAACCTAATACCCAGCCCACGACATGGTACTTTTGTCACTGAATCTCACAGCAAGAAAACCTAAAAAAGAATTAATCCAAGCACCAACACCAGATCAATTTCAAATTAGTACGATTGAAGTACCGTTTAAGGGAATCTAGGGAAAGAAATGACAGAATCACACGACAGCGATAATCCCACCACACACAAATCCAGCCACAAGGCCCTCAACGTTGTCGTGGCCGGCGGCGGCACGGCCGGCCACGTGGAACCCGCACTAGCTGTAGCAACTGTCCTCAAGGAACGCGGCGCCAACGTTATCGCCATCGGCACCAACCGGGGCCTAGAAACCCGACTCGTGCCCGCCCGCGGCTTCGACCTGAAACTCATCGAACCCGTCCCCATCCCCCGCAAACCCAGCATCGAACTCTTAGAAGTCCCCTTCAAACTCGTAAAATCAATCGCCCAAACCCGAAAAATCCTCAAAAAACACAAGGCAGACGTCCTCATCGGCTTCGGTGGCTATGTCACCGCCCCCGGTTATATTGCTGCCAAACTCGCCGGCATCCCCTTCATCGTCCACGAAGCCAACGCCCGCGCCGGGTTGGCCAATAAGCTGGGTGTGAGGTTGGGCGGCCTGGGGCTGAACGCGGTCCCCGGTTCGGGCATGGGCGGCCAGGTTGTGGGCATCCCAGTGCGGGTGGAAATGAGCACACGGGCCAGGTCGGCCGAAACCCGGGCCGCCGGCCTGAAAACCTGGGGGTTGAGCCCCGATCGGCGCACAGTGTTTATCACCGGCGGGTCGCAGGGGGCGGCATCGCTGAATTCGGCGGTGAAAAACGCCCTAGACGAGCTGTGTGACGCCGGCTACCAGGTGCTGCACGCCTATGGGGCCAAGAACGCCCCGCCTGCCCCGAGGGAGCATTACGTGAGCGTCCCCTACATTGAGGACATGGCCATGGCCTATTCGGTGGCCGATGTGATCGTGTGCCGGTCCGGGGCAATGACCGTTGCTGAGGTGACCGCCGCTGGAGTGCCCGCCGTCTATGTGCCGCTGCCACACGGCAATGGGGAGCAAGGGCTAAACGCCCAGGAGGTGGTGCGTAACGGTGCCGCCCAACTCATTCAGGATTCGGACATTGAGGCGCGGTTCAGCCACATCGTGACCAGCCTGCTGGCAGACCCGGACACGCTGGCAACGATGCGGGCGGCGGCACTGAAGTCGAATGTGGCAACCGCCGCCGAGGTTATTGCGGACATTGCCGAGAAAACGGCCCGGCGCGACTAAGCTTTACGACGACCTACAGCGCGGATCCCGCGCACACCCAAGAGGGATCCGAAAACTTATTCGAAAGGTAAAGTGTGAGCCATGTCTGATATTGATTTGTCCCGAGTCCACCTCATTGGCATTGGTGGGGCCGGCATGTCCGGTGTGGCCCGTATCCTCCTCTCCCGCGGAAAGGTGGTGTCCGGCTCCGACGTGAAAGAATCCCGCCCCGTACTGGCTTTACGGTCCATGGGGGCGCACGTGGCGGTGGGGCATAAGGCCGAAAACCTGACCCTGAGCGGGCAATTGCCGACGGTGGTGGTCACCTCGTTTGCGGCGATTCCGCAGGACAACCCCGAGCTGGTGGCGGCCCAGGAACATAACATCCCGGTGATTCGCCGCTCCGACCTGCTGGGGGAGCTCATGACGGGCTCTACCCAGGTGCTTATCGCCGGCACGCACGGGAAAACCTCCACCACCTCCATGGCGGTGGTGGCCATGCAGGCTGCTGGCATGGACCCCAGCTTTGCCATTGGCGGGCAATTAAACAAGGCGGGCACGAATGCGCACCAGGGCAACGGCCACTGCTTCGTCGCCGAGGCCGACGAGTCGGATGCCTCCCTGCTGCGGTATAGCCCAGACATTGCGGTGGTGACCAATATCGAGCCGGATCACCTGGATTTCTTTCACACCCCGGAGGCGTATTTCCAGGTTTTCGACGATTTCGCTGCCCGGTTGACCGATACCGGCGTGTTGGTGGTTTGTCTCGATGATGAGCATGCCGCGGCGTTGGGGGAGCGGCAGAAGACGAAGGTGACCGTGCGCGGCTATGGTAGCGCGGCCGCTGCTGAGCGCCACCCGGATATTGCCTACACGGTGGTGGAATCCGTGGCGGTGGCGGACCAAATTTCGCACGCCCACATGCGGGTGGGGGAGCAAGAGGTCGAGGTGGCCATGCAGATTCCGGGCACACACATGGTGTTGAATGCGGCGGCGGCGCTCACCGCCGGGGTGCTGGCCGGCGGGGATGTGGCCGCCCTGGCCCAGGGGATTTCCGAGTTTTCCGGGGTGCGCCGCCGGTTCGAATTCCACGGTGCCGTCGCAGGTGGGGAGCATCGGGGCGTGGAGGTGTATGACGATTACGCCCACCATCCGACCGAGGTGCGGGCGGTGCTGACCGCGGCCCGGGAGAAGCTGGTGGCTCGGGGATCGGGGCAGGTGATTGTGGTGTTTCAGCCACACATGTATTCCCGTACGCAAGAATTCGCGGCCGAGTTTGCCGAAGCGTTATCGCTGGCAGATGCTGCGGTGGTGTTGGACATTTATGGCGCCCGGGAGCAGCCGCACGATGGTATTACCTCGCAGTTGATTATTGATCGCATGACCAATAAGGTGGTGCACCAACCGAATTTCTCGCTGGTGCCGCAAACGGTGGCTGAGCTAGCCCACCCCGGTGACATGGTTATTACGATGGGGGCGGGGGACGTGACGGTGCTTGCCGACGAGATCTTGTTCCAGCTCCGTACGGATGACTAAATGAAAAAACTCTTGATTGCAATAGCACTGGTAGTGGTGGCCGGGATTGTGGCTACCTGCCTGTGGTTTTTCCCGGTCTTGAAGGTTGGTAACGTGGTGATAAGCCAGCGGGATCAGACCTCGGAGGCGGATATTGCCGCCATCACCGATGGACTGCGGGGGCAGAATATTCTCCGGGTTGACACCACTGCTGTTGCATCGGCGCTTTCGGCCCTGCCGTGGGTGGCCGAGGCCCGGGTGGCGAAGCAATTCCCCGACACCATTGATGTGTCCCTGGTGGAACACCGGGCGGTATTAGTGGCCGAGCGGGAGGACGGCGATCACCTCATTGATGCCAACGGTAAGGTATTCGTGGTTGCCCACAGGCTGGATTACACGGTGCCGATCACGAATACCAAGGGGGATAATCAGGAGACGTTTCAGGCGGCCGCGGGTATTATTGCGTCAATAGCCGAGTCCGAGCGCGGAAAAATCACCGAGATCAAGGCCGTCACACCGCATTCATTCGACATTATTGCTGGTGATAAGACGATTGTGTGGGGGGCGGCGGAGAATAACGGGGAGAAGGCGCGGGCGTTTTCGGTGGCATTACAACGGTCGGAGTCGACGATTGATATCACGGGTGCGCCAACGATTTCGGTGCGGGAGTAAAAATTTTTGAAAAATTTTTTATCACAATTATCGAATCCAAAGCGTGAGGATGCGCATACCTAGGTGGCAATTTTTCTTGGGGTATGCGTGTGGAAAATCCGTGAATAAAAATGTGGATTATTAGGGTTATCCAGTGATTTTTCTGTGATTTTCCGCCGGCATATCATTACTTATCTGCTTCTTCCATGGGTGGGGCTGGGGGATAATTTGCCGATAAAACCGCATGTCAAAAGTCTAACCCTCTAGTTGAAGGTGGAGACACGCCGCTACAAATGTCCATGATTCTTGATCCAAATTCAGTCAATATGTAGTAGCAGAAACCGCACAGGTTGGCGGGTAGTGGTGGCCGTAATCTTTACCCATCACGACGTGGTAAAAGTGTCGGTCAATTCCCTTAACGGAAATCTAGACGGAAAGATGAGTCGTATTTATGAACGCCCAGGATAACTTCCTCGCCGTACTTAAAGTTGTCGGTGTTGGCGGTGGTGGCGTCAACGCGGTGAACCGCATGATTGAAGAGGGCTTGAAAGGCGTCGAGTTCATTGCCGTGAACACCGATTCGCAAGCCCTCATGTTCTCCGACGCTGACGTCAAACTCGATATTGGTCGGGAGGCCACTCGTGGCCTCGGTGCCGGTGCCAACCCCGAGGTGGGTCGGCAGTCTGCGGAGGACCACAAAAGCGAAATAGAAGAAACCCTCAAGGGGGCCGATATGGTGTTTGTCACCGCTGGTGAGGGTGGTGGTACCGGCACTGGTGCCGCCCCTGTGGTGGCTTCCATCGCCAAGAAGATGGGTGCGCTCACCGTGGGCGTCGTCACGCGGCCGTTTAATTTTGAGGGGAAAAAGCGCACCAGGCAGGCACTGCAGGGCATCGAGGCCTTGCGGGAGGTGTGCGACACGCTCATCGTCATCCCCAACGACCGGCTGTTGCAGCTTGACTCGTCCAATCTCACCATGATGGAGGCCTTCCGGGCCGCGGACCAGGTGTTGCATAATGGTGTGCAGGGCATCACGGACCTGATTACTATACCTGGTCTCATCAACGTGGACTTCGCCGATGTGCGTTCCGTCATGGCGGATGCCGGTTCCGCACTCATGGGTGTGGGCTCGGCCCGGGGCGATAACCGAGTGATGAATGCCGCTGAACAGGCCATTAATTCGCCGCTATTGGAATCCACCATGGAGGGCGCCCAGGGTGTGCTGCTGTCCATTGCCGGCGGCTCCGACCTGGGCCTGCAGGAAGTGCATGAGGCCGCTACGATGGTGCAGGAGAAGGCAGATGCTGACGTCAACCTGATTTTCGGCACCATTTTTGACGATAATCTCGGCGATGAGGTGCGGGTGACCGTGATCGCCACCGGTTTCGAGGGCCTGAATGAAAACCCGAATACCACCACCGTCAATCGGGAGTCGGCGGAGCCATCTGCCAAGGCCACAGTGTCGTCCTCTGCTGAGCCTGTGACCCCTGCCCCGGCAACTACCGTAACCGCTACCCCCGCGCCGGAACCCACCTCCCTGTTTGGGCAGAAGGATCGGAATGCGGAGTATTCGGTCCGCGAGGCCGCCGTGGCTACCCGCAGCAGCGATGAGGATTACGATTCTCGTCGCCGGCGCAGCAACGATTATCAGCCGAGTTACCGTGATGACCGGGGCAGCAATAATGGGTTGTTTACCAACCGGGGTGCGCATCGGAAATCCGGGCAGCAGGAGAGCGGGATGGATGACATTGACGATCTCGATCTCCCCGATTTCCTGCGATAATTCTGAATGAAGGTAGCCCCATGACCATGCTGGTTCACACGCATTTCACTACCCGGCTCGGCGGTGTGTCGCAGCCACCATACGACAGTTTGAACCTGGGGGCGCATGTGGGCGATGACCCGGATGCGGTGCGGGAGAACCGGGCCCGGGTGGCTGCGCAATTAAATCTGGATCCTGCGCGGTTTATTTGGATGGATCAAGTGCATTCCGCCGCCGTTCGGGTTGTGGATTCCGCAGATTTGGGGGCGCCAATTCCCGCCACTGATGCCGTGGTGTCTACCGATCCGACCGTGGTGCTTACCGTCATGGTTGCCGATTGCGTTCCCGTCTTGCTTTACGACGCCGACGCGGGCGTCATCGCAGCCGCCCACGCAGGTCGAACAGGTGCTCGAAACGGGGTGGTGTCTAACACCGTAGCCACCATGGTGGGATTGGGGGCGAACCCGAAGAATATGACGGCGCATTTGGGGCCGGCGGCCAGTGGGCGACGCTATGAATTGCCCCGGGAAATGGCGGAGGATGTTGAGGAGCAATTACCGGGATCGTTGACTCGAACCGATCAGGGCACCTGGGGGAGTGATGTGCGAGCCGGGTTGGCCCGACAACTCACCACGCTTGGGGTGGGAAATATCATCATGGACCCGCGATGCACTATCGAGGATTCGAATTTGTTTTCGTATCGCCGCGACGGAAAAACCGGCCGACAAGCCGGAATTATCTGGGGGGAATAGAGAATCTGCTAGCAAATTACAAAACTTTCAACATTCACCGCGTGTCATAATCCAACAATCACAATTTGGCCACTACTTTATAACTAATAGTCGGCTTTACAACAGCCACTATAAATTACAAAAATCACATCAGTCACAATCGGACAGCATTGATCGGTGAAGGAGCCACCTTATGTCTATCCTGACGAAAACCAAGAACTTTTTCGGCCTGGGCCCCTACGAAATGGATGGGGTGCGTGAAGACGCCTATTATAACGACGAGCCACCGGCACCTCGCTACAATGGCAACCTTGCCTACGCCCCCGAGCCGGACTACGAATATCAGAGGGAATCGGTAGAACTACCGTTCGAAACTTCTATCGTGTCTGTCGATGTGTTCAGCTATAACGAGGCGGCAAAAATTGGTTCCGCATTCCGAGATGGCGAGGCAGTCATCTTCGATCTTTCTGACATGCCCAACGATATAGCCAAACGGGTTTTGGACTTCTCAGGTGGCCTCGCCTTTGCCCTGCACGGCAAGATCAAGCGACTGGTCGATGACCATCGGGTTTTCGGTCTTATACCGGAGGGCGCCACCGTGAGCTTCGATGATCTCCGGCGAGCGGCAAAGATATACTAGCCCGTCCGAAAACCGAACATAGTATCGGATTATCGGGCGGGTGTCGGAAATTCCCCACGGAGCCTTTTGTTATTACGAAGCTCGGGAACCAAATATCGGGTTTATGAGTTAACGTAAATAGACAAAGGGCTTTTGTCATGATTACCTAATGTTTACTACCCATGGAAAGGCGACCGCAGCACGTGGCTCTCGTGAAAACCATCCTGCTCTTAGCGATCAACCTATTCATTCTGGCACTTATAGGACGCATTCTCATAGAGATGATTGTCTCGTTCTCTAGAAATTTTCGCGCCCCCAGCTGGTTTACCCGCTGCGCAGAGCTGCTTTTTGTTGTCACTGATCCAGCAGTAAAAGCGCTACGACGAATCATTCCCCCGCTTCGAATGAATAATGTTTCCCTCGATTTATCGGTCTTAGTGCTCTATATCGGGTTGCAATTCTTATACGTCCTCGTTGCTAACTATCTCCCCGGCTGATGTGCTACCCCAATACTGACGGGTAGCAAAATTGACCACAGTCATAGGCTGCAAACCTGCTAAATACCGTCATGTGGGTGTGGTTTGACGGGCTGGTGTAGGGGTAGAAAACTACCCAATTATCGCCATAAATATGAGAGCAATACAGGAATTGACTGCGGTTTTGTTAAGAGTAACCCCCTGTTTATCCTAAAAAATACCTAGGGTATATTCCGGGGGTAGTCTATTACCCACGGCTGGGGGCTTAATAACCCTCAGATTTGCAGTAACTTGGTCACATTGAGTGAGAAATCGGAAAAAATTTCCCTAGGCCACGTTTGGCCCTAAAAACCCCGCTGACGGGTGTATTTTTTGATGCATAGCGCTAAAATAACGGGTACATAACGGTTAGATTTCATCTTTGTACTTAACATTTAGACTTGAATGTGCGTTATGGTTAACAGGAACGTTATAAAAGCTATATCAATGATGTTGACGATCATCGTTGGTATTTTATGAATCTCGAAGGGAATAGTTCCATGCCGCTGACTCCAGCCGATGTGCATAACGTCGCATTCAGCAAGCCGCCAATTGGCAAGCGCGGCTATAACGAGGACGAGGTTGATCAGTTCTTAGACTTGGTTGAAGATACTCTTGCCGAGATTCAAGAGGAGAACGACGATCTACGCCAACAAACAGACGAATTAAAGGCGGAACTGGAACAAGCCCGTGCCGGTGGGGGCGGCGGCGGAGCTGACGAAGCGGCCATCCGTGCTCGGGTGGAAGCCCAGCTCAAGCAGAAATTCAACGCCGAACTTGCGGCGGCCAAGGCAGAAACTGAACGAGCCAAAGAAGAAGCACGCGCAGCAAAGGCCGAAGCCCAGGCCGCAAAGAAGGCTGCCGAAGGCGCCATGGTTCCCTCTGGGGAGACCGCGCACCCAGAAACCCACATGCAGGCTGCAAAGGTGCTGGGGTTGGCGCAGGAAATGGCGGACCGCATGACCACCGAGGCGCAAGCCGAATCGCGGTCCATGCTGGAAGATGCCCGCACCGCTGCCGAAAAGCAGATCTCCTCCGCTGAAGCGACCGCCCGCGCTACTCTTGACGACGCACGTATGCGTGCCGAGAAGCAAGTGAACGAAGCCACCGCCACCGCGGAGCGCCTCGTGAATGAAGCACGTATCCAAGCCGAAAAAACCATCTCCGAAGCGAATGCTCGCGCCGAAGCCCAGATCAAGGCGGCCGAAGACAAAGCCAATGGCCTCCAGGCCGATGCCGAACGCCGCCACACCGAAATCATGGCCACGGTCACGCAGCAGAAGAACGCCCTGGAAACTCGGATTGCCGAGCTGCGCACCTTCGAACGCGAATACCGCACCCGGTTGCGCACCACGCTGCAAACCCAATTGGAGGAGTTGGATGCTCGGGGTTCAGCCCAACCCGGCCCCCAAAACAACAACAAATAGCCCGGTGCTGCTATGAACTGATAAGTTTAAGCCCTCAATGTAGACCACGCATTGAGGGCTTTTCCCTGAGGAGGTAATGAATGTTCATAGCAGCACTGGGATTGGGCGTGGCAAGCTTAGGATTTCTCATTGCGGCCATCGTCGGCAGCAGCCAAATTTGGCAGTGGCCGGCAATCGGTTGCGCGCTCATTGGCCTGGTGCTGCTTATCATTGATCACATTCGCTACCGGAACACTAGTCGTGAGCAGGAGGAGTCGGAGTCGCCCCGCACGCCGAACCGGCGCAGCTCCCACTCGCATCATCGTCGTCAAGATCCGAAATGAGTTGACGCAGCGTGGGCCATAATCCGCCGCGTACGGCATCCGTGTGAAAATACCACCAAAAATAGCCCCCCACGAACCGCGGTCCCACCTGTGCCCGTAACTCATCATGCATGCCGTAATAGTATTGGGCTATTTGTTGTTTCTCCGTAAGTCCTGGATCCTGGGACCGGCCATCGCTGCGATTCTGCGCGCCAATCTCGCCAATGCCCAGGCGTGTGCGGGGGAAGACCGTTCCCAGGGCCGTGAGCGTGTGCGCTATGTCGGCTGTGGTGGGGTGCTGCGGCGGATCACATGCTGTCTCATAGATAGATAAAAACACATAGTCTGGTTGCCTGGTGACGGTGTGGGCGAACCGTATCGTGTCCTCCCACTCGTGCTCGTAGCAGTCCGGCGACGACCAATAGTTGAGGGTGAGCGCGGTCGGTCGACCAGCCTGGGTCACGATGTCATGTGCCGCGGCCACCTTGACGTTGATCTCCTTAGGGTCGGACCCGGCCCACGCCCCATTGGGCTCATTGCCAATCTCCCATAGGTCTACCCATTCTCCCAGGTCACGCAGCGCCTCCCTGGTGCGGTCGGCCACCTGGGTGGCCGACAACTCCGCCAGCTGTTCGGAGTCCACCACCTGCACCATGACCTGCGCCAGGTCGTGAATTCGGGCCACCGCATCCCGGTACTCCTCAGGTTGCATCGCCGTGTCCATGACCACCCGCACCGTGAGCGGGGCGGGGCTTGCCGCCACGAGGCTCAGGCTCCGGTCCAGGTCATCTAAGGATTCGAGAGTGATACCCCGCAGCGGGGTAGTGAGCTGCCGCGGTGGTGGTGCCGGCGGCGACTCTGAGGTGGTGCACGATACGAGAAGTAAAGCGACCATGAGAAAAACGGCCAGGTGGCCGTAGGTGAAGCGTCGTAAAGCGCGCATGGTTTCATCATATGTGGTAGGCTATGCTGGTTTAAACGGCTATGATCCGGCAATCACCGGGGAGCCATCTGGAAGAACCGGCAGCACCTGCCTCAGTAGAACCAGACGGGTAAGACCGACATCTCCTTCAAACGAAGCGGGGCCCATGCGGCCCAACCAGGGTGGTACCGCGTGCAAGCGTCCCTGGGATTCCCACTGACTCTTTGAAGGAGACCATACCGTGACCAAAGTCGGCAATGTATACCCTCGTGTGGACATGACCGGGGGTTCCCAGCGCTTTTCCGACATGGAACAACAGGTCCTGCGCTACTGGGACCTTGATCAAACCTTCCAAGCCTCCTGCGACAACCGAGAAACCAGCCCCGAATATGTGTTCTACGATGGGCCGCCGTTTGCCAATGGGCTACCGCACTATGGACACCTGCTGACCGGCTACGTCAAAGACATCATCCCCAGGTATAAAACCATGCGCGGCTACAAAGTGGCGCGCGTATTCGGCTGGGATTGCCACGGTCTGCCCGCCGAACTAGAGGCCGAAAAACAGCTGGGTATCAAAGACAAAGGCCAAATCGAGGCCATGGGTCTGGAAAAATTCAACGAGTACTGCGCCCAAAGCGTGCTGCAATACACGGAGGAATGGAAAGCCTATGTCACCCGGCAGGCCCGGTGGGTTGATTTCGATAATGGCTATAAAACCATGGACCTGGATTTCATGGAATCCGTCATGTGGGCGTTTAAAACCCTCTACGATAACGGCCTGATCTACCAGGGATTCCGGGTGCTGCCCTATTCCTGGGCCGAACACACCCCCCTCTCCAACCAGGAAACCCGCCTGGACGACTCCTATAAAATGCGGCAAGATCCCGCGGTCACCGTTACCATGCCGCTGGTGGACACCCCAGA
>CAUVMZ010000019.1:0-24427 GCA_963552855.1 uncultured Corynebacterium sp. | reverse complement strand
CCAAAAACGAATTCGGGCCGTCAAGCAGGGGCAGCGGGGGCTACCCGAAATAACCTGGCACCTCGCCGGCGGTGGCTTTACCGGTGCGCAAATAGTTCAAAACCAGCTTGTCCACAGCCTTATTATCGTAACCGAAATGGCCGTGACCAGGACCATTCACCGTCACCAAGGTGGACTGCATGGCAGCCTGCATGTGGGAGAAATTACCATACGGGGTTTGCGGATCCTGCCGGCCCTGAATCTCCAGCGGCTTCACCTTCAACGCGGAACCATCCAACTTCACCCCAGGCGTCACCCGCTTCGCACCCTGGCAGGCCAAACCCGAACCATGCAACAACTGGCCCGTAGCAAACGGATCCTTGCTCACAAACATGGTCCAGTACGCCCGCGGAATCTCATTCGCCCGCGGTGCCGTCACCGACTCATTACACATCATTGTCTGCTGCATCTGCAGCGATGCGGTGGCGGCCTTGATCTTCGCATCATTCACATCCAGCTCGCCAAGGCTCTGCAAATCATCCTCAGCCAACTTCGGGTTCGCAATTGCCCGGGCGATCGTATCCCACTTATACGCCATCGGCAGGAAAGCATGCGTGTACAGCATCAAGAACGAGCTCTGCTGCGACTTACTGCCCGCAATCAACTGAGTGCCCGTATTCTCCGCCTGGGCCCGGCCCGGCTCCACCGAATTCATCGCATCCACACCAGCCTGGCCGGCGCCCTGCGTACCAGCCGGCAAATCTGCGGCCGTGGCCTTCGGCGGCGCCACCGACGGCGTCACCCCGGATTGGGCCTTGACCGCATCCGCCCACTTTCGGTACACCGCATAGGGAGTGGTGCCCAAATGGTACTTCGCATCATTCTGCGCCACATAGCCGAAGAACTGGTGCAACACATCCCGATATGCCGGCTCCTGGCGGGCCATAATCTCCGACCACTGCAATGTTGGATCAATGCCCGAATCCAACACCGTATGCTTCACCCGATTCGGGAACAGGCTGGCATAACTCGACCCCAGGATCGTGCCATACGACAAACCATAAATGTTAATGGTTTCCCGCTTCAATGATTTCCGCACCTCCTCCCAGTCCCGGGCGGTGTTCTCCGTGGTGATCTGGTCCGCATACCCCGGCTGTTTCGATTCACACCGGGACCGCAATGCGCCACCCGGGTTCGTGAACTCATCAACCGGGTTCGACCCCGGGTTTGATGGGCAGTCCATCGGCGTGGACCCCACCAAACCGCGGGGCTGCACCCCCACCACCTCAAACTGGGAGAAAAGCTCCTGCGGCAGTCGGGTCCCATTCTTCTTCCCCAACCATTCGTACACGCCCCCACCCGGGCCACCAGGGTTGGTGAACACCACCTCGGCGTTCGCGTTCGGGAACTGGATAAACCCCACGGTGATTTTCTTCCCGCCCGGATTCGCATAGTTTTCCGGCACCTCAATGTGCCCACAGCGCGCGCTGGGCCGGTCGAGTTTCTCCGCCGGGCAGTTCTCCCACGTGATCGGGGCTGCCGCGGTTTGTGCCTGGGCTTGGGCGGTAAGTGGCATCATGGCCGGCAGTAAAGTCGTTGCGGTCACAACACTCATGACGCGCCGTATGGTTTGCCTCAAAGTTCCCATGAGATCTGACTACTCCCTTGTAAAACTCATCATAAATACTCATCAGTATTTTAGAATTAGATATCTATATATTCAGGTTAGTGGATGAGCTTTTCCGCGGAAAGAAAAACTCCCCAGAGGGGGTAATAATTATTACCTTCCCATCCGGGGAGTTTTTGTTGTTATGTCGTCGCCTCATAAGTGCCATGCCAGCATTACTATCAGCTGGCCGCGGGCTTTGCCTACGCCACCACGGTGTCACATGACGCCAGTGCGGCACCGATACTGTGTAGGTGCCGTACACCCAGCGTCGTATCACTGTATGTATCCGTGTCGGCGCCGCTAGATGGGCAAGGCCGGCAGGCTAAGACCAGCCAGACGGGCAGATGCGCAGCAGGGCGGCGGGTACCTGGGTCGGGTGCCTGGGTCGGGTGCCTAGACCCAAGCTCAGGGCACGCACCGGCGCCCAGGCGAGCACACGGGTGGCAGGCTAGTCGACGATGAGGCAAATGAGCGTGCGGGGGCCGTGCACACCCTCCACACGGTTGAGCTCAATATCCGATGTGGCCGACGGGCCAGAAATCATGGTGACCGGCTTCTCATGCCCCAGGCGGCCGATCATCTCCGGCACCCCATACACCACGTTTTCCATGCGCACAATCACCACGTGGCAGTCCGGCACCAGCGTCAACGCACGACGCCCACACAAGGGATTCGACTCCAGGCAGATCGTGCCCGTCTGGGCCGACGACACGTGCGAATCGGTGACCACCGCATCAACATCGTTGAGCAGCCGCGGGTCGGTGCTGCGATCATCCGGGGTGGCGTTGCCAGTGAAGGCCGAAAACAGTTTCTTGTCCAACCCCTCGGCGTAGCGGATCTCCTTCGCACCGCGCTCCTTGAGCACGTCAGCAATGGTTTGCGGCAGCTTCTTCATGCTGGTCTCGTGCACAATCGCCTTGTAGTCTTCAAGACGCTCAATGAGGATTTCCTTGAGCTGCTCCCGGGAATACTCCTCGGTCTTGTTCGTGTTATAGGTGCGAACGATTTCCACATCCGTGGGCATGTTCGACAGCTGATGTGCATTACGGATGCGCGTGAGGATTTCGGTCTTGGCGTCCATTATTTCTTCTCCTCCTTGGCAGCGTCAGCGGCATCAGAGTCGGCTTTGGTAGGAATATTATTCTTCGGCAGTCCCTCCGCCTTTGCCCGCGCTAAGAGCGCGGCGGCCTCATTGGAGTCAAACCACTGGCGGAACGATTTCTTCGGCGGCACCGAAGTATCGCGCACATCCGTCCACCCGGCCAGGAAGCTTGGCAGGTGGGTGATCTTGCCCTTCGTGCCGCCCAGGAGACGACCCATGAACACCAGGTGAGCTGCCGAATTCCACAGTCGCGGGTTCGACCACATGAGCTGCATGCTGGCCAGCAATGCGCCCTCAACCACCGGCTTGTGCTCCTTCACCTTCTTGTGCCGCAATTCCAGCAGGGCATCGGTGATCGGAATCTTCACCGGGCACACCTCGTTGCATCGGCCACAGAGGGAGGATGCGTAAGGCAGGTAACCATTGGGGTCGTGAGCATCGTTAATGCCCGTGAGCTGCGGGGTGAGGATAGCGCCGATCGGGCCAGGGTAGGTGGAGCCGTAGGCGTGGCCGCCGGCCCGCTCGTACACGGGGCACACATTGAGGCAGGCGGAGCAGCGAATGCACTTCAAGGCTTCCCGGCCGATTTCGTCGGCCATGGCGGCGGTGCGGCCATTATCCACCAGCACAATGTGGAAGTTCTTCGGGCCATCGTCCTCGGTCACGCCCGACCACAGGGAGGTGTAGGGGTTCATGCGCTCGCCGGTAGAGGAACGCGGCAGCAGCTGCAGGAACACCTCATAGTCCCGGAAGGTGGGGAGAATCTTTTCAATACCCATCACGCTGATGAGGGTCTCCGGCAGGGTCAGGCACATGCGGCCGTTACCTTCGGACTCCACAATGGTGACGTGCCCGGTTTCGGCGATACCGAAGTTAGCGCCTGAAATGGCGACCTTGGCCTCCATGAACTGCTTCCGCAGGTACATGCGGGAAGCCTCGGCCAGTTCGGCGGGCTCGGAGGAAATGGAATCATCCACGTGAGGCATCTTCTTGAGGAAGATGCTGCGGATCTCAGCCCGGTTCCGGTGAATGGCCGGCACGAGAATGTGGGAGGGTTTGTCCTCGCCCAGCTGCACAATGAGCTCCGCAAGGTCGGTTTCCTGGGCGAAAATGCCCACCTTTTCCAGCTGCTCGTTCAGGGCGATTTCCTGGGTGGCCATCGACTTGATCTTGACCACTTTCTTTTCCCCAGTGGCCTGCACTAGTTCGGTGACGATCTTGCCGGCCTCTTCGGCGTTGCGGGCCCAGTGCACGTGCCCACCGCGGGCGGTGACAGCAGCTTCGAACTGTTCCAACAGCTCCGGCAGGTGGGCCATCACATGCCGTTTGGTGGTGGAACCTGCCTCGCGCAGATCCTCCCAGTCGTCGATCTCGTCGATCACGCGCTGCCGCTTATTACGGATGGTGGTGGTGGCCTTAGTGAGGTTACGGCGCTGGGTGACGTTATTAAGCCCATCGTGGGCGGTGTGCGGGAAGGTTTTGTCGCCCCGCAGGTTCGAAATTTCAGATGCCCGCGGCGGCATAGTAGGGGTGCCGAGCATGATAGGGGTCACAGCATTGCCTCCTTGGTGTAAGCAGCTGAGGTGGGGGTCCAGGGATGTTCTTTGGTCGATGCGAGGATTTCCGCAAGGTGAATGGCGCGAATGCCCACATGCTGGCGGGATAGCGAGCCGGCAATGTTCATGAGGCAGGAGGAGTCGCCACCAGTGACGTATTCGGTGCCGGTGGACTCGATATTGCGGGACTTGTCCGACACCATGGCGGCGGAGGTTTCGGCGTTCTTGAGCGCGAAGGTGCCGCCGAAGCCGCAGCATTCTTCCTTATTGGGCAGTTCTAACAGTTCGATGCCCTCAACGTTGCGGAGCAGTCGGTAGGGGCGGTCGCCAAGCTTGATAAACCGTAGACCATGGCAGGAGGGGTGGTAGGTGACCTTGTGGGGGAAGAATGCTCCCACGTTTTCGACCCCGGCAATATCGATCAAGAATTCCGGCAGGTCGAGGGTTTTCTTGGCTGTGATCTTGGCGCCGTCGACAAGCGCCGGGGTGCCGTAACGGGTGGCGACACGTTCGTGCTGCTCGCGGACCGCACCGACGCACGAACCGGAGGGGGCGACCACATAGTCGATGCTGGGGTCAGAGAACGCCTCGACGTAGCTCTTAATCTGGCCGACGGCTTCCTTCTGGTAACCGGTATTCACGTGCATCTGCCCGCAGCATGTCTGCTGCTTGGGGTAGACCACGTCGTGGCCAAGTCGCGCGAGGAGCAGTGCCGTGGCTTTGGACGCATCAGGGAACATCGCGTCACCGATGCAGGTGGAAAAGAGCGCAATTTTCATCAGATTGAAGCTCCTGGTAAGGGTGAGTTTGTGAGCTAATGTTCGGCAGCTGGTGTCCAAGCGATCGCTTTTCGACGGCTACAGCAAGCAAATGTGTAGCACCCGAAAAGCAAGTGAAACCAAACAGTGATGAAGCATCACGTGCCAAACTTAGTATCTAATTTACCCCGAAATCCCCCGAAAATTTAGCCACAAGCTGCACTTATATAAAAAACACTAGTGTTGCGAAAATCCCCGTATCCCTCTCATGTGGGGTTATGGGATTTCGGGGGGAAGCGTGGCGGCATGGAGTGGGGGTCAATTGTGAAAAATATAACCACGGCCCCACCCATATGGGGTGAATCCGTGGTTGGAGTGAGAGCGTCAAGAGACAACTTGTGGTCGTCTCTAGAGCCGAGTTTTAGGGGACGACCGGAACTGTGAACGACAGTGCCGTGGCCTGCAGGTAGACCAGGCAGCACACGAAGAGCACGAAGGCGAACGACCAGCCCACCACAGCCTTGAAGATGTCGGACTCCTTGCCCTCCATCTCCACAGCGGTAGCGGCAATAGCCAGCGACTGCGGGGACACCATCTTGCCCACCACGCCACCGGTGGTGTTGGCGGCCAGCATCAGATCTGGGTTAATGCCGGCCTGCTCGGCCGCGGTGACCTGCATCTTACTGAACAGGGCGTTTGCGGACGTGTCCGAACCGGTCACGGCGGTGCCCACCCAGCCCAGCAGCGGTGCCAGGAAGGTGTACAGGCCACCCAGGGAAGCCACGAACTGGCCAATCGCAATGGTCTGGCCGGAGTCATTCATGACATAGGCGAGGCCCAGCACCAACACGATCGTCAAAATTGACCACCGCATCCGGTAGAACGTGCCGGTGAGTTCCTTCCACGCCTGGTTGGCGGTCAGCGAGTACTTCCCGTTCTCCGAATACTTGGAATACACGAACGCCACAATCAGCCCGGAAATTAACAGCAGTGTACCCGGGTTGTGCAGCACCGCCACCGAATAGGTGCCGGATGAAGCGTTCGGGGCGCCTGCGGTATTGAGCAGCCGGTCGTGCAGCAGCGGCCATGGGATTTTCACCGTGAGGGACTTCAAGGCGGTGCCGATGGCGCCAACGTTGGCGACACCGAAGATCACGGTCACAATGGCGTAGG
The DNA here is from genome assembly GCA_963552855.1 of uncultured Corynebacterium sp. Lineage (GTDB taxonomy): Bacteria > Actinomycetota > Actinomycetes > Mycobacteriales > Mycobacteriaceae > Corynebacterium. Next base: position 18,190 of record CAUVMZ010000019.1, on the reverse strand, counting down.
GGAGCATGGCCATCCACACGCGCTGCCGGGGCAGATCCTCGGAGGTGGGGGCCGGTGGCAGATCCATGCGTTCCCGCATTTCCTCGACGTCCTTTGGCTGCCACCGCTGGAGGAACGCGAAAGCCACACCCAGCGACACAATACAAGCAATCACGTCGGTGAGCTGGTAGACGAAGAAGTTTGCCGTGATGTACTTGGCGATAGCGAAGCTAATGCCGATGACGAAGGCCGGGGCCCAGGCAGCCTTGACGCCCTTCCAACCGTCCAGAATGAACAGCAGGATTGCCGGAATGAACAGGGCAATGATGGGGGTTTGAATACCGACGATGGCGGCGATGTTTGCGGTTTGCTCCGCACTACGGCCACCAACCTCGCCAGCCGTAATGATTGGGGTGGCCACTGCACCGAACGCCACCGGGGCGGTGTTAGCCAACAGCACCACAGTGGCGGCCTTGAGCGGTTTGACACCCAGCGCCAAAATCATGGTGGCTGTGATTGCCACCGGGGCACCGAAACCAGCCAAGGCCTCCAACAGGCCACCGAAGCAGAATGCAATCAAAATGGTTTGGACGCGCACGTCACCATTGCCCAGCTTATCGAAGGTACGGCGCAGGTCTTCGAACCTTCCCGAGGCAACCGTGATCTGGTAGAACCAGATGGCCATCACGATCACCCACACGATCGGCACTAAACCGAAGGCGCCACCGCGGAACGCGGACATGATAGACAGCTCAATGGGCATATGGAAACCAAGAACCGCAACAAGAATGCCGGCAGCCAATGCCACAGCGGCGGAAACATGGGCACGGGCTTTCACCCCGATGAGCATGATGAAAAACGCCAGCAGTGGAACGCATGCGACAAGTGCTGAGAGTCCGAGGCTCTCGCCAACGGAGTCAGTCACTGGTTGAAATGTGTCCATCGCAACTCCTTAAAACAAATGTTCGTGACATATATAGGTGAGGGATTAATAATTATTCAGTGTGTTGATAGGTGATTAATTTGGACCTCATCATTCTAGATCTTTGTCGGTGTGGTCGCCCAGTGGCGTAAAAGTTACTTAATTCACATTACGGGTTGAGTGTGAAGATACGCAACCGTCCCGATAAGAATGCTCGACACATATTATTTTCTGGCTTTTTCATCGGTTACACTGTTGCGTTATGACACCATCGGATCTTTCCTCCCTCATCAACACTGAGGCCCACAAGATACTTACCGATCGACAGCTGGACGTGACCGCCCTGCCCGAGCAAGTAGTCGTGGAACGCCCTCGCAATCCTGAGCATGGCGACTATGCCACCAACCTTGCGCTCCAGATTGCCAAGAAGGTAGGAATGAATCCGCGCGAACTCGCCAGCTTGCTTGTCGACGCCCTGTCGGCGCACGACGAGATCGCCACCGTCGACATCGCTGGCCCCGGATTTATTAACATCCGACTGGCTGCCGCCGCCCAAGGCCAAATCGTGGCCGATATCCTTGCCGCCGGCACCACCTACGGGCACAACAACCTCTATAGCGGGGAACGCATCAACCTGGAATTCGTCTCCGCCAACCCAACCGGACCCGTCCACCTGGGCAGCACCCGGTGGGCCGCCGTGGGCGACTCTCTCGGCCGAATCCTCGTCGCCTGCGGTGCCGACGTGACCCGCGAATACTACTTCAACGATCACGGCCGCCAAATCGACCGGTTTACCAACTCCCTTATCGCCGCAGCCAAAGGCCAACCCGTCCCCGAAGACGGCTACGGCGGGGACTACATCACCGAAATCGCCGCCAATATCGTGGCCCAAGAACCCGGGGTGCTCCAACAATCCGAACCCGACATGCGCGAAACCTTCCGCGCCCTCGGTGTTGAACTCATGTTCGATCACATCAAGACCACCCTCCACGAATTCGGCGTCGACTTCGACGTGTACTTCCACGAGAATTCCCTCTTCGAATCCGGCGCCGTCGACCGCGCCGTCGATAAGCTCAAAGAAAACGGCAACCTGTACTTCAGCAACGGCGCCTGGTGGCTCCGCAGCACCAACTACGGCGACGACAAGGACCGGGTCGTTATCAAATCCGACGGGGACGCCGCCTACATCGCCGGCGATATCGCATACGCCGCAAACAAATTCGAACGCGGCCACACCCGCTCCATCTACATGCTCGGCGCCGACCATCACGGTTACATTTCCCGCCTGCGTGCCGCCGCGGCAGCCATGGGATACAACCCCAACAACGTGGAAGTCCTCATCGGCCAACTCGTCAACCTGGTCCGCGACGGTGAAGCCGTCCGCATGTCCAAACGCGCCGGCACCATCATCACCCTCGACGACCTGGTCGAAGCCATCGGCATTGACGCCGCCCGCTACTCCCTCGTGCGCTCCTCCGTCGACTCCACCCTCGACATCGACCTCACCCTGTGGGCCAACCAATCCAACGAAAACCCCGTCTACTACGTGCAATACGCCCATGCCCGCCTGTGCTCCCTGGCCAAGAAAGCCGCTGCCGTCGGCGTGACCGCAAGCAACCCTGACCTGTCACTACTTACCGAAGACCACGAGGGCACGCTCATCCGCACCCTCGGCGAATACCCCACCGTGGTCAAAGCCGCCGCTGAACTCCGCGAACCCCACCGCATTGCCCGCTACATTGAAGAACTCGCCGGTACCTTCCACCGCTTCTACGACACCTGCCAGATCCTGCCCAAGGCAGGCGAGCAAGCCCAACCCATCCACACCGCCCGCCTGGCGCTGGCCACCGCCACCCGCCAAGTCATCGCCAACGCCCTCGGGCTCCTCGGCGTCACCGCGCCGGAACAAATGTAACGGGAGAACCCACATGACCCACACACCTGACTTCAACGCCCCCACCTTCAACAAACTCCCCGCCGCAGTCTGGCCCCGCACCGCCATGCGTGCCGGTGGCGTCAGTATCGCCGGCGTCAGCCTGACCAGCATCGCCAAAGAATACGGCACCCCGGTCATGGTCGTCGACGAAATCGACTTCCGCTCCCGTTGCCGCGACATGGCCCGCGCCTTCGGCGGCCCCGAGCACGTCCACTACGCATCCAAAGCCTTCATGACCTCCCGCATCGTCCAATGGGTCAATGAAGAAGGCCTCTCCCTCGACATCGCCTCACACGGCGAACTCCTCGTCGCCCTCCACGCCGGATTCCCCGCCGAACGCATCGCCGCCCACGGCAATAACAAAGACGCAGCCTTCCTCCGCGACTGCGTCAACAAAGGCGTTGGCTTCGTCATCCTCGACTCCCACCAAGAAATCGAAGACCTCCATGCCATTGCTGCGGAACTCGGCCGAACCCAAGACGTCCTCATCCGCGTCAAACCCGGCATCGATGCCCACACCCACGAATTCATCTCCACCGCCCACGAAGACCAAAAATTCGGCTTCTCCCTCGCCTCCGGCTCCGCCCTCAAAGCCGCCCGGCGCGTCGTTGAACTCCCCAACCTCAGGCTCATCGGCCTCCACTGCCACGTCGGCTCCCAAGTATTCGACGCCGAAGGCTTCTCCCTGGCCGCGGAACGCATCCTCAAGCTCTACCGCACCATCATCGAAGAATGCGAGGTAGGGGAGGAGTTCAACATCCTCAACCTCGGTGGCGGCTACGGCATCGCCTACGTTGAGGGCGAACAACCCCTCGACGTCGAAGCTGTCTCCACCGACCTCCTGCAACGAGTTAACACCTACGCCGAACGACTCCACCTGACCATGCCATTCATCAAAGTGGAACCCGGCCGGGCCATTGCCGGACCCAGCACCGTCACCGTCTACACCGTCGGCACCGTCAAAGACGTCACCATTGACGGCGGCAAAACCCGCCGCTACATCAGCGTCGACGGCGGCATGGGCGATAACATTCGACCCGCCCTCTACGGTGCCGAATACGACATCCGACTCGTCAACCGCAGCACCGACGCCCGACTCATCCCAACCCGTGTCGTCGGCTCCCACTGCGAATCCGGCGACATCCTCATCAACGACCGCAACCTCCCCGAGGACATTCGCCCAGGCGACATCGTAGCCCTTGCCGCCACCGGTGCCTACTGCTACTCCATGTCCAGCCGCTACAACATGATGATGCGGCCCGCCATCGTCAGCGTCGGTGCCGCCGACGATAAGGCCCACCTCATGGTCCGCCGCGAAACCCTCGAAGACTTCTTCAACCTCGAAGCCTAACCCCCGACCAGGCCGGCGTCGCAAAGCACAACCAACCACAACCCATCAAGGAGCACAACAACCATGACCCCCACCACCTTCAACCCCGGCAAAGGCGCAGGATCCACCGTCGGCATCGCCATCCTTGGCTACGGCACCGTCGGCTCCCAAGTGCTCCGCCTCATGGTGGAAAACGCCGACGAATTCGCCCACCGCACCGGCGGCCCCCTCGAAGTCCGCGGCGTGGCCGTGTCCAACAAGGAAAAACACCGCGGCACCCTCGCCGACGAACTAGGGCTCCTCACCGACGACGCCCGCAGCCTCATCAAACGCGACGACGTAGACCTCGTGGTCGAAGTCATCGGCGGCATCGACTACCCGCGTGAACTCGTGCTCAGCGCCCTCCGCAGCGGCAAATCCGTTGTCACCGCCAACAAGGCCCTCGTCGCGGCCCACTCCGCCGAACTCGCCGAAGCCGCCGACCAGGCCGGTGTCGACCTCTACTTCGAAGCCGCCGTCGCCGCAGCCATTCCCGTTGTTGGGCCGCTCCGCCGCTCCCTCGCCGGTGATCAGGTCCAATCCGTCGCCGGCATCGTCAACGGCACCACCAACTTCATCCTCGACGCCATGGACTCCACCGGTGCCTCCTACGACGACATGCTCGCCGAGGCCACCCGACTCGGCTACGCCGAAGCCGACCCCACCGCCGATGTCGAAGGCTACGACGCCGCATCCAAAGCCGCCATCCTCGCATCCCTCGCCTTCCACACCCGCGTCACCGCCGACGACGTGCACTGCGAAGGCATCACGAATATCACCGCCCACGACATTCAGGCCGCGAAGACCGCGGGCTACACCATTAAACTCCTCGCAATCTGCGACCGGCTCAAGGACGAAGCCGGGCACGAATCCATCGCCGCCCGCGTCCACCCCACCCTCGTACCCCGCAACCATCCCCTGGCCAACGTGCACAAAAGCTTCAATGCCGTCTTTGTCGAAGCTGAGGCCGCCGGCCGGCTCATGTTCTACGGCAATGGTGCCGGTGGGAATCCCACTGCATCCGCTGTCCTCGGCGATATTGTGGGCGCCGGCCGGAATAAAGTGTTCGGCGGTCGTGCCCCCGGCGAATCCACCTACGCCAACCTGCCCATTGCCAACTTTGGTGACGTCCCCACCCGATTCCACATCGACATGACTGTCGTCGACATCATCGGGGTGCTCGCTGAACTCACCAAAATCTTTGCCGCCCACGGCATTTCGCTCCGTACCGTCCGCCAGGAAGAAGGCACTGAAAAGAACGCCCGACTTCTGGTCATGACCCACGAAGCTAAAGAATCCGACCTGGCCGCCACCGTCGAAACCCTCAAGGACACCCCATCCGTCATTAAGGTCAACTCGGTCATCCGCATGGTCGGCGAATAACACCGGCAACCACTCAGAGCTCACAACCATAAGGACCCCACCATGCCCACTGAACTGCCCGTTGGTACCAAAGTGACCGTCACCGTCCCCGCATCGTCCGCTAATCTCGGGCCCGGCTTCGATACGCTTGGCCTTGCCCTTGCCCTCTACGACACCGTGGAAGTCGAAGTGATTCCTTCCGGTCTTGAAGTCGAAGTGTTCGGCGAAGGCCACGATGAACTCCCACTCGACGGCTCCCACCTGGTGGTCAAAGCACTTCGCGCCGGCCTGAAAGCCTGCGACGCTATCGCGCCGGGGTTGCGGGTGGTGTGCCATAATGTGATTCCGCAGTCCCGGGGTTTGGGTTCGTCGGCAGCTGCGGCGGTGGCTGGGGTGGCAGCAGCCAATGGACTGTGCGGTTTTCCACTCGATGATGCACAAGTGGTGCAGCTTTCGTCCGCGTTTGAGGGACACCCGGATAATGCCGCCGCCTCCGTGCTGGGGGATGCTGTGGTGTCGTGGACGGAGATTCCCGTCGATGGCCGCACGGAACCGCAGTATAAGGCGGTAGGAATCCCGGTTCACCCGAACATTCTTGCAACCGCGTTGGTGCCGAATTTTCACGCCTCCACCGAGGCGGTGCGGCGGGTGCTGCCGTCGGATGTGACCCACTTGGATGCCCGGTTTAATGTGTCCCGCTGTGCGGTGATGACGGTGGCGTTGCAGCACCACCCGGAATTATTGTGGGAGGGCACCCGAGACCGATTGCATCAACCCTACCGGGCAGATGTGTTGCCAATCACTGCTGAATGGGTGAACCGATTGCGGAATCGCGGCTATGCTGCATATTTATCCGGTGCAGGTCCCACCGTCATGGTGTTATCGACCGAACCTGTTGATGAGGCTATTTTGGGTGAGGCGCGGGAGGCCGGGTTGACTGTGCATCATCTCGATGTGGCGGAACCAGTGAAGGTGGTTGTGAACAAATGATAAAGAAAATACTTGTGGCCGTGGTGGTTATAGTGGTGCTGCTGATAGGCCTTGTGGTATGGGCGTTCAGCGGCCGTGACCCATTGCAGCAATATTTTAGCCAGCGGGCGGAGAAAACCTCGCTCACCCTTGAGTCGGTGTTTAACACCAATGCCAATACTTATTTATTGGTATGCCCGGGGGCTGATAAACAGAAACTGAACCGGTATGTGAGTGGAGATATAGAGCCGCCGAAGGAAGGCTCGAATACTCTCGTGACAGTGACTCAGGGTAAAGGGACAGCTTATGAATATAAGCGGGATGCCATTGATTTCTGCGTCAATGCTTCAGATCCTATCCGGGTTGCCCATGGCAGTATGGTTTTGAATTTCACTCAGCCAGATCAATCTTCCCGGTGGGTGCTCGATAACGGTTAAAAACCCTGGTTATTGATTGTAGGCTGTTTGGCCGGCGGTTAATGGAAGCTGGTTACGCATTATTCATCGACCGCTCAGGTTTTTCTGAGTATGTGCTGTCAGCCCTAATTCATGCAACATTTATTTGCTTGTCGACGCCTAGTCAGGTGGAGTGCGATCATCGCGTAGTGTTCCCCCGGTGCCTAAGAGCCAGAGCCAAAACCCCAGCGTGATGACCGCTAGGGACATGGCGGCGCGGTCGAAGGACTCGGTTTGGGCATGGGTGGCATGGGTAATAGCGATCCGTGGAATCATCCATATGGTCATCGTCAGTGCTGCCATGATCCAAAAACCGATGAATGGCACTTTCGCGTGCGGAAATGGTGGTTGGTTATTGGGGTATGCGAGGAAGACAAAGCCGAGAAGCAGGAGGGGGAAGGTCGTAAAATACATTATGAAACTTCCCACTATGGGCCATGCGGCTATTTCTGCTCCTGACTTGAGGCCAAGCAGCAGCATGATCCCTAACGGAACCATGAAGGATAATCCCATCCATAACAAGATAGTGGGAATTCGTTCGTCTTGTGGTGCCGTTTTCTCTGTCCTTGGGGTGATTTCGATGAAGCGTCGGCCGGACCAAGGGTAAATGTCGGATTGTTCCGTGCGAGGTGGTGGCGGAGTATCCTGCGTTTCTGTGTTGGCGTATGACCGAGTCCGCATGCCGATGACAAAGATCGTGATATAGCATGCGGCGGCAATGATGAAGAACACGCCAGCCACCATGAGATACGTTGCTTCCCGGTCGCCCCCTATGCGCCTATTGATCATGGATATGAACGGGTTGAGATAATCCCGGTTCGTGTCACTGTCATCCATAAGCCACATCTCTATGATGACAATGATCCAGATGAGGATGGTGGGGATGCGGATTTTCTGCCAGATATGTGGGGTATGCTTCGGAAATATATATAGCACTAGGGATGATGCCATGAGGATTGGGATAATCATGAGGGACATGAAGCCGAGAAGAAACGTCGCAAAGCCCGCAAGATTCGTGGTGACTCGGAGTACCATCCCAAGATGGTAGGAGCAGAACGCGGAGATGATCCAATAGATAAACAGTAAGTTTCGGGATGCCGATGTGACGTCACGAGTGGGCATGGTTTCTGAGGCTCCTTGAGCGAGTTTCAGTAGCACTAGTGACGATGCGATGAAAACCAGCATTCGCCACCGTGGGGCGGTAACCCTTTTCTTTTCATGCTAGCCGCAAAACCGCTAAAACATGGTCTGACCACTGACTTTAGTGAAAATTAACCGGTGAACATCTCACTGCTTATCGTTGACTGATTCATCCTCGTCGACTTCCGAAATCGACACCATGCACTTACCGTCGGCCAGGAGTGGCTGCAGGTCAATATGCAGTGGGGAGAGGTCTTTATGGTGTTGCATCATGCCCTGATGCACATCGCACACGAAATCTTTCAGCTCCCCATCCTTGCTCACAAACGGGCAGGAATGCATGCACACGTCAACCCGCTTCTTGTGGGAGTTTGTGGTGGTGGTAATGACTTCCGGGTCGAAACCCATATCCCGCAGGTGCTTACACAGGGCATCCACCGCCTCTTGGATATTGGCAGAGCTGAACCCCTCGTCGATAAGCCGCGCCCCGGCTTCCCGCCCAATCTGCTGCGCTAATTGCTTGGCATGGCTGCCTGCGCTGTCTTCCAGGTGCTGCGCCATGATATTAATCAAGGCCAGGTATTGGTCGGCGATGGTTTTATTATTTGGGATACGCAGCTTATAGATTAACTGTGGGCGGCCCCGGCCGGTGGTGGGTGCCGGGGCAGCAAAGACCGCCTTCATGGCCATCAGCTCCTCCAAATGCCCGCGGGCGGTATTGGTGTGCATGCCAAGAGCTTTGGCTATCTCACCCACTTTGGCGCCATTGGGAAACTCATCGAGGGTATCGAGTACTGCACGCTGTTTAGGGCTGAGTCGCAGCGACTCGGGAAACAGCTCAGTCACTGGGCGGGGGCGGGGTGGATGAATCATAAGCGGGGTGATGGCTTTCCTGGCAATGGTACGGCTGGGAGCAAAACAAGGTTGATATCGGAATATCTATGTGGTGTGATTGTCCAGTTACTTCACAGACCATACACAATTTCTAAAAGTGGCGCCAATACACTATGGCGCCACTAATAAGTTAGGAAACCTTACGATTCCAATATCCGCCATAATATAGGCGGCGGATAGATAAAATCATATTGTTGACCACTGCGAATCCTAGAACGCTATGAATCTACATGCAACGTACATGATTATTTTGGTTGTTCGGCCCCGCCATTATGGTGCATGATTTTCCGGTGATGTGATGGCCTATACTGTGATGGGTTCCTCAATTTCCCGAGCCAGTTTCGGGGTAGCCTTGTGCATTAAGCGATATACGGTCAGGTGCATCCACGCGAAAGAAATCGCCACTAACACAAAGATGCAGAAGAATGTGGAGCTGGGGAAACCAGACCAGGTTTTGGTGTATGCGAAAAGCGGCGGCAGGATAAAACCACCTAGGCCACCGAGCATGCCCACCAGGCCGCCTACGGACCCCACATTGTCCGGGAAATAGTCGGGTATGTGCTTATAGACGGCGGCCTTACCGAAGCCCATGGCGCAGCCCAAAATAAACACGAGGAGCACGAAGAACGGCAACGAAATCTCATAGAACATGAGATCGGATTCACTGCCATCTGGGTGGTAAATGGTGATATGGCCATCAGGCATGGTGAGAATCCCACTAGTAATCAGCATGATCCCAAAGGTGGCATACATGACCCTTCGCGCCCCCCACCGGTCCGACATCCAGCCGCCCAGGGGTCGCAGTAGGGATGCCGGGAAAATATATGTGGCCGTCAATAAGCCTGCGGTGGTGAGGCTCACATCGAAATTATCCACGTAATATTTCGGTAACCAGGCGGAAAGCGCCACATAGGCGCCGAAGACGGTCACATAATAGAGTGAGAACCGCCAGACGCGGATGTGTCGTAGCGGTTGCAGCATTTCCGAAATTGGTTTGGATGTGCCTGGCGCTCGGTCATCCTTGGGCACGATGATGAGGGTGAGAATGCCCACGATAATAAGGAGCACGGCGTAGATGACGGGGATGAGTCGCCACCCACCCTGAATACCAAAAGCGTAGGTAGCACCGGCAGTGGCGGCGATCAGCGGCGGGCCAATAAATTTCGTGACCGACGCGCCCACATTGCCGGCGCCGAAGATCCCCAATGCCAGGCCTTGACGTTCCTTCCCGAACCAGGCAGAGTTCCAGGCCGTCCCCACAGAGAAAAGGTTACCGGCGAAACCAACAAGGAAGGCGAGTGCTAGTACCGTGATGTAGCTATTGGCCTGGGAAACCAGGAATGCTGGGATGGCGGTGAGGAAGAGCACTACAATGGTGATTTTGCGGCCACCAATGCGGTCGGTGAGGATACCGGCCGGCAGTCGCCACATGGAGCCATTCAATACCGCTAGCGCAGAAATCCACGATAGTTGTTCATCGGTGAGCTCTAATTCCTTTTGAATGGGGACGCCAAGAATACCGAACATGAGCCATACGGCAAACATGAGGGTAAACGCTATCGACGACATGGTAAGGACGCGGCCGGCACCCTTACCTGTGTCGTGAATGGGAGGGACTTCTATTAGCATGAGACCTCTCAATTGAAACGGTGTGAATAACGAAAAACTGGGGATGTATTATTGGTGGTTATCAGTGGTTTTCCCCCGAATTGGGTGACTCTGAATGGCCGGATTTTATCTTACCGGTTTGTGTATCAAAAATTCGCAAATCGCAGATATCAATATCGTTAGGTTTATCGCTATATGGTGGGGAATCGCCGGTGCCTGTGGTGGTTGCAGGCCCATTGATGACCATCACGTGGCAGAGGGCATCACCATGATGCGGTGTGAGCATGAAATCCCGTCCGTCAGAACCTTTTCGGGCAGCAAGCATACCCATGTGAATGTCGCACACGATGGCGGGAGTTTCTTTGTGCGGGTGCAGGAATGGGCAGGAGCGCAATTCAATGATGGGGCGGCCAGCATGGTCGGGATAGCTTGTGGCGGTCCCATCCGATGCTTCTGCCGCCCTTGGTGCCTCGGGATGCTGCGCATTCGACTGTTCGACGGGTGGTGGTGTAGCCGGTTGGGTATCTGCCAGGTTGCGCGGCTCCTCGAAGGGGACTGGGTCGAAACCCATTTGGGCCAGCCGAACCAATAATTCTGATTCGTCGCATGGTTCCGTGGATATTTCCCTCGCCCAGGTGCGGCCAATATCGTAGGCAGCAGCCTGGGGGTCGTCAGTGGTTTCTGATAAATATTGGGCAAAGACCCGTACCAAGGTGATATATTCCAAGGCGATAATTCGGTTATCCGGCACCCGTGAATAGTAGACGAGGGCGGGGCGACCGCGGTTCCCCACGCTGGGTGCCTCGGTACGAATGGCCCTTTGGGCGAGTAATTCATCGAGATGCCCACGCAACGTATTGACGGTGGTACCCATGATTGTGGCGATTCTAGCGGCGGTGATGCCCCGCGGATGCTCGTGAATGACATCGAGAACTTTACGTTGTTTGGCGCTAAGTTTGAGCGATTCCACAAATAGGTTCGAAACGGCATCGGGGGCAGTCATAATATTCACCTACGAGCGTCACATTCTTTAATTGGGCTACCTAGGAAATTATAGTTGTGGAAAGACCATGACGTTGAGTGCTTTCGCGGAAATAATAACCTCGGAACCCACATCAAGATGCAGATCTGTCACCGATTGTGCCGTCACTAGACATAACACCGGGGTGCCGCCCACGTCGACGATGACGTTGGTGCCCACACCAGAGTTATAGTGTGCTTCGATGCTGGTAATCCGTCCCGGCCAATGATTCCGTGCCGATTCATCGCTCACCTGTTCGGGTAGTTGCAGCGTGAGTGATAATGGTTCGACGACCGCTATCGCCTGGTCGCCCTCGTGCAGCGACCCGTCGGGGATCCCCATGACGGTGATAGGGTTAGGGTGGTCAGTGTCATGGTCAAGATGCAGGGTGACAAACTCCTTACCAATGGTGTGCACGGTTCCCGTGAGCCGATTCCGACCGGTAAAGGTGGCCACGAACGGGTTGGGGGGAATGCGGAAAATCGTGGGTGTTTCATCATGCGCAGTCACCTCGCCCCGGTCGAGCACCGCAATGTTCTTGCTTATCGACGCCACTTCGAGGGGATCGTGGCTCACCAGGATGGTGGTGCGTCCCGGAGTGATGGCCCGCAGCAGGGTGCGCCACCGGTGGGCGGCAGCGCTATCCACGGCCGCCAGCGGCTCATCTAACAGCAGGACGGCCGGCCTGGCCGCCAATCCTCGGACCAGCGCCACCTGGGCGGCCTGTCCGCCGGAAAGACCATCACAGCGGACCCCCGCCAATTCCTGCAAGCCAGATGCCGCAAGGAGTCGCCGGCTGCGGTCCGAATCCTTTGTGACCATGGTGAGCGCCTGGGCCACGGTGGCAAACGGTGGCAGCCCGGGCTGCTGGGTGACTACCACCACGCCCCGCCGATGGGGCGGGAGTGCGCTCACGTCTGTGTCACCCAAAACCACCTGCCCGCCGGTGAGGCGGCCACCGATCTGGCCTAAGAGTGTGGTTTTGCCAGATCCATTGGGGCCCACTAGGGCAGTCACCTGGCCGGAGTGGAAGGTGACGCCGTTGATGGTGATGTCCGGCGCCGGGTGGGTGGGGGCGCAAAGGTCACGCAGCGTGTCGGTGTCAAGGTCCGTGATGGTGCGGGCCTCCGGTTTGGGAACGCGTCGCATAGCGAAAATACCCGTGGATAGCAGCACCAGGAGCGCCAAAATAATCAGGATTGCCGCAAGATTATAGGCATCGGTGGGGTCGGTTTCCCGAGCCAGATAAATACCAATCGGCATGGTGCGGGTCGTGCCCGGCAGCGAACCAGCAAAGGTGAGAGTGGTGCCGAACTCGCCGAGGGAGCGAACAAACGCCAGGCCGGTGCCGGTTACGATCGCAGGTCTCAGGGTGGGTAGCGTGATCCGCCACAGCACCTGCCACGGGGACAGACCAATGCCTGCGGCCGAGTCGAATACCTCCCGGTCGATCTGGCGTAGCGCCGCATCCACCGTGATGACCACGAAGGGCAGTGCGATAAATATGTGTGCCACCACTACGCCGGCGAATGCGAACGCGAATTGCAGCTCAAGAGCGTTGAGGATGGGGGCGGTGATTCCCCGTCGACCCAACAGCGCTGTGAGCGACAACCCGGCCACCACCGGTGGCATGGCCAACGGCAGGAGGATAAGGATGCGCACCAGCTGCGAGCCCCGACGTAATCGTTGCAACATGATGGCCATGGGCACACCAATGAGCACCGTGATGATTGTGGCGTACAGCGCTGACCGTAGGGTGATCTCTAACAGTGTTTGAGTACTTGGCTCCAGTAGCGTTTCCCCCAGCGTGTCCCAGGAGACGCGGGTTGCCAGGGCGGCCAAAGGTAGGAGCAAAAATGCACACCCGAAAAACGCCAACACCGCTAGCACACCCGGAATAGTGATGGGGCGTGCTAGCGGTGCGGAAGAGTGCGGAAAACTCTTAGGATGCTGGATCAAAACCGTGGGTCTTCCACAACTCGGCAACCTTTTGCGACTTCAGCAGGTCAATGAGCTGCTTGGCGCCTTCCTGCTGGGTGGAGGACTTCACCACTGCGGCCAGAATCTGATTGCGGTGTTTCTGGGCGTTCGGGATTTCAATGACGGTCACTGCATCACCGGCGGCTGCGGCATCGGTGGCGTACACGAAGCCGGCGTCAGCCTCACCCGAGGTTACCTTGCCCAATACGTTGGACACGGAGGTCTCCAGGGATGCGGGCTCCACCTCAACCTCGTTTTCCTTCAGCACCTGGTCCGTCACATTACCGCAGGGAACTTCCAGGTCGCAGGTGACCACCGTGGCGGAGTTCTTGGTCTTCACGAAATCGTTCCAAGACTTAATTTTCTTCGGGTTATCCTTCGGAACCACCAATACCAGAGAATTCGTGGCCAACGTTACAGGGGCGTCGACCAGGTTGGCATCCACAGCCTTTTTCATGTTCTTCTCGTCAGCGGTGACTAGCACGTCTGCCGGGCCGCCGTCCTCGATCTGCTGCACCAGGGAGGGGGAACCATCATTATTGAATGTTATCTTGGTGTCTGCCAACTCCGGTAGTGCCTGAAGCTCATCGTTGAGTACTCGGGTGGAGGCGGCGGCAAACAGGGTGAGGGAGGAGGCGGAAACCTTGGTTGCGTCACCGCTTTCCTGGCTAGCCTGCGCAGACTTACTTGCGGCGGCTGATTTGCTGGCTGCGGCCGAGCGGCTGGCTGCTGCCTTAGAATGCCGTGACGATGTGCTGGATTGTGCACAGCTAGACAAAAGCGCAACGCAGGATACGGCTGCGGTGACGACAACGAAAAGTTTCTTCATGATTGGGAGAGGTCCTTTCTTGACCAGGTAGAAGATCGGAATTTTTTCATGACGATACACCCAAGATTCCCCGGGAATGACCCCACATGAGGGGAGCTGTATCGGTTCAAGTATCCATAATACGGGGGTAGCAGGTGGAAGTTAAATCCTAAAGCAGTTTGTTATTAATCTGGAATTAAGCCTTGACTTCCACCTGAAATTTCATTCGATACGATTTTGGAAATTACGCCCCAGACCAGCGGGCTTCCTCTGTGGGTTGGCGCTTATTGGTGCGCACTGGCTCCCACGCGGTGTGCTGCCGGGTCGGTTGGGTGCGAATATCCCGGGACCGGTACACCACATAGGGGCGGGTCACATATCCCGCTGGAGCGGAGAGCGCGTGTACCAGTCGGGTTGCCGGCCATACCGCCAGCAGCAGGAACCCGGAGAAAATATGCAGCTTGAACTGCCATGGGACTTCCTCCATCAGCTCCGGCATGGGGTTGAGAATAAACAGTTCCCGCAGCCACGGGGAGATCGTTTCCCGATAGTCATAGCCGTGCGGGCCGCCAAACACCTGGGTGGACACTGTGGCGATAAACCCGGACATGATGGCCAGGGTGAGCAGCAAGTACATGACCTTATCGGACCGGGAGGTGTGCATCCGCACTGTGCGGTTGACAAACCTTCGGATAATGAGTCCGATCAGCCCAAGAACCGCGGCGATACCGGCAATCGTGCCGGGGATCGTGGCAACCAGGTGGTACGTATGATCGTCCAACCCGACGGCCCGGGTGAATTCCTTGGGGAACGCTAGGCCCATGAGATGCCCGGCGAAGACAAACAGCATGCCGTAGTGGAAGAGCGGTGACGAGAGTCGTAGCAGTTTTGATTCGTAGATTTGTGAGGAGTGGGTGGTCCATCCGAACTGGTCGGTGCGCCACCGCCAGACGATGCCGACGATGCAGGCGACGACAGCCAGCCAGGGGAAGGCGACCCACAGGAAAATTTGCAGTGAGCTCATGATTGGTCCTTCAAGGTATCCGGCCTAATAGCCGGGTTGTGAGGTGGGGAAGGGGAGCGGCGATTCGATTCCCACCACTTCAGCGGGTGGGCCGCTGCGGATAAGTTCTAAAAAGTTCTCCCGGGTGGCATCGTCGATTGGCGGCAGTGCCGCGCAGATCGCCGTGATAATGCCGGCGTATGGTGATCCGGCTTGCTCCAGCGCGGTGCGAAGCACCTCGATGCCGTCCCGGTGTGCGGAAAGCATGCCACAGGCCATGCTGTGCGACTGGTCGTCGGCCAAGGCGGCGGCCTCTAACACCACGCACAGATGGTCCGGCAATTCGTCACGCTGCATGGTGAAACTCATGGATTCCAGCGCTTCCTTAAACGCCCAGATCGCCGCCCCACGCTGTCGGGTGTCTCCCACCGCGTAGTAGGTGAGAAAGAGCGAGCAGCGGCGTCGTTGGTCGAAAGTGCTCACATAGTGTTCCTCCAAACCCCGCTGCCCCTGTTGATAGGCGAAAGCGAAGAATGGTTGCAGGAGCTTTTCGACGCCTGCCGGCAGCGTTGCCGCCTGCTCGTGTACCACCCGGAGTTTGTGCTCCCACCCGTTACCTGGGTAGTCCAACAGCACGGATGCCATCATGAACAGGGCCCGACGCTGCGCCTCTGACATGGGGATCGGTTCGGTGGGGGCGGGGATTACTCCCGTGTGGCTGCGGTCTCCGGGTTTCATGATGGTGTGGTCTCCGATGAGGCTGGGCTTGACTTCGGGAACATGGAGCGTGGTACTTCACCCGGCGTCCACGATGCCAGGCTGATCGTCCCGCTGCCACCCCCGGCACCCACACCAGCGTGGCAGGCTTCGGGGGCGCCCTCACCCAGGCCGTGGAATTCGGCCACGGTGGCCGAGGGATCCACCCCATTAAACGACGGCAGGGAGGCAATGCCCCGCGGCGTCTCCGGGGACGCAGTGGGGATTACATACCGGTCATCGTATTTGGCAATGGCCAACAGGCGATGCATGTTCCGCATGTCTTCGCCGGTCATACCCACGGCCTGGGCGATCTCCTCCTGTGGCTCGTTGCCCAAGTTAATGTCCCGCATGTAGGAGCGCATGGCTGCTAGTCGCCGCAGTACCTTTTCCACTGGCACCGGGTCGCCGGCGGTGAATAAGCCGGCCAGGTAATCCAGGGGGATGCGCATGTTTGAGATCGCCGTCAGGAGAATCTTATGGTCCTCCCCATCGTTACCGGTGCTGGTCACCGCCTCAACAATGGGGGACAGCGGCGGGATGTACCACACCATGGGCAGGGTCCGATACTCCGGGTGCAGCGGCACCGCTACCTCATATTTGAAGATGAGGTCCCAAATCGGGGAGTTTTGGGCGGCATCAATCCACGAGTGCGGAATGTTTTCTGCCTCGGCCGCAGCCACCACCCGCGGGTCGTGCGGGTTGAGAATCAGATCCTTTTGGGCCTGGAAGAGTGCGTGCTCATCCTTGGTGGCGGCCGCCTCGGCCACCTTGTCGGCGTCGTAAAGCACCACACCCAAATACCGCAGCCGGCCCACGCAGGTTTCTGAACACACGGTCGGCTGTCCCACTTCGAGGCGCGGGTAGCATAGGGTGCACTTTTCCGCCTTGCCGGTCTTGTGGTTGAAATACACCTTCTTGTAGGGGCAGCCGGACACGCACATACGCCACCCGCGGCACCGGTCCTGATCCACGAGCACGATGCCGTCCTCGGTGCGCTTATACATGGCCCCCGACGGGCACGATGATACGCAGGTGGGGTTCAAGCAGTGCTCGCAAATGCGGGGCAGGTAGAACATGAAGGTGTCTTCAATCTGTTTCTTCACCTGCGTGTTCATGGTTTTCAGCACCGGATCGTCATCCATGGTTGCGCCGCTGCCGCCCAGGTTATCGTCCCAGTTGGAAGACCATGAAATCGTGTCGATGGGCTTGCCATTCAGCTGCGACACTGGTCGGGCCGTGGGTTGGGTTTTTTGCCCCGCCGGTGCCGAAAGTACCTTTTCGTACTCGTAGGTCCACGGCTCGTAATAGTCTTCGATGGTGGGCAGGTTTGGGTTGTGGAAAATGGTGGCGAGCTTCTTCAATCGGCCACCGGACCGGGGGGTGAGCTTCCCGGACTTGGTGAGCGTCCACCCGCCCTTCCACTTATCCTGGTTTTCCCAACCATAGGGGTAGCCCACGCCAGGGCGGGTTTCCACATTATTGAACCAAATGTATTCCGTGCCTTCACGGTTGGTCCACGCCTGCTTACAAGTCACCGAGCAGGTGTGACAGCCGATGCACTTGTCCAGGTTCATAATCATTGCGATTTGAGCCATGACTTTCATTAGTAACGAACCTCCTGAGAACGCCGCCGAATGCGGGTGACCTCGTCCCGGTTGTTACCGGTTGGGCCGATGTAGTTGAAACCATAGGTGATATGCCCATAACCACCAGCAACGTGGAGGGGCTTAATCATGATGCGGGTGAGGGAGTTATGGGTGCCGCCGCGCCGCCCGGTGAACTCGTTGATGGGGGTACCAGCGGTGCGCTCCTGGGCGTGATTCATAAACACCGTGCCCTCGGGGATGCGGTGAGACACAATGGCCCGCGCTGACACCACACCATTGCGGTTATATGCTTCAATCCATTCGTTGTCTTTGACCCCGATCTTTTTGGCATCCTTGTCGGACATCCAAATCACCTGGCCGCCGCGGGAAATGGAAAGC
>CAUVMZ010000018.1:0-24793 GCA_963552855.1 uncultured Corynebacterium sp. | reverse complement strand
GCCCACCACGAAACCACCCACACCCTGGAAATCAAACGCTCAAAATTCATCACCTTCATCACCCGCATCGAAACCGAAACCCAGGCCCGCGACTTCATAAGCAACCTCAAAAACCGCTACCCGGATGCCCGTCACCACTGCTCCGCCTACATTTATCATGTTGATGGCGCCAACCCGGTCGAACGCTCTAGCGACGACGGGGAACCCTCCGGCACCGCCGGCACCCCCATGCTCGATGCCCTCCGCGGGTCCGGGCTGCTCGACATCGCGGCCGTTACCGTCCGCTATTTCGGCGGCATTAAACTCGGCGCCGGCGGTCTCGTCCACGCCTACTCTGATTCCGTGCTCACCTGCCTCACCCACGTGCCCACCGTCACCCGCAGCCGCAAAGAGCTCTACCTTGTCGAACTCCCATTCGATATTGCCGGTCGGGTGGAGGCCACCCTCCGCACCACCACCGACATTACCGTCATTGCCGCCGACTACACCGCCGCCGGCGTCACCCTCACCCTTGCCACCGACCCCGAAACATCAGAGCAGCTCAATGGCACCATGAGCGCGCTCACCGCTGGGCAGGCCACACTCATCGCGGCGGGCACCGATTGGGTCGAATAGAATAGGAGCTTATGACGTTACAACCACGACCAAGAAACCCTATAGAACAGCGGAAACTCGAAGTTCGCCGCCACGCCCGCCGGGGCGTCATCTCCGTCGCCGCAGGTGTTGGCGGTGGCCTGGCTCTCGGGGCGCTCAGCGGCTCCCTCGTCACCCTTTTGACCACCCTCATATTCTTCTCCGCTCTCGGCGTCCTGCTCGGCTATTTCGAATACCGCAAGATCCAAGAAATCATCAATCACAAAGATAATTACTAATCAGCATTTACCAGCAACGAAAGGCGTCATGGCAGAGCTCGATACCTCACTGTTTACCCAACCAGTACGCATCGACTCCTGGGTGTGGGCGGTGCGGCTGATAAAAACCAGGTCCCAATCCGCCGCCGAATGCAAAGCCGGTCACGTGAAACTCAACGGCACCACCGTCAAGCCCTCCCAGCAGGTAGTTCCCGGCGACATCATCACCCTGTGGCACGATCACCGGGACATCAAGGTGGAAGTCGTGGCCACCATCTCCAAACGCGTTGGCGCCCCCATCGCTCGCACCTGCTACATTGACCACTCCCCGCCGCCACCGCCGAAGGAACTTCTCATGTCCATGCCGCGCCGCGACCGGGGTGCCGGCCGGCCCACGAAGAAGGAACGGCGCGAACTCGACCGGCTGCGGGGCCGCAGGTAACCGGGCAGCTGGGGTGGCCCGCCCCCATACACGCCCACATGGTGGGGTATATTCACCAGCTCACCTGAACCGACCCTCGCCGGCCTGGGCAGCGTTGATGAGCGCGAGCCGATGCCGGAGCCGGGCAGGCCGCTGCGCCGGAAAATTACCGGTCGTCCCCGTCTTGGCGATATGCTCCTCCCCAAAAGCGGCAAGCAGCAGGTCATCAATGATCCGCACCTGTCCGGGCTGAAACGTATAGTGGAGGGCCGTTTTCACCCGCTCAAGATTGGCCGGGGTCATGAGCTCCGTCAACTGCGCCACGGTGGTGAGCCCGTGGGCGTGCAGCAGCTCCTCAAGCCAATGGTAATGCTCCAGGCGCGACTGGGGGATGGTGTTGCCGTGAAGCAGCGCGATAATGCCCGGGAGGGTTTCGGCGGTGAATTTCACGTCGAGATCAATGGGTGCCGTGGTGTCGGTAGCACTTTGCTGCGCAGCAATCAGATCAAACTGTTGATCTGCCAGCTCGATCAGGCCTGCCGCCAGCGTGAACGCCCGATCCACCTCTGGGGCGAGTTTCCCGGTGTTGCCGCGGCGCTTATACCTGATGTCGTGTTCGAATTCGGCCCAGGCGTGCTGCAGCACGGTGCGGATCTGCACCTCGAATTCCCGCCCCGCATAGGCCTGAAGTACCGGGGTGACCCGGGAAGGGGCCACCCGCAAAATGAGATGATGCGAGCCGTAACCAAACGAACCAGACACGCGGGTTTGGGCGGTCTTATCCACGCTGCGCCGCACCTCAAACACCTCGGTGAGGGCCTCAATGATGCGGGGAATCTCGGTGGAATGGTAGGTGGTCACCCGCACCCCAATGAGATCGTGAATGTCCTGCCACGGGTGCGGATACATGGGTGTGCCATCGGGCCGGCGTTTCCGGGACTTGCTGCGCAAGGATCGCCATTCCTTCACCCTGGCGGTCACATGGTCGTAGGTGAGGCCGGCGTCGGAAAGCACATCCTCGATGGCGCCTAAGAAATCCGCCGCGGCATTCGGATACCTGGCGCAAAACTCCTGATATCGCTGGTGTAGCTGCTGTAAATTGGTCACCGGTGACAATCCTTGGTACAAATCCGTCAATAACTCAAACACCACACAAAAACACGCTGCACCTCATGAACCCATCATCATGCCGCGTGTTGGTGATCCTGCCCATCATAATCCGCCTGGGTGACATACTCTCCACAGGTGCCGTCACCAGCATAAATATCCCAACTGGTGCGGTGGTGGGTGCGCCGCCGGTCACGCAGTTCCGCCAGGTAGTCGGAGCTGAGCAGCCCCTCGTGCGGCAGGCCACCACTGCCGCCGCGGGTGGTGGGAAACCCGCGCTGATAGTAGATGCGACACGCAAGTCGGGGCTGTAGCTCCTCGACCAGCCAGGATTCCACCCCTATCCGGTCGGCGCTCAGGCCTGCGGCAATGAGCAACCCGTCGCTGGGGGCATAGAAACAGGCCTCCTCCCCAAGAACCCGGCTGAGGTGATGAAACAAGGTGGCGAACAGTTGGGGATGCGCCAGCCAGGCGGTGGGGGAAGAGTGGGCAAACCTGATTTGGATACCAGGCAGATACCTACCGGTCAGGCAGCTTAACGGCCGGGTTTGTACGGCGACACCCTGATAGTCGGATTCTGCGGCTAACATGTTTGCGGCGGCACGATTCCAGGCGTCCCGAATCCCCAACCCCAGGCCGCCCAAAAACTCGTGGCTGAGCGCATAATTGCCGCAACAAAACCCGGCACGAAGATTCCCGGAAAGCGCCACCTCGGCCGGGGCGGCATAAAAACCATCGTTGGTGCGTCGAACCGGGGTGGTGGGGGAAGTGACCAGCAGCCGTAGCCGAAGCTCAGGAAGCACGGCCGGTCCCACCAGCGGCGACGAGTCATCCAGGGGTGTCGGACACGTTGGGGACGTTGAATGGGCGGAGGAATAGGCATCGTGGTGGCGGCGGGATCTGGTGCGGAAGGTAGTTGTCATGGTGAACTCCCCTAAAGGCAAGGCGATATGTAGGTCATGAAATAGGACTACAATCCCCACGGTTTTGGCCACCAACCACCAAAACCCCCACGAATAAGCCGTGTTTAGAACGGTGGCTCGTCATCGTCGTCGGCATCATCCGTGGTGGGGTCCAACCCCAGGGCGGTGAATAGCCGCATTGACTGCCACATTTCTATATTCTGGCCTTTGCTTATAAGCTCTTCCGCACGTTTCTGTTTCGAAGTGACACTATCCCACGGTCCCATGACCAACATGGTTGTTTTCTTCGTCACATTCTTGGCGACGGTGGCGCCCACCGCTGCCATTTTTTCCCATAGTTCACCCTTGTCATAGGGTTCGAAATCACCAGTGAGGGTAATAACATGCCCAAACAGTGGATGGTTGGGGTCCGCGTCGGGGTTAGGGTCCGGAATCGTGGTGGGGGTGGCGGCTTTAGCCCACCGGGCGGATTTCGGTGTCGGCCGCGCCGGGGTTGGGGCAGTAGCACCGTCGGCATGACCCTGGCCACCTGCAACCGTAACGGTTGGTGGGTTGCTCAAAACCGGGTAGATGCGCTCCGTGTTCAAATCCCCCAGGCTAAACCCCAAGGTGGTGAACACGGTTTCGATATCGCCGGTGGCGTGGGCCCGCAATGCCAACTGTACGAAAATCCCGGCGCACGCCCGCGCATCTGCCACCGCATCATGGTGATTATCTAATTCCACACCCAAATGCTGGGCAACTACCGGCAGCCGATGGCTGGTGATCCCCAGCTTTGCCGCCCGTGACGCTGCCAGGGAGCAGGCGAACTTCCAGTGGGGGACTGGGGTGCCTGTCGCATGGCAGGCCCGGGAAAACGCTGTCAAATCGAATTGGGCGTTATGTGCCACCAACACCTGGTCAGCAACATAGGCAACCACCTCTGGAAACACCGTCGCAAAGTCGGGGGCGTCGGTCATCATGTCCGGGGTAATCCCATGGATCCTTATGTTCCCCTCGTCAAAATGGTCAATGCCGGCCGGGGGGCGGCACAGCCACTCGTGAGAGTCCACCTGCATGCCATCTACAACCCGCACCACCCCAATCTGGCAGATCGACCCCCAATCCGCGTTGGCGGTCTCCACATCCACGCCCACGAAATGCAGGCCCGGGACCAGGGCGGGGGCATTGCCTTGCACCGCGTCGGTCACGGCGTCGATAAGCGTCGTCATGTTCGCCGCCTGCCCCGGCGCGAATCGAATAACCTCGGTCGTCCCGGTGAGCTCTACCGCGCCTAGGGCATAGGCGGTGGGCGGGGACAGTTCGGCGGCGCCCGTGATGCGGTCGATGGGAACCAGGTGGGGGATACGCTCTAACGCTTGGGCCAACCGGGATGGAGTAATATACACGCCTGCCTGCGTTACCTCGATAGTGGCACCGTACGCGCTGATAGAAGACATGGGCTTGAAGAGTCCTTCCGAAATTTAGTTGGCCGCATATGAGCTTACACATAAACCCCGACACGCAATCACTTGACGTGCCGGGGCGGAAACGTTATCTGTTAGGACTCGTCGCCGTAATCATTCTTGGCGGAATAATCGTCGGGTTTGTCGGCGGTGGTGGCTGAGTCCGGGTCTGGGGTTTCTTGCTTGTCGACGGCCGGTTTGGCGGCAGTCTTCGCAGGTTTCGCCGGTTTCGCGGGCTTAGGTTCCTCAGGCTTCTCCGGCTCCGGTTGTTGCGGGGTTGCTTCCGCTTTCACTTCCGGCTCCGCCTCCACCTTGGGCTCTTGCGTGGGCTCCGGCTGCTCCTCCGCGCCCGCGGCCGGTTCCGCAACGAGTTCCTGTGTCGGCTGCATGACCGTGAGGTTGAGCGGTGCCGACACCTCGCCCACGGATTTCTGATCCACGGTGCCGTGATCTTCCGCATCCGCTTCCGCGGTGGGCAGTTCGATCTGCCGCAGAATAATGATGGACCGGGCGGGTACCGTGATTGACCCGTTGGCGGGCACATGCTTCGCCTCGGCGGGATAACCGGTGGCCTCGGTGGTGTCAACAATGAGTTTCCAGCTCACCCCGAACTGTTTCCCGGGGATGGTGAAGTCAATGCTGTCGTAGTGGGCATTGAACATCAACAGGAACGAGTCGTCTTCAACCTTTTGGCCCCGCCGGTCGGGCTCGACAATGCTGCGACCATTCAAATACACCATGAGGGATTTGCCGAAGGCGAATTCCCAGTCACCCTGGGTCATGAGCCTGCCGGAGGGCACCAGCCAGGCAATATCTCGGTCGGCAGCATCAAAACCGAACGGGTCACCGGCGAGGAATCGACGCCGTCTAAACACTGGGTGGTTTTTCCGAATCCGAATGAGCCGCTTGGTGAATTCCAGCAGGTCCGCGTTGGTGTTCACGAAATCCCAGTTGATCCAGGACAGTTCATTATCCTGACAGTAAACATTATTATTGCCTTGCTGGGTGCGGGCTATTTCGTCACCATGGGCAATCATTGGGGTGCCCTGTGACAGCAGGAGGGTGGTGAGGAAGTTGCGGCGCTGCTGGTCCCGCAGCTGGTTGATGGCCGGGTCGTCGGTGGGGCCTTCCACACCACAGTTCCACGACCGGTTGTGGGATTCCCCATCCCGATCGTCTTCCCCATTGGCCAGGTTGTGTTTGGAGTTGTAGCTGACCAGGTCATTGAGGGTGAACCCATCGTGGGCGGTCACAAAGTTAATGGAGGCGGTGGGTCGGCGCCCATTATGGGCGTACAGGTCGGAGGACCCGGTGAGCCGGGAGGCGAATTCGCCCAGGGTGGAGGGTTCGCCCCGCCAGAAGTCCCGCACCGTGTCCCGATATTTACCATTCCATTCGGCCCACAGGGTGGGGAAGTTACCAACCTGGTAGCCGCCTTCGCCCACATCCCACGGTTCGGCAATGAGCTTCACGCGGGACACCACCGGGTCTTGTTGCACCAGGTCGAAGAAGGTGGCCAGCCGGTCTACGTCGTGCAGCTCCCGGGCCAGGGTGGAGGCCAAGTCGAAGCGGAACCCATCCACATGCATTTCCTCCACCCAGTAGCGCAGCGAATCCATAATCATCTGCAACGAGTGGGGGTCCCGCACATTGAGGGAGTTGCCGGTGCCCGTGTAGTCCATGTAGTGGGCTTTAGAGTCGTCGACAAGCCGGTAGTAAGAGTCGTTGTCAATGCCGCGGAACGCAATGGTGGGGCCCAGGTGGTTGCCTTCGGCGGTGTGGTTGTACACCACATCCAAAATCACCTCAATGCCGGCCTCATGGAACGTTCGCACCATGCTCTTGAATTCGTTGACGGCACCACCCACCTCGGTGCTTGCCGCATAATCCTGGTGGGGGGCAAAGAACCCGAAGGTGTTGTACCCCCAATAGTTCCGCAACCCTAATTCCCGAAGCCTATCGTCCTGCAGGAATTGGTGAACCGGCATGAGCTCAACCGCGGTTACGCCTAGTTCTTTGAAATATTTTATGACCTCCGGGTGAGCCATGCCGGCGTAGGTGCCGCGTAAATCCTCCGGCACCTCCGGGTGAGTCATGGTCATGCCCTTCACATGGGCCTCATAGATGACCGTTTCGTGGTAGGGGATGTTTGGGGGTTTTTCGCCACCCCAGTCAAAAAATGGGTTAACCACCACGGATAGCATGGTGTGCCCAAGAGAATCCTCCGTGTTACGGGAGTACATGTCGTATGGTTTGGTGATGTCATAGCTGAATAGTGACGGATGGCCGTCGAATTCCCCATCAAACGCACGAGCGTAGGGGTCAACCAATAATTTACTTGCATCGCACCTGTGCCCATTGGCGGGATCGTAGGGGCCATGCACCCGGTAACCGTACCGTTGCCCGTGGGAAACCCCAGGCAGATAGCAGTGCCAGGTGTGGTTATCTACCTCTTCGAGGTTGATGCGTTCTTCGTTGCCATCGTCGTCAATTAAACACAGTTCGACCTTTTCCGCGATGTCGGAAAATATCGCAAAATTGGTTCCAGCACCATCATATTTCGATCCCAACGGGTAAGCATCGCCGGGCCAAATCTTACGGGGCTCAGATGTCGGTGCAGAAGTCATGCCGCCATTTTAGCGCTGATTTTCATTCAAGCCCCGAGTTATGATTCCTAAACCTTCTTGAAATTGGTTATCGGCTTGAATACGTGCAGCTTGGCGGGCATTTTCCAACCCCAGAATTGGGTCCGACACGCCGGAAGAATTCGGCTGCGGACCGCCCGATTCCGTAGTTTCCAGTCGCAAATATTCGGATTGCTCCAACACAGTTGCGCCCATGACAAAATGCAGTGCGGTCACTACCCCCGAATCCGGCACCGCCACAGACAGCACCTTGGTGACCTCCGCCCGCAGGGTTGGGTCTATCAATGCTGCACTGATTAATTCGGCACCATCCCGGGTGGCGAGCATAGCATCCCGCAGTGCCCGACAGGCCGTGGGGAAATCATCGTAGCGTGAGGTGAGAAAATCGGCTAAGAGCGTGCGCGCGGTGGCGTCAATAAGCGCTTGCTTATTCTTAAAATGCCAATAGAGCGCGCCGGGTGCCACCCCAAGCGATGCGGCAACCCGCCGCATGGTCATATCGGCCAGACCAAACGTCCCTAAAATGGTAAGACTGGCAGCAATGATGGAATCCTTGCTTAACTGCACGACCAATAGTGTAGCTTGCTTTACAACGAAAGAAACCTCACGGTTCCCTGTGAGACCTAGTTCTTTCGTTCGAGATTTCGAAAAAAACTGGGAGGTTTCTGCCAATAGGCTGTGAACTGGCAAAAATCCTAAAAGTGTTTGTTAGGGTGGGAATCGCAATCCAATGCTGTGGTTCGACTACAGCTCATTTGTTTAAGGAGAACTTTCAAAGTGCAGAATCGTATTCGAGTGAGCAACATGAAAAAGGTGGCTGTGGCCGCCATTGCTGCTAGTGCTCTAGTACTCGCATCGTGTAGTGATTCCGGCGATTCCGGCAGCACCGCAAGTGGCGGTACCTCCGCGGCCTCAAGCGATAAATCCGCCTCCTCCAAGGGCAGCAGCGGCGGGGCATCGACCTCCGCTAGCGGCGCCGCAGCCTCCGGTGCTGCTACATCCTCTGGCGAAGCAAAGCCCGCCGAAGGTGCCTCTTCCGACGCCCCGCCACTACCCGAGAACGTCACTCCGCCTGCACTGCCCACCACCACCCACCAGCCGGTGGAAGGTGGCCAGCCTGCCTCGCCTGAAGACGCCAAGAGCATCGAAGGCGTGGTGCGCGGCATCACCGCCGAGACCACCCTCCGCAGCTACATGGGCTACATCCCGCAGCACACCTGCAAGAAGGTGCTGGACGAAAACGGTGGCGAGAAGTCCCTCGACCTTGGCCAGATCCCGGATGTGCCGCTGGACTCCTACCCGGACTTCAAGAAGGCTAAGCCCACCATTGATTCTGTGACCGACATCAAGGTTTCCGGTGACACCGCATCCGCACAGGTCACCGCAAGCACTGAAGCCGAAGGCCAGACCGTTGCCACCCAGCGTTTCGCTAAGGAAAACGGCAAGTGGGTGTTCTGTAACTAGTCCGTCGTGACCTACCGTCTCGCCTAGGCAAGAGAAGCCATAAGTGGGCTATCGCTAGATTTCTTTAGCGATAGCCCTTTCGGCGTTTCCACATAACCTATAGCAGTCATAGAAAGATAACGATGCCCACCATCGAGTCCCGGGCCCGCAATGGTGCCTATGCCGGCGTGGTCCTAGCCATCCTCGGCAGCTTCACCGCGGCCAGTATTATCTGGGGGCTTTTGCGACCCCGCTATCAAGCAACCATCATCGACGACCAGGGCGGCCTGGAACTCAACATAGTCGACAATGTGGAATTCACCGGATTCTTCTGGTTCGTCTTCACCACGGGCATCCTCGCCATTATCCTCAGCGCCCGCATCCACCAGAAAACCCTCGCCTACCGGGGGCTCAGCATGCTCCTATGGGTCACCCTCTGGTCGCTCGTGGGCTCGATACTCTTCGCCAAACTTGGGGACTTCACTACCATCACCGTTTACCGTATTCCCACCGCCACCAGCGATTTCAACGTCGGCGACGTGGTGCCGTTCGTGCCGCTCATGAATGCCGGCATTTCCGGGTATTCGGTCGCCCCCTGCCTGGCTGCCGCCTATTATTGGATCCTGGAATTCTTCGTCCCCTACCCACTGGCGGACCCGGACCCTGGCCCCGACTAGTCGGAGCTGGTTTTGCTAGTTGGTATCCTCCGGCCACGCTACCGCGCAATGACCCTGAATTTCCGTGCTGATGCGATCAATGGCCGACAAAATGAAATGAATCGCCATCTGCACATTCAGTATCAACTGGGATGTGTTCAAACCGGCGCCGGAATCCGCTACGAACTCCACCCGCACCTGCAACCCATCCTCATCGGTCACGCAAAACGCTTTTGTGGTGGGATTATCCTCATTCCACTTATTGCACACCAAGGCGGCCTTCATATATTCCCGGTCGGGATCCAGGCCCGGATCCCAGTGCCCCTTCACTAGCAGGCTTGGGCCGGATTCCAAGAAAAACCCCACCAAAATATCGTTAATCCACGCCAACACCATGGCGTCGTCACCATGGGTTTTTTCTATACCCAAATCCCGCAATACCGACCGGACCCTCGGTATCGATAGCTCCGTCGGCAACTGGGAATCGTCGGTAAGCGAAAAATCCAAATCCCCAAAACTATTCGACGCCTGCCCGGAGCGCTGCCCCAACTCGGGGAACTGCTCCACAAACGTTTCACACGCCACCACCGTGGATTCCGCGGCCACGCGAATAAACGCCTTTATCTGGTCCAGCGACGCACGCCTAGCAATCGCTAACCCCGTGCGGAAAAACACATTGATACGAGCATCGTCCGCTATGGACAAATACGCCGCCGGACTCACCCGCTCCGAATTCCATGCATCCACCGCATGAGAAATCTCATTAATCCGCGACAAGCTGGAACTCCCAGTAAACGATACCTCCGCATATAACATGCGGAATTGGTCGTCGCTAAACTCTAACTGCAATGTGTGATACGGCCAATGCAGTGTGGCAATGGCCAGCTCGGAACCGGTTTCGGCAATAAAACGGTAGCCCAATTCCTCGATGGCTTCTAACACGAGCTCATCGTTAACCACAAGCGGTTGAACGTTGAAGTCTGCTTTATAATCTGTCATGGCTACCCTATATATCGTGATGTAATGTTGTGATAAGTGAGCGATACGCTTGCATTATGCGTCTCATCAGGAAGTACGTCACATAATACCCTCCGACTAAGAGCTGAACAGCTAACTTTCGCCAACAAACGGTGTGAAATTTCTTTCGTTTTTTATAACGGCACCAACAGGGCTTTTCTCTATTTCTCTACCAACCCACCAACTAGTTCATATAATTCAAACCAGTACATTATTTGCAGACAGCAGATATTGTTCCTACCACCATAATATGCCTAAACTAGCTAATGAACTGCTAAATTTATGCCCCATGCGGCCCCAAACATCCACGGGAAGGTCAACCAGTGCTCAACCTCATCAATCTCCAACAAAAACCCCTCACCACCAGTGAATTACGCCGTACCCTACCCCGAGGCGGGGTAGACGTGAATGCGGTCCTACCCACAGTCACCCCCGTGGTCACCGCCATTCGGGACCACGGCGTGTCGGCAGCACTCGACTACGGGGAACAATTCGACCACGTACGACCCGAAAGTCTCCAGGTTCCCAGTACCGTCATCGACCAAGCCGTCGCTGACCTCGACCCCGATCTGCGCGCCGCCTTGGAAGAATCCATCGCCCGCGTTCGCGCCGTCCACGCCGACCAAAAACCCCAACCTCACACCACCGAACTCACCGCTGGTGGTACCGTCACCGAAATCTTCCAACCCATCGCCCGCGTCGGCCTCTACGTTCCCGGCGGTAACGCCGTCTACCCCTCCTCCGTCATCATGAACGTGGTACCCGCCCAAGAAGCTGGCGTCACCTCCCTCGTCGTGGCATCCCCACCCCAGGCCGACCACAACGGTTGGCCCCACCCCACCATCCTCGCCGCATGCGGCCTCCTCGGCGTCACCGAGGTGTGGGCCATCGGCGGTGCCCAAGCCATCGCACTCATGGCCTACGGCGACACCGACCTCGAACCCGTCGACATGATTACCGGCCCCGGCAATATCTACGTCACCGCCGCGAAACGCCTCGTCCGCGGCATGGTCGGCATTGACTCCGAGGCCGGCCCCACCGAAATCGCCATCCTCGCCGACGATACCGCCGACCCAGTCTGGGTCGCCTACGACCTCATCAGCCAGGCCGAACACGACACCATGGCCGCCAGCGTGCTCATCACCCCCTCCGCCACGCTTGCCGAGGCCGTCAACCGCGAGGTTGCCGCCCGCTATCGCGTCACCCGCAATGCCGACCGGGTAGCCCAAGCCCTCACCGGCCCCCAATCCGGCATCGTGCTCGTCGACGACCTTAACGCCGCCATCACCGTGGCCAACGCCTACGCCGCCGAACACCTAGAAATCCACACCATCAACGCCCGCGCCGTCGCCGCCCACATCACCAACGCCGGTGCCATCTTCGTCGGCGGCTTCAGTCCCGTGCCACTCGGCGACTACTCCGCCGGCTCCAACCATGTGCTCCCCACCAGTGGCACCGCCCGGTTCAGCGCCGGCCTATCCACCCACACCTTCCTCCGGCCCGTCAACCTCATCGAATACGACGAACCCGCCCTCAAGGAAATCTCCACCACCGTCATCACCTTCGCCGACGCGGAAGACCTTCCCGCCCACGGCGAAGCCATCCGCGCCCGCTTCGAGGATCTCGCATGAACTATCTCAACCTCCCCATCCGACCCGAATTCCGCACCGAAACCCCCTACGGCGCGCCCCAACTAGACGTACCCGTCCGACTCAACACCAACGAAAACCCCTATTCGCCCTCCCCGGCGCTCATCGCCGACCTGCTTCGTCACGTCGAAACGCACGCCACCGACCTCAACCGCTACCCCGACCGGGACTGTATCGCGCTGCGCACCGACCTCGCGGCCTATATCACCGACCGCACCGGCGTCGCCGTCACCTGCGCTAACCTGTGGGCCGCCAACGGCTCCAACGAGGTACTCCAGCAGCTCCTGCAAATCTTTGGTGGGCCCGGTCGCACCGCCTTGGGCTTCCAGCCCAGCTACTCCATGCATCCCATATTGGCGCACGGCACTGGCACTACCTTCGTTGACTGCCCCCGCGGCGCCGACTTTCGCATCGACCCCCAGGCGGCATTGGCGGCCATCGCCGACCACCAACCCGATATCGTTTTCATCGCCACTCCCAACAATCCCACCGGGGACGTCACCTCCCTCGACACTATCACCCGGCTCCTCGACGCCGCGCCGGGCATTGTGATTGTGGATGAGGCGTATGCGGAATTTTCCGACGCACCGTCCGCGGTCACGCTCCTGGCGGATTACCCCGCTAAGCTGGTGGTATCGCGCACAATGAGTAAGGCGTTCGATTTTGCCGGCGGCCGATTGGGCTATTTCGTGGCCGACCCCGCGTTCGTGGATGCGGTCATGTTGGTGCGGTTGCCGTACCACCTGTCCGCGTTGTCGCAGACGGCTGCACGGGTGGCATTACGACACAGCGCCGACACCCTGGCCACGGTTGCCGCGCTTGTCGACGAGCGCAAGCGCGTGCAGGCCGCATTGCAGGATTTAGGGTTTTTCGTGGTGCCGAGCGAATCGAACTTCCTGTTTTTCGGCACATTCGCCGACCAACACGTCGTGTGGCAGCAGTTCCTGGATCAGGGCGTGCTCATCCGCGATGTGGGCGTGCCTGGCTACCTGCGGGTGACGATCGGTCTGCCCGACGAAAACGATGCGTTTCTTGCTGCCGCACGCAATGCCGCAACCCACCTTCTACCGAAAGGACACTAACCCCATGACAGACACCACGACGCTCACCGGCCCCACCCCGGCCGCCCGCACGGCCACAGTGTCCCGAACCACCAGCGAATCCGACATCACTGTCACCATTAACCTGGATGGTTCCGGGAAAAGCAACATTAACACAGGTGTTCCCTTCTTCGACCACATGCTCACGGCGTTCTGCGTTCATGGCGCCTTCGACCTGAAGGTGCACGCCCAGGGGGACACGCACATTGATGCGCATCACACGGTGGAGGATGTTGCCATTGTTTTGGGGCAGGCGCTCGCCGAGGCGGTTGGGGATAAGCAGGGGATTCGCCGTTTCGGGTCGTTTAGTGTTCCCATGGATGAGGCCCTGTGTGAGGCTGTGGTGGATTTTTCCGGCCGCCCTTATTATGTGATGCGTGGCGAGCCAGATCACATGCTCACCTCCGTGATTGGCGGCCACTACGCCACCATTATCAACGAACACTTTTTTGAATCATTGGCGACGAATGCGCGCGTCACCCTGCATGTGATCTGTCACTATGGTCGTGACCCGCACCATATCACCGAGGCGGAGTTCAAGGCGGTAGCCCGGGCCATTCGGGCGGCGGTCGATATAGATCCGCAGGTGACTGGCATTCCCTCCACCAAGGGTGCCCTATAGCAATAATCGACTAGCGTAATCGGCCGGAAACCCTGGTGAAAACCGGTGGTTTCGTGGGGTTTTCCGGTTTGGGAACACCGTTAGGTATTTCCGAGGAAATGTGTCACAGTTGAAACCGTGACGATTATGTATGTAGCGCAAGCCGCCTCGGGGAATAACTACTGGTTGGTGTACCTCATGTTCCTCATCGCCGGTGTGTTGGCGGGTGGCACTTGGTCCGTGTATAAGAACGGCTCTCGGGGGTTTGCCGTGGTGTTGGGCGTATTGGCTGGGATCGCGGCCGCCGCCGGCATCTTGTGGATGGTGGGGGAAATGCGCGCCTGATGACGGTCAAGAATAACACCAATAACACCGTCGCTACCGCCGATAGCCCGGCCACCTCGACGATGCAGCTTTTTACCGAGGTTCCCGGGTTTACCGCCTTGAGTTTCGCCACCGCCGCTGCGTTTGGGGCGTTCTCGCTCATGCTGCCGGTGATCCCCCTGGCCGTGATCCTGACTACCGGCAGCGAGACCCTGGCTGGCGCCACCACCATGGTGTTCATGGCTGTGACCGTGGCCACCCAATTGGTGACTAATCGCATCATTCGGCGCTATGGTTATCGACGTGTCATGTTGGCAGCCGCGTTTCTGCTGGGGGTGCCGACCCTGTGGTATCTGGTCAGCATGGACACCGCGTCGTTATTGCTGGTGGCGGCGGTGCGGGGCATGGGGTTCGGTTCTCTCTGCGTGGCGCAGTTCGCCCTGGTGGCGCACATCGCCCCGCCGGGAGCCCTGGGGAAGGCATCGGGAATCATCGGGTTATTTACCGGTGCCGCCCAAATGGTGGGGCTGCCGGCCGGCCTGTGGCTGTCCGAACACGTGGGCAACTCGGTGGTGTTTATCGCCGGGGCCTTGGTCGCCTTGGCGGCCGCCGGGCTGGCGATCCTCATCCGTGATCCCACCCCGGAACCGGTGGTTTCCCGCCCCGAGCCACCGCCGGAACATGATCGAAAACAATTGCGAATGGGGGAGAAGCTGCGGGGCGGGACGTTATGGGTGTTGGCGGCCCCCGCCGTCGCCATGACCACGGTTGCGATGGGGTATGGGGCCTTGTCGTCATTTTTGCCGGCAACAGTAAAAGATGTAGACCCCGTGCAGGGAGCCTCGTTTGCGGGGTTGCTGCTCGCGGTGGTTGGCGGCGCACAAATGATTGCGCGCTATGTGTGCGGGGTGTGGGCCGATCGGGTGGGAAAACCCGGGTCACTCATGTTCATGGGCCAAGGATTAGTCATAGCATCGCTCGTGGGAATGGTGGGGATCATATCGGGAGGCTTACCACTCGGCTTGCTGCTTGTTTCCGCAACTCTGTTCGGGTGTGGTTTCGGATTTGTGTCCACCGAGGCAATGTTGGAAATGTTCATGCGGGTGCCGCGGGGTCGAATCGGTCAGGCCTCCACCGTGTGGAACGCCGCCTTCGACACCGGCACGGGCAGCGGCGCGATCCTCTTGGGGCTGGTTGCTGCATGGCAGGGCTATACCGCGATTTTCCTGGTGTCCGCGCTCGTGGTCATCGTTGGGGTTGCCGCCGAGATCGGTGACCGTCGGAGACACCGGCGGATGTCGTCACATGGCGGGGAAAGTGTGTTTTGACCTTACTCTTGGGTAATGGTTATGTGGATAGCATCCCACGACACCCACGTTGCGGCGTCGATAAGCGAACCCACAAATTACCCAGGAAACTCCGCCTATGCCCACCACAGTAGCCATTCTCGATTACGGCTCCGGTAATCTCCGATCTGCCCACCGCGCCCTCGCCCGCGTCGGCGCCGACGTCACCATCACCAACGACCCTCGCGAAGTCCTCGCCGCTGACGGGCTCCTCGTTCCCGGCGTGGGCGCATTCGCCGCCTGCATGCGGGGACTGACGGCCATCAACGGCCCCAGGCTCATTGGTGAACGCCTCGCCGGCTCCAGGCCGGTCATGGGAATCTGCGTCGGAATGCAAATACTTTTCGAACACGGGGTCGAGCATGGGGAGGATGCTGCCGGCTGCGGCGAATGGCCGGGCGTGGTCGAACGCCTCGACGCTGACATTCTGCCCCACATGGGATGGAACACCATCGACGTCGCCCCCGGCTCCGCCATGTTCGCAGGTATAGATGAAAGTACCCGCTTTTATTTCGTGCACTCTTATGGCGTCCAACGCTGGGAGTTTCCCGAGGAAGGCATCACCACGCCGCCGATCGTTAGCTGGGCCACCCACCAAACCGCCCGGTTTGTCGCCGCGGTCGAAAACGGCCCATTGTGGGCAACCCAATTCCATCCCGAAAAATCCGGCGATGCCGGTGCCGAACTGCTCAAAAATTGGTTAGCACAACTCTGACCCAGCGGTTCTCACCCGCTACACTTTAAAGCTATGACTTTTACTCTCCTCCCCGCTGTTGATGTAGTTGACGGTCAAGCGGTGCGTCTCAACCAAGGAGCGGCGGGTACCGAAAAGTCCTACGGTTCCCCCCTCGACGCCGCAAAAACCTGGCAAAATGCCGGCGCGACCTGGCTCCACTTCGTCGACCTTGATGCCGCCTTTGGCCGTGGATCCAATCACGAACTCATGGCGGACATCATCGCCCAACTCGATATTCATGTGGAACTCACCGGTGGAATCCGCGATGATGCCACCTTAGAACGTGCCCTCGCCACCGGTGCCCGACGGGTCAACATCGGTACCGCAGCCCTGGAAAACCCCGAATGGATTGCCCAAGCAATAGCCACCCACGGTGACAAAATCGCGGTCGATATTGCCGCACTGCTTGTCGACGGTGAATGGCGGGCCCGCAGCCGCGG
This sequence comes from uncultured Corynebacterium sp., assembly GCA_963552855.1. Classification (GTDB taxonomy): domain Bacteria; phylum Actinomycetota; class Actinomycetes; order Mycobacteriales; family Mycobacteriaceae; genus Corynebacterium. The sequence goes on along the minus strand of CAUVMZ010000018.1, from coordinate 8,089 downwards.
CTGGGTAGGTGATGGCGGCGACCTGTGGGAAATACTGGAACGCCTCGACTCCCAAGGATGCCAACGCTTCGTCGTCACCGACGTATCCAAAGACGGCACCCTGGCCGGCCCCAACATCGACCTGCTTCGGGAAGTAGCCCAGGCCACTGACGCGAAAATCGTCGCCTCCGGGGGCATCGCCCAACTCTCGGACATCACCGAACTGGCGAAATACGAAGACGAAGGCATCGACTCCGCCATCATCGGCAAAGCCCTCTACGAAGGCCGGTTCACCCTCCCCGAGGCGTTGGCGCTACTATGACCGATGCCAGGGAGCTCTACCGCATCGCGCTCACCATCCTCACTGACATCGAACGCATGTTCATTGATGGGCTCGGGTCTGACCCTACCCACATGAAGGCCGCCGGCCAATTCGCCACGGATGTCGACCTCGCCATCGAACAGTACCTCCGCCGCCGACTCATACACGAAACCGGCATACCGGTGCTGGGGGAGGAATACGGCGGCGACTGCGGGAAACTCACCTGGGTGGTCGACCCCATTGACGGGACCGCTAATTTTGCCGCCGGCAACCCTATGAGCTGCATCCTCATCAGCCTGCTTGCCGACGGCATGCCGGTGCTCGCTATCACCAGCGTGCCCATGATCAACCAACGATTCGGCGCCTACGCCGGATCGCCACTTTTCCAGAACGGGGTGCCGCAGCCACCCCTCGCGGAGCGTCCCGAGGTCGCGGCCCACGTGGGATTCTCCTCTATCTCTGGGTCGTCGGAAAGCAACGAAGCCCAATTCCCCGACCTCATGCGCCACGGATTCCTCGTCGAATTAACTCGAACATATTTGCGCCCACGCATCACCGGGTCCGTCGGCATCGACCTGGCCTACACCGCCGCAGGCATTTTCGGCGGCGCCGTGAGCTTCAGCCCCAACATTTGGGACAATGCGGCCGGCATCTTCCTCTGCCAGGCCGCTGGCGCCACCGTCACCGACCTCTATGGCAACCCCTGGGACCACACCAGCCGCGGCGCAATTGTGGGAACCGCCCGGGCCCATGAAACGATTTTGACCACACTCACCACAATCCGAACCGGAGGACATTAACCACCATGGCGGTAGCAATCAGAGTCATTCCCTGCCTTGACGTCGATAACGGGCGCGTGGTCAAGGGCGTCAATTTTACCGGCCTGAAAGACGCCGGCGACCCAGTGGAACTTGCCGCCCGCTACGACCGGGAGGGGGCCGACGAACTCACCTTCCTTGACGTGTCCGCCTCCGTTGCTGGCCGCGGCACCATGCTTGATGTGGTGCGCCGCACCGCCGAACAGGTTTTCATCCCGCTCACCGTCGGCGGGGGAGTGCGCAGCGTCAACGACGTCGACCAGCTGCTTCGCGCCGGCGCCGACAAAGTAAGCATCAACACTTCCGCCATCGCCCGCCCCGAACTCTTGCGGGAACTCGCCGCCCGATTCGGTTCTCAATGCATTGTGCTCAGCGTTGACGCGCGCCGTGCCCAAGGCCAACCATCCGGCTTTGAAGTCACCACCCACGGTGGTAGCAAATCCGCAGGCATTGACGCCATCGACTGGGCGCGCAGCGGCGCCGAATTAGGGGCGGGCGAAATCCTGCTGAACTCCATGGACGGCGACGGCACCAAGGCTGGCTTCGACCTGGAACTCATCGCAAAAGTCCGGGACGCGGTCACCATCCCCATCATCGCCTCAGGGGGCGCCGGCCGCCCCGACCACTTTCCACCAGCCATCAAGGCCGGGGCCGATGCCGTCCTCGCCGCATCCATTTTCCACTTCGGCGAAGTAGCCATCGAGGAAGTCAAAACCTCCCTCGCCCAGGCCGGATACGAGGTGCGTCGATGAACCAGTCGATAAACCAAAACAACCCAGAAACCTACCAGCTCGATCCCGCCATCGCCGCCCGCGTGCGCTTCAACGACCAAGGGCTTGTGCCAGCCATCGCCCAGGCAGCCGACACCGGTGAGGTACTCATGCTCGCCTGGATGGATGATCACGCACTGGCCTATACCCTCGCCACCCGGCACGGCACCTATTATTCGCGCTCCCGCCAAGAATATTGGATCAAGGGCGCCACCAGCGGCCATACCCAACAAGTCGAATCCGTATCGCTCGACTGCGATGGTGATACCGTCCTGTTGCAGGTGTATCAGCAAGGCGGCGCGTGCCATACCGGGAACCGTACCTGTTTTGATGCAGACCAACTCGCGTGAACCCGAGCGGCAACAGCACACAGAGACATTAAGGGAAGCATGAAAAAATCAGTATTAGCAAGCCTGATGTTAGCGGGCGGGGCGGTGGTGCTCTGGGTATCTTCCCGCCTGGCATGGCTGACCGTGACCGCCGACGACGATAAAGCCGGAACGAAAACTGTCACCATCCATGGCGCATCATGGTCCACCGAGCTCATTGCTGCCGCCATTATGCTCGCTGCTACCGCGATTGCTGGGCTCATCCTCCGCAGGACAGGCCGCCGCATCGTCGGCGGGCTTGCGGCAGTCGTAGCGGCCGCTAGCAGCTGGGTTATCCTCCAAATCCTCGTGGGCGGAACCCCCGATGCGCAGCGGGCCTTGGCGATCCTCAGCACCAACAACACCACCAGTGCCACCAAGGGAGCACAACTCACCACCTGGGCGCAGATCACTGCGATCGACGTGAACACACCTCCCGTCATTCTGGCGCTCATTGGCGCGGCCATCGGGTTGATCGGCGGGGTGATCCTCGCAGCATATCCCGGTGTTGACGGCCCCAAACGCACACAATACGAGCGCAAACAGCGCCGGACCGCGCATATCGCCGCAGAACTGGCGGCAGAACCAGATTCCGGCCGGGTGCTCTGGGATGCCATTGACGCCGACATCGACCCCACCGACGATGCCGCCACAACTGGCCCCAACAACGGCTCCACCGACGGGTCCATTGACGAATCCACCAATAAGTCACAAATGCATCACAAGCCACAATAATAATCACCCACCACCTGGGTAAACGCCCAAATGCATGACAAGATTACTATTTTCTTCCATCTTTCATTGGTTCTTGAGGTGCACCCACCGAATTTTAGAACTGGCACTTTGACGCGTTAGCCTAAAACTGTTGGAACACCAGACACAGCCGACAGACAAGATTGGTGGGTTCTTTCGTGACTACGGTTTTCGATGCCATCATCGCGGGCGTGCGGGAAAACGTTGCCGCACGAGAATCAGTTGTGCCTTTCCGCGCCATCAAGGCACAATCCCACGACTGTGAGCCACCCCGCGATGCGCGTTCCGCGCTACTGCAACCCGGGTGCAAACTCATAGCAGAGGTCAAACATCCCACGCCCGAACTCCATATACATACCACCCCCCTCGATCCCGTACGTCTCGCACAGGCCTTTGAACAAAGCGGCGCCGCACTCATCGCCTGCCACACCGAACAGTTACGGTTCCACAGTTCACTCGCCGAAATGGCTGCCGTGAGACACGCGGTAGGTGTTCCCATACTCTGCCGGGATCTCATCGTCGAACCCTACCAAATCCACGAGGCCCGCTATTTCGGCGCCGACATGATTCCCCTCCGGGTAGACACCCTGGGCCAGGCCCAATTGGAATCCCTGCTTGATAGGGTGGAATCCTTAGGGATGCAGGCCCTGGTCGAGATTCGCAACCCCGAGGAAGCGGATCGGGCCATGCAGGCCGGCGCCACCATCGTTGGGGTCAATTCCCGGGATTTTCAGACTGTTGCCCAGGGCAGGATCGCATTTTCGGAAATCGCGCCGGGGTTGCCGGCCACCGTCGTTAAGATTGCACTTTCGGGGGTGCGGTATGCGTCGGAGCTGTATGAGTTTGCCGCCCGTGGGGCTGATGCGGTGGTGGTTGGGCAACCATTGATGACCGGCGAATCCGTGCGATCTGTCACACGGTCGTTGGCTGCCGCGGCACAGCATCCCGCTTGTCCTAGGCGTTAGCGGCAGTTTTTGGGCACTTGTTACCATCATTGTGGTTGTTAACAAGTGAAGGAGCTGTTTGTGACTGAAACAATTCTTGCCCTCATTCCCTCGCCGCCACAAGGCGTGTGGCATCTCGGCCCGGTTCCCATTCGTGCCTATGCGCTGTGTATCATTGCGGGCATTATTGTGGCGTTGTGGATCGGCCAGAAACGATATGCGGCCCGTGGTGGGGAGCGGGAAATCGTGTTGGATGCGGCCATTGTGGCGGTGCCTACGGGCATTATTGGTGGCCGACTCTACCATGTGATGACCGATTACGATAAATATTTTTGCAGCACCTGTGATCCGGTAGATGCGCTGAAGATTACCAACGGCGGTTTGGGCATTTGGGGTGCGGTGGTGTTGGGTACCGTGAGCGTGTACGCCTACCTGCGGTTGAAGAAGATTCCCTTTGCCCCGTTTGCGGACGCGTTGGCGCCGGCCGTGGTGTTGGCGCAGGCGATCGGCCGGTTGGGTAACTGGTTTAACCAGGAATTATTCGGTGCGGCGACCACGGTTCCGTGGGGGCTGAAGATTTTCAATCGGGTGGATGAGCTGGGGAATTACGCCCCGGTGACCGGGCATTCGACCGGCGAGGTATTGCAGGTGGTGCACCCCACATTTTTATATGAGCTGCTGTGGAATGTGCTGGTTTTCGGGTTCCTGATTCTCGTGGATCGCAAGTTCACTTTGGGCCATGGTCGGGTATTTGCCCTGTATGTGGCCGGTTACACGCTGGGACGTACGGTCATCGAGTCGATGCGTACCGATCCGGCGACCATGGTGTTTGGGCTGCGCATTAACTTCATTGTGTCGATTGTGGTGTTTATCATCGCGGTTGTTGTGTTTTTCCTGCTGAAGCGCGGACGAGAAACGCAAGATGAAGTGCGTGGTGTGAGCTTGTCGACGAGCTCAGAGCCGGAACCGGCCGAAAAACAGTGAGAGTGTGACACAAATCGCGTTCAACTGATTATGTTGAGATATGCCTGGTCATGTCTGTTTGGTTGGTCTGTTTCGTGCACCTCGACTGTTTAACAGTGTGAAACATAACAAAAAACCCGGGTATTTCCCTAGTTGTACTCGCAGAACTGCGAGTAGAAGATTACTGTTTAAGGCATGGAACGTCGCACAAAAATTGTTTGTACATTGGGGCCGGCCGTCGCCAGCCAGGAAGGCATTCTGCGCCTGGTGCAAGATGGCATGGATGTTGCCCGAATGAATTTCTCCCATGGGGATCACGCCGATCATGAGCAGAACTATCGATGGGTGCGGGAGGCCACCGATGCCACCGGCCGTGCCGTGGGCGTGTTGGGCGACCTGCAGGGTCCCAAGATTCGTCTTGGCCGGTTCGTCGAGGGTGCCACCTTCTGGGCCGACGGGGAAGAGGTCCGTATCACTGTCGATGATGTTGAAGGCACCCATGATCGCGTGTCTACCACCTACAAGCATCTTGCCAAGGATGCTAAGCCCGGCGACCGGCTGCTGGTTGACGACGGCAAGGTGGCACTTGTCTGCAAGGAAGTCGACGGCAACGACGTGGTGTGTGAAGTTGTGGAGGGCGGCCCGGTTTCCAATAACAAGGGTGTGTCCCTGCCTGGCATGGATATTTCCGTACCGGCACTGAGCGAAAAAGACATCGAAGACCTACGCTTCGGCCTGAAACTGGGCGTGGACTTCATTGCTCTATCCTTCGTCCGCTCCCCGCAGGACGTGGAGCTGGTGCACCAGATCATGGATGAGGAAGGTCGCCGGGTTCCGGTGATCGCCAAGCTGGAGAAGCCGGAGGCTGTCGAAGCCCTGGAATCTATCATTCTTGCCTTCGACGGCATCATGGTGGCCCGCGGTGACCTGGGTGTGGAATGCCCCCTGGAGCAGGTGCCGTTGGTGCAGAAACGCGCCATCCAAATCGCTCGGGAAAACGCCAAGCCGGTGATTGTGGCCACCCAAATGCTGGATTCCATGATCGAGAATTCCCGCCCCACCCGGGCCGAGGCTTCCGACGTGGCCAACGCTGTCCTCGACGGTGCGGACGCGGTCATGCTGTCCGGGGAAACCTCCGTTGGCGTGGATCCGCATAATGTGGTGCGCACCATGTCCCGTATTGTGACCTCCGCCGAAACCGACGGTAAGGTGCCGGAGCTGGCGCACATTCCGCGCACCAAGCGGGGCGTGATCTCCTACTCTGCCCGTGACATTGCCGAGCGGCTCAACGCCAAGGCCCTGGTGTCCTTCACCTCCTCCGGTGACACCGCCAAGCGGGTGGCTCGCCTGCGTTCCCGGTTGCCACTCTTGGTGTTCACCCCCTACCAGGCGGTTCGCAGCCAGCTTGCGTTGACGTGGGGCGCCCAAACCTTCCTCACCCCGACCATGCCATCCACCGACGATATGCTCGCCGAGATTGACAACCAACTATTGGCCATGGAGCAATATAATCAGGATGACATGATGGTGGTTGTGGCCGGTACCCCGCCCGGAATCTCCGGCAACACCAACATGATTCACGTTCACCTCTTGGGTGAAGAAACCACCGCCCCGCCGGAAGTGCTGGCCGCCGCGGAACACGCCAAGAGCCTGGAAGAGGCCGAGGCCAACCTGCAACGCGCCAGGGCGGAGGCAGAGAAGGCAGCAAAAGCCGAAGAAGACAAGTAACCACTAGCGAGACCAAATACAAATAATCCCCCTCATGAAACCATGAGGGGGATTCATCATTGACTGCTAGATTTTGGTGGGGCTGATCTTCCACACCTCACGGGCGTAGTCGCTGATCGTCCGGTCGGAGGAGAACCGGCCGGATTCGCAAATGTTCACCCAGCACATGCGGGCCCAATGCAGCCGGTCCGCGTAATAGTCGGCGGCCATCTTGTCCCGGGCCTCCCGGTAGGCGGCGAAATCACCCAACACATAGTACATGTCGGGGGATTCCCAACCGCCCCGGTCCAGTAGGGATACCCGCAGGTCGTGGAACCAACCGGAGTTATTGTCCGAGAGGTGACCGTCGATAAGCGAGTCGAGGGCGCGCTTTAAACCAGGCACCGAACCGTACGCATCCCACGGATTATAGGTGGTGCGCAGTTCGGGTAGTTCCTCCACCTTGGCGCCGAAAATGTAGGCGTTTTCGTCGCCCACGGCCTCTAGGATTTCCACATTGGCGCCGTCAAGCGTGCCCAGGGTCACCGCACCGTTCATCATGAACTTCATGTTTGAGGTGCCGGATGCTTCCTTGCCGGCGGTGGAAATCTGCTCAGAAACGTCTGCAGCCGGAATGATGTGTTCGGCGGGGGAAACGTTATAGTTTTCCACGAACACTACCCGTAGAATCTGGTTGACGTCCGGGTCGTTATTGACCAGGTTAGCGATCTCATTAATCAGCTTGATGATCGCCTTGGCCCGCACATAGCCGGGGGCGGCCTTGGCGCCGAAAATGACGGTGCGCGGCGGCACGTTGCGTTCCCCATCCTCCTTGATGCGGAAATACAGGTCCAGCACATAAAGCGCATTCATGAGCTGCCGTTTGTACTCGTGGAGGCGTTTGATCTGCACGTCGAAGATGGAGGTGTGATCCACCTCAATGCCTTGGCGGTCCTTGATCCAGGCGGCGAAGTCCACCTTATTGGCGTCCTTGATGTCCAACAGTTCCTGCATGACGGCATCGTCGTCACTGTAGTGGCGCAGCTTGTGTAGCTCGTCCAGGTTGGTTACCCATGCATCCGAACCCAGCAGGCGGGTGAGCAGGTCGGAAAGCCGCGGGTTGCACATCTTCAACCATCGGCGCGGGGTCACACCGTTGGTCTTGTTATTGAACTTTTCCGGCCAAATGGCGTGCCACTCCTTGAGCGTGTCCGCCTTAATGATGTCGGTGTGTAGCGCCGCCACACCGTTGATGGAATAGGAGGCATAGCAGGCTAACCAGGCCATGTGCACCACACCATTGCTGATCGGCGCCATGTAGTTGATCTGCGCCTCATCCAGGCCCATGGCCCACATTTCTTGCCGGAAGCGGCGGTCGATTTCCACGGTGATTTCGTACACGCGGTGGAACAACTGCTGGAAAATGGAGCAATTCCACTGCTCCAGGGCCTCGGCTAGCACCGTG
>CAUVMZ010000017.1:0-24891 GCA_963552855.1 uncultured Corynebacterium sp. | reverse complement strand
GGGGTTCGAGTCCCTGATGGCGCACAAATTTATTTTTACCCCCGTTAGGTCATATGACCATCGGGGTTTTCTTTTACCATTATCTATTTTCACCCCCGTTTCTGGCAATATACAGGGGTTTATCCCACAGCACTGCTCAGACATAATGGGGGTGGGATAACCGACTGCTACTTCCCCCTGCACCATCGGACAAGTACCGAACAAAAATGCGGCATTGCCGTCATCCCAACTGCAAAGGTCACGCACCATTCTCGCCCGGCGCGCGGGCCGGCGATATGCACCTTATGGGATGCCAGGAACTCCTCATGCCCCTAATCGGTGATTGTTACCCTCTACTATGCTGTAGCTCATGCGTGCATTAGTAATTGTTGATGTTCAGAATGATTTTTGTCCCGGTGGCGCCTTGGGGGTTGCCGGTGGAACGGCGGTGGCCGAGGGTGTTGCTGAATGGGTGAAGGCGAAGGATTATCCGGTGGTGGTGACAACCCAGGATTGGCATATTGATCCGGGTGTGCATTTTAATGCCGAGCCGGATTTTCGGGATTCGTGGCCGGTGCATTGTGTCGCGGGGTCGACCGGCGCCGAGTTGCATTCGGCGTTGGCGGATGTGCCGGTGACTGCGGCGTTTTTCAAGGGGCAGCATTCGGCCGCATATTCGGGTTTCGAGGGAGAAACCAATGATGGTGTTGGGTTGGCTGACTGGTTGCGGGCGCATGATGTGGACATCATTGATGTGGTGGGGATTGCCACGGATTATTGTGTGAGGGCCACGGTTTTGGATGCGCTGCGTGAGGGTTTTGAGGTGCGGGTGCTCACCGATTTGGTGGCGCCTGTGGCCGACGAGACCGGTGAGGCCGCGCTGCAAGAAATGGTGGGCGCTGGGGCCCAGTTGGCGTAACGGAAGGGCTAATTATCGCGGGCAACAAGCAGTTGGCGGAGTTCTTTCAGCTCTTTACGACGCTTCGCCGAGCGCGCCATGGTCAAGACCACGAGACCAACCACAACGGCGCCTACGCCCGCTACAATTTTTTGGATTTCTGGGTCTTGTAGCTTGGCGACCACCACTACTTTGACGTCTTCGGCGACATTGGTGGGCTTGGCGCGATCGATAATTTCGTCTAGCGTTTGGGCCAGATTGCGGCGATTGCGGTCGATATCGCGCTGAATATCACTAATATTGCGTGCCACGGAAAAACTCCCTGTTGGTCATTTGTGTATTTCTTTCTCCTACACCTTAGCCAAAAACTCAGGAAATGTGGACAAACAGGTAGAGTTAGGCGCATGAGTGAAAATGTGCGGCTGGAACCTGGCGCTGTTGCCCCGATGTTTAGCCTCCCGAATGATGCGGGTGAGACCACGTCATTGGCTGATTATGCAGGTGAGCGGGTGATCGTTTATTTTTATCCCAAGGCGAACACTCCCGGCTGCACGAAGGAGGCGTGTGATTTTCGGGATTCGTTGGCGCAGTTGAATGGTGCGGGGGTTGCGGTGGTGGGGATTTCGCCGGACTCGCCGGAGCGGCTTGCGAAATTTCGGAAGGATCATGGGTTGACGTTCCCGTTGCTTTCCGACGTCGACAAGGCGGTGATGCGGTCGTATGGCGCATTTGGGGAGAAAAAGAATTACGGTAAAGTAGTGCAGGGTGTTATCCGGTCCACTTTTGTGGTGGGGGCTGATGGCACGATTGAAAAGGCGCTATATAACGTGCGTGCCACTGGCCATGTGGCGCGGGTATTAAGGGAGCTTGGTTTTAGCTAGTCTGGTGATGGGCGGTGATGACTTGGATCTGAATGCGGCGGAGAAGATTCTTCAACCTCGCCGGCGGCCGGCGCAGCAACGATCCCGGGCGAAGTATTCCCGCATACTCGCTGCCGCCCGGAGTGTGCTTGTTGATATGGGGTTCGAGTCGTTTACGTTTGATGAGGTGGCGAAGCGGGCCGAGGTGCCCATTGGCACGTTGTACCAGTTTTTTGCCAATAAATATGTGCTGATTTGCGAGTTGGATCGGGAGGATACCGCCGATACGGTGGCCGAGTTGCAGAGGTTTGCTGACCAGGTTCCGGCCTTGCAGTGGCCGGATATTCTTGATGAGTTGATCGACCATTTGGCCGACATGTGGCGGGCGGATCCGTCCCGGCGGGCGGTGTGGCATGCGGTGCAGTCCACGCCGGCGACCCGGGCGACGGCGGCGGCCACGGAGCAGCCGGTGTTGGCGTTATTGGCGGAGGTGTTGCGGCCATTGGCGCCGAATGCGAGCCGGAATGAGCGGTTGACCATTGCGGGGCTGCTGGTGCACACCATGGTGTCGTTGTTGAATTATTCGGTGCACGATGAGCACATGACGGATCATATGTTTCATGCCACGGTGGATGAGATTAAGCGGATGCTCATCGCCTATCTGTTTGCGGTGGCAACCAGCTAGCCGGGTTGGTTCCCTCCTGTGGGGAGGGTGCAGATGGCGGTGGCGTAGTCGCCGTCGTGGCTGATGCTCACCTGGATGTTGGTGTGGCCGCATTGTTGTGCGACGGTCCCGCTTAGGGTGATGATGGTGCGCCCCCACCTGTCCGGGGTGACCTGGATTTCTGACCAGTCAACCTGGTCTTCACCTATGAGGGGTGGTTTGCCGTAGGATTCTTGGCCCCATGCTTTGATGAAGGCTTCTTTGGCCGCCCATCGGCCGGCAAGATGTTCCATCCTGCGGGTTCTGGTTGGTTTGGTGGCGGCAACCCGCAACTCCAGGGGAGTGAAGACTTGTTCGAATCTGCTGCCGGGGATGTCGAGTTGTTCCGCGAATTTGGGGATGTGCACAATGTCGATGCCGATACTCATGGGTTCATTGTGTCATTCTTCGCGCTCGTTGGGGCGTCGTAACGCGATGCGCGGCCGCACCCCATGCTGCTTCCAGGGGTGCGGCCGCGCGCGAATGGCCTCAGTCTAGTCGTCGATGATGGTCAGTACTCCATCTACGAGCCGGGCCTTGTCGCTCAGCAGCACGGCAGCCTCGCGTTCCTTCGCCGGGGCGCCGGTGCCGCCCAGGTTCCGGTCCTGTGGGCGTTCGTAGAGTGGCAGGCCACCATACATGGCGTCCAGGAGTCGGCGGGCGCCGGCCTGCTGCCGGGTGTGGGCTTGGTCCGCCCACTTAGCTGCGGCGGCTGCACCGCGCTGGGCCCGCACCGCTGCCACGAATGCCGCCGGGTGCACGATCGCCACCAGGGCGGACACGTGGCCGAACCCGAGGGAGGTCACGATGCCTGCCTTTGGCGGCCGAGATGTCAAATCCAGGGGCTTGCGCAGCCACACCAGGTATTCGTAGCCGGCCAGCACCGGGTCCACGCAGTCCAATGCCCGGTTTGCTGGCACCTGGCCGGACCGCAGCACCTGCGTCAAACCGATCATTTGGAAGGCGGCGGCACCGCCCTTCGCGTGGCCGGTCAGGGTTTTTTGTGACACCACATACAGCGGGTTGCCCGGGGTTCGGCCGATGGCGGCGGCCAGCCGCTCGTGCAGGTCGGATTCGTTCGGGTCGTTCGCCGTGGTGGATGTGTCGTGCTTCGAAATCACCGCGATGTCGTCCACGCCAACCCCCACCTGGGCGAGTTGCTTCCGCAGCCGAGATTCCGTGCCGCCCCGGCCCGCACCCAGCGCGCCCAACCCGGGTGCGGGGATGGAGGTGTGCACGCCATCGGCGAAGGATTCGGCGAACCCGATCACACCCAGCACCGGCAGGCCCAGGTCGGCGGCCACGGATCCTCGGGCCAGCAGCACCGTGCCACCGCCGGCGGACTCCACGAAGCCACCCCGGCGCCGGTCGTTGGCCCGGCTGAAGTAGCGTTCGTCGATGCCCTTGGCCGCCATTTCGTTCGAATCGGCGGTGGCCGCCATGTCGCCGAAGCCGGTGATGCCTTCGATGGACAGGTCGTCGTAGCCGCCGGCCACCACGAAGTCGGACTTGCCCAGTTTGATCTTGTCCACGCCTTCTTCCACGGATACTGCGGCGGTGGCGCAGGCGGCGACTGGGTGGATCATTTGGCCGTAGCCGCCCACGTAGGATTGCATGACGTGGGCCGCCATGACGTTGGGCAGGGCTTCTTGCAGAATGTCGTTTTGCCGCGGCTCGGCCAGCAGGCCATCAATGTAGAGGGAGCGCATGGATTCCATGCCGCCCAGGCCGGTGCCTTGGGTGGAGGACACCCGTGCGGGGTGCACGGCGCGGAGGAGTTCCGCAGGGCTGAACCCGGAGTTGAGGAAGGCTTCGACGGTGGCCACGAGGTTCCAGATGGCGACCCGGTCGAGATTGTCGATCATGTCGGCGGGAATGCCGTACACGGCGGGGTCGAAGCCTTCGGGGATTTGGCCGCCGACGAAGCGGGACATGGCCATGCGCCGGGGAACGCGCACCGCGGAGCCGGCCTTGCGGGTAACGATCCACTCCCCTGCTTCTTCGTCGAAGCTGGCGGTAGTGGTGTCCGGTTCGGAGTCCACGTAGGTTTTGGCCGTGGCCTTGTCGGCAACGTTGAAGGACAGGTCTTGGTCCAGGTAGATGGTGGTGAGCTCCGGCGCCAGGTTGCCCACCATACCGAAGTCGTCGTGGTAGCGGCGCACCCCCACGCGGGCGAGCACATCGTCGTGGTAGCGGTCGTAAATGTCGGCCTCGTCGATGGGTTCGTCGTCGCGGGTGTACCAGCTGTTGGTGTCCCAGTGGATGAGCCCCATGGTCCAGGCGAGTTCGATCACGCCGGCGGCGGTGAGGTCGCCGGTGAGTTCCACGTCGAAGCGGGTGCGGTCGGAGCCCAGTGGCCCAACCTCGCCCACGCCAACAATGACGACCATGTCGTCGAGGTCTTGGGTGACCTGCCCGGTGAAGTCGGGGGTGGTTTCCGCAATGGGCCGGTAGGGGGTGGGGAGGGCAGGGATAGTGTCCGGCTGATCGGCGTCGCCCCCGGTGGCGGGCTGCTGTGTCTTGGCTTGCCGGGCGAGTTCGGACAGGTTGATGTCGCTGTCGCCCAGGCCGCCGGTGGCATCCACCACGACGGGTTGCTCCGCAGCTTTACGACGCACGTCCTCGCTGATTTGTTCGATCAACAGTTCGGCGATTTCGTCGGTGGAGTAGGTGGTGACCCCGGCCTTCTCCACGGCCGCAACCAGGGGATCGTTGCCGCCCATGAGGCCGGTGCCCCGCACCCAGCCGATGAGCATGTGTACCAAAGAGGTGTTCGGTTTCCACGTGGTTTCGGCGTTCCACCGGTTGACGAGCGCATCCAGGGACGCCTTGGATTCCCCGTAGGCGCCGTCCCCGCCGAACCGGCCCCGGTTGGGGGAGCCGGGCAGAACCACGTGCAGGCGGGCACCCACATGGGTGCTGGTGCCGATGGCGGATAGGCCGGCGATGAGCCGTTCCACGGCCCACAGGAGCAGCCGCATTTGCATTTCCGCGGGCGCGCCAGCGTCGACGAGGGTCCCGGAGACGCTGGGGGCGGCGAAGGGGAACAGCAGGGTGGGTTTCAGGGCGGGCTTGATGAGTTTCGTCGCCCCGTTCACCGTGGCGGTCTGCTCCGACCCGATCCATTCGATCACATTATCGAGATCGGCGTAGCTGGACAGGTTGGCGGGCACGACCCACAGGGCGGCCTGGCCGCGCGCGGATTCCGCATAGAGTTGCTTGTAGAAGCCCAACCGCGCGTGGCTCAGCGATGATGTGGTGACCACCACCGTTGCCCCGCCCCGCAGCAGCTGCTTGACGACGCTCGCCGCGATCGAGTTCGGGGAGGCGCCGGTCACGACCGCGATGTCGTCGGCAAACTCCAGTGGCCGCAGGTCCCGCGCCTGGGCGGCCAGATCGTTCAGGCCGAAGTATTCGGCCTGCCGGGCCACCGCCTCACCTGCACCGGTGAGGTCCAGGTCGGCGGCATCCAGTTCCCCGAGGGCCACCCGGGACACGTCTTCACGGGCGGACGCCCACCGGTCGTCCAACAGCACGGTTTTGCGCGCATCGAAGCTGGGCGCCACCTGCCGGGGCCAATCGGACCCCAGTTCCCGGGCCACCAGCTCGTACAGGGCGGCATCCGCGTCGGCATCGTCCAGGTCAACCACGGTGGCTGGCTCCGCCAACCCCAGGTTCGAAAGGATGGTGCGGGCGGTTTGGGCCAGCACGCCGGCCTTGCCGGTGACCTGTTCGGCGAATTCCCCGAGGGCGGCAGAGTCCACCACTCCCCCACCGGAACCGCCGGCACCCGGCTTGGCGACGGCCACCCCACGGTCCGCGGCAACCGCCTGCACGGCGGCATCAATGAGCTGGTCCAAATCAGCGACAGTGCCGGGGTTGGCCGGCGCCAGGGTGGCCAGATCCCCACCGCGCAGGGACGCGCCCTCCCGGGCGCCCATAACCACGGCGGCCACCACATGGTCAGCCCAGCCCTGGCCCAAGCCCCAGGTGCCGGTGACACGTTCGGCCACATAGTTGGGGCGTTTCCCGGTCGGGCCGGTCAGGCGGCGCAGCGCATCCCCCACGGCATCGGATAGGACCGGGCCGAAGGCGGTATAGCCCTTGGCCATGCGGGTGACGGTCTTATACAGGTCGACGAGTTCCGCATCGGCGGCACCATCAATGGCGCCCAGGCCGAACTCCACACCCAGGTCCAGCAGCAGCTGGTTCCGACGCGACGACACGCCTTCGACCAAAGTTTCGATCGAATCGGTGGCGACCATTTGGTCGGGCCGCACCTTGGTCCACAAGGCAATGAGCATGGCGGTCGCATCCGAGGGGCTGAACTCGATATCATCCGGCACTCCAACGGCCGGGGCGGCCGAGACTAACTCTGGCTCTGTCACCTTCGCTAACACCGGTGCGGGTACCTCGGTGGCGGGGGCATCCGCCGCAGTATCCTGATCCGCATCCGAACCGGCCGCGGCGGGCACCTCACGGTGGAACTCGTCGGTGGCAAACACAATGCCAGCTTCCCGCTCCACATTGAGAATCTCCAGGTCAGTGCCCTGATACTGCGGCAGGGCCGCGGTTTGCGCCATCATATTGGCCAAGGTTGGGGCAGACCCCACACCCACTTCCACAAACCGGTGCACACCCAGGCCACCATCAGCCTTGGGTCGCAGCAGCAGGTCCTGGGTTTCAATCCACCGCACCGGGGAGGCAAACTGCCAGGCCAACAACTCCACCAACAAGGTGCGAGCCAACCGGGCCGGCCGGCGCAGCTCCTCATCGAAGTTCTTCAATACCTTGCGCAGAATGGGGGCATCAACCACATCCAGCATGGCCTGCACGAAATCGCGGGTGAGTTCGAACGGTCGAGCCACCAGGTTCGGGATGTAGCGACCCACCAGAATATCCAAATCCACCTCCGCCGGCAGCAGATCGTCAAGATGCTCGCGGAAATTATCCACACCACCCAACAGGCGAGAAGAGTGGAACGGCACATCAATGCCCGGAATCAGGATGAACGCCCGCAAGCCGGGAGCCTTGGCCTCACAGTCGGCCTGCAACGCCTGCAAACCCTTCATTGTGCCGGCCACCGCGTACTGCATGCCGGCCAGGTTATAGTTCACGATCTCCAAGAACTCGCCGGATTCCGCCGCAATCGACTGCACGTAATCGAACACGCTATCGGCGTTCAACCCCATCTTATGGGGTCGCAAAGCAGCCAACCCATAATTCGACACGCCGTGCTCATCCCGCTCCACCAGCCGGTGCATCGTCAAACCACGCTGATACACAATCTCGATCACGTTTTCGAGCGACAGCACCGCAGCGTAGGCGGCCAACGCGTTATACTCACCCACGGAATGGCCGGCGAAATACGCCCGCTGATTCAACGCATGGGCCTCCCGCATCTGGGCAACCTGCGCCACCCCCAAACAAGCCATGGCCACCTGGGTGAACTGGGTCAAAAACAGCACACCCTTCGGGTGCGTGAACTTCTCGCCACGAACCACCACCTCCTGGGGGTTATTCCGCACAATCTCCAGCACGGAAAAGCCCAGCTTATTCCGGGTATGCCGATCCGCCCGCGCCCACACATCCTTCGCCGCCGGCGACTTCGACCGGGCCTCCATGCCCATGCCCTGGGACTGAATCCCCTGACCGGGGAACGCATAGAACGTGTCCGGCGCCGCCAATGTTGCAGTAGCAACCAACACCACCTGACCGTCCACCGTCGCGGTCACCTCCCGCACCTCACCCCGGCCCGGCCGGGTATCAATACCGGTGCGCTCCACCACAAACTCCACCTCGGAGCCGGGCAGAATCGGGGCCAACATGGTGGCCGTGTACTCCGCCACCCGATTCGGCACGGTAGTCACGGTCTCATCCGAATAGCCGCCGGCTGCCACCAGCTCCGCAACGGCAGACGTCCACATGCCATGCACGATCACGCCTGGCAAACCAGCCAGCTTCGCAGCAGTGTTCGACACGTGAATGGGGTTACGGTCCCCCGAAACCACCGCAAACGGATGCATGGACTCAGGCGCCGTGACCTTCGCATACGCCCGGAACGACCGGGGCGCCGGCTCATGGGTGGGCAACACCGACGTATTCGTACGGGCGGTCGAATTCCCCCGCCGGCCCCGAATCGCCATGCGCTCCGTCAACTTCGCCAACAGCCGACCATCAGCCGAAATCTCCGCCCGAATCACCACAATCCGGCCGATCTCCGTGTCCACAACCTCCTCCGGGCGAGCGGTCACCGACAGATTCACAATCTCCCCGGCAGCCGGGTCCGGCAGGTCGTCGACAAGCGTAATGTGATGCTCCAAATGCACCAACGACAGCATGCCCTCCACCACGGAATCACCACGCGACCCCGGAATCTTGGCAGCCTGCACCGCAGCGAAAATCGCCGGCCACGCCCGACCCACCAACACATCCGGCGCGGTACCGGCCGGCAGAATCGTCTTCGGCAGATACCCCGCGGTCACATTCTTATAGTCCGCAATATTGTTCGCATCCAACGTGGTCTCCCACGTCACCACCCCATCATGCTCAACCCCCAGGCTGCCGCCCGCCGCAATCCGCGTCAAATCGCGCATAGCGGACTCGGCATCCCGATCAATCACCTGCGGCACCACATTCCGTGGCGCCATGATCGGCGTAGTAAACCGGATAGCAAGATTCGCCGTGGTACCAAACGCCGTGGAACCCGCCAAGGGCACGGTCAACACCGACTGCTCCCCATTGCTGGCTACCAACGTCGCCCCGGTCGGCGGATGATACGCCGACGTGTACTCCTCGGGATCCTCCCGCAGCTCCCACGCATCCACATCACCCAGCCGGGCAATCACCGACGGTTGATGCCGGCCCGCCCAATACGTGCCGCTCGCCGCCAACACCATCGGCACTGGATCCGGGAAGGCATCCGCCAACTCCACCCCACGCTCGAACAAAAGATCGATCGCAGCCTCATTGAACCGGGCCAATAACTCCTCGACCGGCTCATCAATCCGCGTAATCCCCGCAACCGCGGAAATACCAGGAATAATCGCCACCTGATCCGCGTCATACCGCTCATCCTGCGACTGCCACAACGAATCCGACCGCCACCAACGACGCACATCCTGGTCAATCACCGGCACAAAATTCACCGGCTTCCCCGGAGTTTTCGCCAACTCCAAGAACCAGGCAGCATCCGACGGGTGCACCAAATCCGTTGCCCGCGGATACAACTTACCCAACCGAGCCACAACAGCCGCCGGATCATCCGTCATCGACACCGTGGGCGCCACCGACGGCACAAACTCGCCATGATCCTGATCCACCAGCCGCGCCTCAGCCCGGCGCACCATCTGCACAAACCGCTCAAACCACGACGGATCCGTCCACTTCCCCCGATACGGGCCAGAAAGCTCCACATACCGCCCCAGCCACTCCAGGTAGCTCATCTGTTCGACATCACCAAAGTAGGGCTTGGCGGTCTTTGCGATGGCCGCAATAATCTCCTCCCGGCGCGCAGCCACAGCCTCCGCATCACCGGCCACCTCATCCAGGAGCCGGCCAGCCCGGGCAAACGAATTATCAATCTCGTGAATGTCCGCCCCCAGCTGAGACCGACCGGAGGCCATGCCGCCATCAGCATGCCCGGCACCAACCCAACCGCTAATCCCCGGGGTCTCCACCAGCAGCCGCTTCACCGACGGGGAGGTCTTGGCCTCCCGGGTGGCCATGGCGGCGGTACCGATGAGAATGCCATCGACCGGCATTGCCGGCAGGTCATACTTCAGCGACCAGTCGCCGGTGAGATAGTGGGCGGCCTGCTGCGGGGTGCCGATGCCGCCGCCCACGCACAGCACCACATTGGTGCAGGACCGGATCGACTCATAGGTGGCGATCAGCAGCTCATCAAGGTCCGCCCACGAGTGGTGTCCACCGGCCTTACCGCCTTCCACCTGCATAATGATGGGAATGTCGGGCACGTCCTTGGCCACGGACAGCACTTTGGCGACTTGCCGAACCGCGCCGGGTTTGAAGGCGATCCATGGGAAGCCGCCGTCGCGGAGTTCCCGGATGAGGGTGATGGCATCATCGTGGTCGGGCATGCCGGCGCTGATGACGATGCCGTCGATGGGGGCACCGTTATCCCGGGCCTTCGGCACGAGGCGTTTCCCACCGATCTGCATCTTCCACAGGTAGGGGTCGAGGAACATGGAGTTGAATTCCGCGTTGACGCCCTCGTCGAGCAGCCCGGTGAGTTTTTCGATATTGGCTTCGAGGAGTTCGGGGGTGACTTGCCCGCCGCCGGCGAGTTCGGCCCAGTGGCCGGCGTTTGCTGCTGCGGCCACGATTTCGGGGTCGACGGTGGTGGGGGTCATGCCGGCGAGCATCATGGGGGTGCGGCCGGTCAGCTCAGTGAATTTGGTCACCAGGCGGGGGCCACGGGGGCTATCGGCCAGGGTGGGGGCGTAGTCGCTATAAGGTCGCGGCAACTCTGGGGCCTGGTCGGCGTCGAAAAGCAGGGCTTGACCGGCGGGGTTGGCCACGGGCAGGGTGGCGGCCCCGGAGCCGGCAAGGATTTCTTCGGTGAGGAAGGTCACGCCGGTGTCGGGGCCAACGTCGAGAAGCCAGCGGGCACCGGCGGCCACAGCATCGCGCACTTGTTTGATCCAGTCAACGGGTGTGACCATGACCTTGGTGGCGATTTCCCGGGCTAATTCCTGATTTAATCCAGCCTCGGTTGCCCACAATACTACCTGGTCCACGGCGGGAACCATGGCGGGGTGGTGGAATCCTACCTGCACGTCCAGGGGGGCGATGTTCGGGTTAAAGGGGGCGCCGCCGCGGAGTTTGTTTTCTACGGCTTTGGCATCCTTGGCGGCCTGGTGGCGGAGCAGGTCGAGAATCTTACGGTTGTCTTCGGGGCGACCGACCAACACATAGGTGGTGCGGGCGTTACGGAGCCCGATGGTGGGTCGAATGCTTTCATCGAGGTCGCCGCAGGCCGTGTCGATGGCGTGTTGCAGCTGCTCCCGGGTGATGTTTCCGATGGCGACCATGGGGCCGGCGTCGCCTTGGGCTACTAGCCCGGTCACACGGGCCTGGCGGGTAACGGCAGCGCCAACGAGCTGGGCGATGGCGAGTACTTCGGCAGCGCGGGTGAGGTCTTGGCAGGCGAAAACCCCCAGTATGCCTTGGGAATGCCCCAGGGAGGTGACAGCAGCGTCGACGTCGAGGCCTTGGGATTCCAGCACGTCGAGCACGGCCAGCTGGGAGACAAAGATACCGGGGACGCTTATTGCGGCCTGGGTGGTGTCAAAGGAGATTTCGTTGGTATCACTGGCCCACCCGATGGGGTCGAAGCCAACGGTCCGGGTGCCAGCGATCTGGTCGACTACGGGTGCGATGAGTTCGTTCGCTTGTTCTACTAGTGGTGCAACGGTGCGGCTGGCACCTTGGTTAACCGAGGTTTTTAATGTGGTTAACCAGTCGAAACCTTGGCCGGAAAATACCAACGCGAAAGGCTCCTGGGCAAATCGGGCCACTAGGCGGTCAGAACCCGCACGTAGTCCCACGTTGATGCTGTGATCGGTCACGAGGAAATCTCCTGAATAGTCGGTAATATTTTTCATGGCATAGCAAAGCCAAGACAAACTAATTTGCCCAACAAATATGCCACAAACATGAGGAAAGTGTCATCTTTTGCTTGTTTTACGATCTTAAACAAGTCGCGTCAATTTTACTAAGCATGCGCGTACCGGCGGTTATTGGCCGTTACTAGCTGCGCAGGACCGCCGCAAGCACGTTCTCTGCCGCGGCTATAGCCTGCCGATCCGCGTCACCCCCGTTTGGCGCGGCAGTGTGGTCATATTCGTGGCAGGGCAGGTCGGGAATGACTTCCGCTGATGGTTCGATCCCTCGGGCGGCTAAATACTCATCAAATTGATGCGAAAGACTCATACCATAGCATCTTAGCTTTTCGACGCCCGACCGGGGCCGGGCCGCACCCACAACGGCATTTGTGGAGTGCGGCCCGGTTCTCGATGATGCTATCAGGAACGCTTGTGCGATGCCTGGTCCTGGACGGCTGGTTTGAGCGCATTGACCAGGTGGGATGCGGTGCCAGCCACCTCGGTGACGATATTCGTCAGCCCTTCAGCACCGTTGAACATGGTGATATTGCTGCCAGCTAAGGCGGTGGCGATTCTGCCGGCCACCTCGGGCATGATGTCCACCATCTTGCTTTCCAAACCGATGCGTTCGTTGGCGGCCAGGGTTTCGTTATACATGGCCTGCGCCTCGGTTTGGGCCTTGGCCTCGATGACCCGCCGCTGGGCGTCAGCCTCGGCGGGCTTGATAACCTCGGCAATAAGCTCGATTTCTTTGAGCTCGGCGCGCTCCCGAGCGAGTTCTTTTTGCTTGCGGGTGAGTTCCAGCAGGGCGGAGGATTCAGCGATGGGGCCGGACTGGGCTGCCTGGGCCCGCTTCTCGGCGGTTTCCATGGTGTTTTGCGACACCTGCAGATCCGTGTCCTTCTTATACTGTGACTTCTTCCGCTCGGCTTCCTGCTGGGCCTGTTCGATCTCGGTGTCGGCGGCGGCCGCGGCCACTTCAGCGATCTTCCGAACCCGGTTGAGTTCGGGCTGGGACAGGTTCTTGATATGCCCTTCGTTATCGCTGATTTCGTTGATTTGAAAGTTGTCGATCTTCAGGCCCATCTCCATGAGCTTGGGTCCGGTTGCGGTCAGCACATCCATGTTGAGGGCGTCACGGTTGGTGATGATTTCCTCCACGCTGCGGGCACCAACGAGTGAACGAACCTCGCCGGAGAAGATGCTGGAAATCACGTCGCTCATGGCTTTATCGTTGCTTCCCAAGAAGCGGGAGCCAGCCTCAACGATACTGACTATATCTTTATTCACCCGGTAGGCAAGTGTGGCTTCAATGTTGACGGAAATATTTTGGTGAGTTTGGGCTTCAACATTGACCCGCACATGGCGGGAACCAATGTAGAGACGGTACACCCGGTGAATGAACGGAAGATAGAAGGTGCCGCGACCCACAACAACCCGGAACGGTACTTCCTTACGGGAGATGAATCCGCCGGTAATCAGGAGCGCTTGGGTGGGTTTAGGAGCGGTGTAGAACATGATAGTCCTTCTTTCGGGGGATAGGTTTACCATTGAATGTATATAGGTAGATATTGGTTTTCAAGGAATTCATGCGTATCGGGGGTAATGATTGCTTGTCGACGTAACCCCGGAGGTATTTCACGCCCCCCCTTTTATCTCGCACACAATGTAAAGGCAGGGGGTGGGGCAAAATCGGGTAAATCTACCCCCATCTGTTCTAATCTTAAACTTAAATAAGCGTTGAAAATTATGACATATAAAATATGCTATTTCTAGATAAGAAATGGTTGATAAGTCAGCTACTTTTCCCTAGCCATAACCGATAATGGATTCCCTCATTTTTAGCATCGAAAATTTATGCTAATTACCCCCGCTACCCCCGATATTGCAGGCGTTAGCAGGTCCCATGTTCGACTAGGACGGGTCAGACCTTATACACTAGGGGTCGTCCACAACTTTCCCGATTTTGTTGGCTTTCTATTCGGGAATGTTCCGTTAAATAAACACCGCTGGACACATTCCCCGCCTTGGCGGGGATACGGCCTAGCAATTGTTGCACACCGCGCAATTGCTAGGCCTTTCGAACATATAATCACACGCAACAAAAATATCGACGGTTTTAGGGAATAATGATCGGTATAACCGATAGGAACCATCAACAATAGGAACAGCCATGACCGACCCCTAACCTAATAGCTAGTTAGCTATATTCCCAGGTGGGGAATGTTCCCCACATTTGCCGTCACTGTGCGCCAAGCCGCATACAATACGAGCCATAATCGCATAACCATAACCGGATATTTTGGAGAAAGCCATGAACCGACCGCCAGTTGCACAACTCCCGCTTTCCTGTAGAAAAGCCTGGGCAAAATACAACCGGAAAGACCAATCATGGATGCCGCTGTATCGACACCTCGACGATGCCGCCTGCACCGCCGCCGTGCTATGGGACTCATGGTTGCCGGAAAACGCGCGCCGAATCATCGCCGAACCATTCGGGAATGGGGATGACGGCATGGAATTGGCGCGGAAGCTGGCGATTTTCGTCGCTGCCGGCCACGACATTGGCAAACACAGCATACCGTTCGCAACGAAGGCGAAACCACTGCGGGATGAGATGGCATTAGCGGGAGCAGATTTTGATACACCACAGTTTTCCCAGGATGAGCTGAAGCAATCACCCCATAGCCACTACAGCGCCTTGAGCTTCGACGAATGGATCGATGCTAAGGTCACAAAACCAACGCCAAAGGCCGTTGGCGCCATTATGGCCATTCTTGCCGGCCACCATGGCATCTTTCCGACAAAGTCTGAGGTCACCGGCCCGAAAAATTATGCATCAGAACGCAAACTGCATTGGCACGCGGAACGTTTTGCTTTGTGGGATCGCGCAGCCGCAACCGCCGGGCTCACGGATGGTGACCTGGAGGTACTAGTTACCACTCCCCTCACCCAAACTGCACAAATGGTGCTCACCGGGTTTCTCATTATGAGCGACTGGATTGCTTCAAACCAAACGTTTTTCCCACTTGACGACACCCGCAGCAGCTGGGACCGGGCACAGTTCGCTCTTCAACGACTTCACTTTCCCCGCAGGTGGCAACCCGCAGAGCCGAAAGATAACCAGGAGCTATTCGCCGCAAGTTTCGCGCTCCCCGAGGGCGCATCCGCCCGCCCAGTCCAGAACACCGCCATGGAGATCGCCAAGCAGGTAACCGGACCAAGCTTGTTACTGATTGAGGCCCCCACCGGGGAGGGGAAAACAGAGGCGGCTCTTGTGGCCGCGGAGATTTTGGCTGCCAGGTTGGGGTTCAGCGGGGTGACCGTGGCGCTGCCCACGTGTGCCACGTCGGACGCCATGTTGCCACGACTGTTGCGATGGTTAGATAATCGGCTCCCCGCGGGCATGCGCTCTAGCCTGGTGCTCAGCCATAGTAAGGCCCAGTTCAATGAGGAATATCAGAGCCTGTTTCACCATGCTGATGATAGTTTTGGAAGTATTTACGATGACGATCTTCACGACAAAGAAGCCGTAATTCAACCGCACTGGTGGTTCACCGGCCGGAAGACCAGCACGCTCTCGGATTTTACCATTGGCACCATCGACCAGGTGTTATTTGGTGCGTTACGATCGAAGCACCTGGCGTTACGACACCTGGGGTTCACCAATAAGATCATCGTGCTCGATGAAATCCATGCAGCGGATTCATACATGTCGGTGTATTTAGACCGGATTATCACTTGGTTGGGTGCGTTAGGAGTACCGGTGATTGCGTTGTCGGCCACTCTAGATCCAGCGCGTCGAGCTCAATTGCTCACGGCTTATCGGGTGGGGCGGCGCGGAGTGCGTCGATAAGTTATCGGGCAAAAGCGCAGCAGGTGGATAAGGATGAGGCGAAGTCGCAGGCCAGCTATCCGCTAATTAGCGTGGCTGGGGCTACGGGAATGGAGTTTTACCCGCTGGAACCGAGTGGGCGCCAACAAGTGTTTATGGTGGAGTTCATTGATGATGTGGTGGAGCAGGTGGTGGGCCAGTCACGGTTTGGCGGCTGCATTGGGGTGGTGTGCAATACGGTGCGGCGGGCGCAGGAAGTGTACGCGGAGGTCAGCGCGCGAGTTGATGTGGAAGTGGTGTTGATTCATTCGCGGTTCCTGGCGTTTGAACGGCGGCGGATTGAGAAGGATTTGGTGGCCCGGTTGGGGCCGGACGCGCCCGATCGGCCAAAGAGTTTGATTGTGGTATCCACGCAGGTAATTGAGCAATCCATGGATCTTGATTTCGATTGTATGTTCAGTGATCTTGCCCCGATGGATTTGTTGTTGCAGCGGGCGGGCCGGTTGCATCGGCATAATCGGCCTAGTGAGTCACGGCCGGCGGAGTTTGCCACGGCAATGCTGTATATTTCTGGCTGCACGCAACCTACCCCTGAGGAGGTTCCAGAGCTAGATAAGGGGTCGTGTGCAGTATATGGTGCCAGCATTTTATTGCGCACGTTGAATACGTTATTGCTGCATGGTTCGGTTATTACGTCTCCTGATGATGTGGCACCACTGGTGCGAATGACGTATAACCCAGATGTCACGTATCCGCAAGCATGGGCGGACGAGTGGGATTTGGCAGAGGAGCAAGCGCAAGCATTGCGGCAGGACCAGGAAGGTCGGGCAAAAACGTTCCTCTTCCCGAAGCCAGCATCGGAGCCACTGTGGTCGAAGAAGCCGGGGGTGTTGAATGCCCGAGAAGAGACCCATGGCCAGGCCCAAGTGCGTGATATTGAGGATAGCTTGGAGGTGATTGTTATTCGGGGTACCGATACCGGGTTCCGCACACTGGATTTCGCACCCGAATATGCCGATGAGCCCATTGACTTCGGTTTTCCGCTTGACGACGATTTCTCCCGCGCGTTAGCCCGTACCACCGTGTCATTGCCGCAATGGGTATTGCACGGGGAATTGGGCGAGCAGTTATTGGATGCGTTGGAAGAAGAAGTACTCGACGAATCCGAGGTGTATTCCTTGCTGCGAAACAAATGGTTGAGTGGTCAATTGTTTTTGCCTGTAGATCAGGACCTCAAGGCGAAACTTGCTGGTCTCACGTTTCAATACTCCCGGGACCAGGGCATGATAGTCATAAAAGCCACCCCCGAAAGTGGTGAGGATAACGAATAATCCATTGACATTCCGACGATGTTTTTTTAAATTGAAATCATCATTTTTCAAAGGAGTGAATTATGGCAGATAGTTTCAACCTACTCACCGAACCGTGGATACCGGTTATCTACGCCGATGGTTCGGTTGCCGAAGTTGGTATCAAGGATGTTTTTGCCGACGCACATGACATTCAAGAGCTCGCCTGTGACCTGCCCACCGTGAATGTGGCGATTTTCCGCATCCTGTTGGCAATTCTCCGCCGCAGTGTTGATGAGGATATGGCGGAAGATTCGGATTATTGGGCAGAATTATGGGAGGATGACACCCTCCCAATGGATGCGATCACCGACTACCTTGACTCCGTTTCTGACCGGTTTGACCTGCTAGATCCCGAAAAACCATTCCTGCAAACTCCGGGCCTGCGTAATGCCAAGGGCGTGTGGAATGGGTTAGGGCAGATCATTGCGGATAGTCCCAAGGAAGACGCCTTGTTTGTGCAATCCGATCCCAATATGGAGTTGTCGTACGCCAAGGCTGCCCAGTGGTTGATCCACACCCAGAATTTTGATTATTCTGGCATTAAATCCGGGGCCGTGGGTGATAGTCGGGTCAAGGGCGGCAAGGGGTATCCCATTGGAATCGGCTGGTTGGGATGGTTGGGTTGCACGGTCATCAAGGGGAAAAATCTCAAGGAAACTTTGTTGCTAAATTATGTTTCCCCACAGTTTTTTGAATGTGAGCCAGGTAGCGATCTCCCCATCTGGGAGGAGGCACCGCTCACGTCAGCCGCCCGCAAGAACGCCCACGTGAATGGGCAGATTGGATTGTGCACGTGGCCACAGCGACGAATTCTCCTGCACAACAATGGTTCAGCCATTGATAAGGTGCTGGTGTGTAATGGGGATCCGATAGATTATCTCTCGCAATACGATAACGAGACCATGACCCCCTGGCGTTATTCCGATCCACAATCGAAGAAGGCGAAACGGCATATCTACATGCCAAAAACGCTCAACCCAGGTGAGGCACTATGGCGTGGTCTGAGTTCGCTCCTCCCCCAGGGACAAACCGGTGGCTACGTGACGATTGAGCAGCGCAACAGTAAAGATAAGCTTCCCAGCGCCATGCCGCCACACACCATCATGCAATTGGCCGAGCGCATTGGCGATCCACTACCTAAGGATTTTCGGATCACGGTGGATGTCACCTCCATGATTTATGGGGCGCAAAGCGCGGTCTATAGCACTGTCGCCCACGACAGCCTCACGTTCCCCGGCCTGTTAGCAATCATTGATGAAGGCGAGGAGCTGCGAGATATTGCCGAACGTGCTGTGGAACGCGCAATGATGGCCGCGAAGGAGCTGGGAAAATTTGCCGCGGATGTACGCCGCTGCGAAGTCAACAGCAAGGAATCCCCCGACGCTGCCGCAAACAAAGCCCGAGCCGCCGCCTATGCCCTGATCGACCAGCGGTTCCGTGAATGGTTGAGCAAGTTGTCCATCTCCCAGGCTGATGCCCAACAGCAGCTGCAGGAGTGGACCGATTGGTTGCGCGACACCATGCTCACGGAGGGGCGACGCATTGCGCACGAGGCGTCACCTGCCGCCTGGACCGGCCGGAAGATCAGCAATCCGAATGGGAGCGAAACCATCTACAGCATTGGCCAGGTGGAGGTATGGTTCCGTGGTCGCATCTATAAGGCACTTCCCCAAGCTCAATCACCTACTAGTGAAGGAGAGTAATGTCATCGAAAAGTAATGATCTTGCAGCATACATTTACCACACCGTGGGAAAGCTGCAAGACGGATATAAGGATAATTCATCGTGGGCGAAGGAACGTCTCGCCACACTCCGCCACGTTGCCAATCGCAGCATTGGTGATTCACCGGAAACCTGGGATGTGCTTTACGACGAATCATTCCCGGAATCCCTCATTGGCATGGGACAAAACCCCACCCGGGGTGAACAAGCAGCGTTTCTCACGCTCACGCTGTATGCCGTGCACCAGCAATCAAAACGGCATGGTGTCCATGTGAAAACGGAGAAGGGTTCGCGGCCGCGAACCCTTGGCACCGCGGTGCGAGAATTTGCTACCGCCACAGGCACCGAACTGTTTGATAGTTCCCTGTACCGACGGTTTACCGCCATGGTACAAAGCCAAACAATAGAGGGTGTGGCGCACCATCTGCGATCACTCATCAAGCTGTTCCGTACCCAGGACAGCATCCTTCTAGACTATGGTGCACTCGCTAAAGACCTGTATTACTTCCAGGACCCTGGGCGTCGTAAAGCAGTGCAGCTTAACTGGGCTCGCCAACTGTACCAATCCCCCATCCCCGTAACCTCTCAAAAATAAGGAGTCTCACTCATGTCCTACTACATCGATTTTCATGCACTGCAATCCACCGGCCCCGCCAACCTCAACCGTGACGATTCCGGCTCCCCCAAATCCACGGTCTTCGGGGGAACCCGCCGCGCCCGCGTGTCATCCCAATCGTGGAAACGCGCCATCCGCCGGGAATTTGAGGAGCTGGTCGACCCTGCTGAACTAGGTGAACGCACGCTCCGCGCGGTAGAACGCATCGCCGCATCAATCATCGAACAGGACCCGGAGTATGCAGCCGAGGCGGAAACCATGGCCGTGGAAGTGCTCAAGGCTGCCGGGCTGAAAATGGCAAAACCGAAAAAATCCAAGGACGGCGATATAGCACCGGCAAAACCATTGACGGAATACCTGGTGTTTTTAGGCCGCAGCCAAATTGAGGCTCTCGCCGCCCTGGCCATTGATGCATATGCCAATAATGATGGGAAATTCGACAAGAAGCTGGTCAAGCAAGCATTCACGGACGATCACGCATACGATGTAGCCCTGTTTGGCCGCATGATCGCCGACGCCCCGGATCTGAACGCTGACGCCTGCTGCCAGGTTGCGCATGCCATCAGCGTGCACCCGCTGGATGCCGAGTTCGACTATTTCACCGCCGTTGATGATAATGCCCCGGAGGATAATGCTGGGGCCGGCATGATCGGAACCCTGGAATTCAACTCGTCAACGTATTACCGGTACGCCACCATCAACGTGCCGGCGCTAATCGCTAACCTGGGCTCGGCAGAGGCTGCGGCCAAGGCTTTGGCCGCTTTTACCCGGGCATTCGCGGTCTCCATGCCAACCGGTAAGCAGAACACGTTTGCGAACCGTACCCGGCCGGAGTTTTTTGCCGTGTCGATTCGTGATGACCAGCCGGTTTCATTCGTTGATGCGTTCGAAGATGCTATCACCGCGCAATCGGGCCGTATGACCGAAGCTGTCACCCGGTTGGCCGAATACGCGGCGAACGCTGATGCTGCTTATGGGTCGCAGCCGAATACCCGCTACCTGGCCACTGGTTCCGCGGTGAAAGCCACGAACCTGGCTGATTTCGGCGAGAAGGCAACACTGGATGAGCTTGTTGCGTTCGCCGAAACCGCAGCTGAGGCAACCAATAGCGAAGATGCTTAAGCCATGACAGTACTATTGTTGAATTTTTCAGCCCCCCTGCAGGCCTGGGGTGCTTCCTCCCGGTTTAACTACCGGGATACCCGGCGGGAACCGACAAAGAGCGGCATCATTGGGTTGCTTGCCGCAGCCCAGGGGCGTTCCCGATCGGCGGACCTGGCCGATCTGGCAGGGCTCACGATAGGGGTACGCATCGACCAGGCGGGCCAGATCTTGGAGGATTTCCAGACCGAGAAGGACTGGCGCACGGGCAAAGCCAAGGCTTTGACCTGGCGGTATTACCTTGCAGACGCCCGATTCCTGGTTGCCATCGAGGGCGAGAAGGATTTCCTGACCGGGTTGTCCGAGAATATTGCCACACCGAAATACCCACTATTTTTGGGGCGTCGCTCCTGTCCCCCGGCAAGCAAGCTAGTCATTGGGCTCGCCGACCAGACGCTTGACGAGGCGTTGGATAGCCACCCATGGTTGGCGTCCAACTGGTATCGCCGGCGGCAGCCAAAAAAGCTCCAGTTGGCGATTTCGCAAGATTGTCCGGCTAGCGAAACCCCGGACGAGTTTATTCGGGACCTGCCGGTGCAGTTTACCCAACGGGCCCGGCAGCATGAACTCCGTCCGGTCCGGCACCGATTCACCTGGATTGATAACCCAGATGGCGTGGGAGGCGATGATCATAATGACCATGACCCCTTTGCCCTGATTGGAGGTGACTCCTGATGCACTATTTAAGTCGCATACCGCTCAATC
Source organism: uncultured Corynebacterium sp. (assembly GCA_963552855.1). GTDB lineage: Bacteria > Actinomycetota > Actinomycetes > Mycobacteriales > Mycobacteriaceae > Corynebacterium. Next base: position 3,434 of record CAUVMZ010000017.1, on the reverse strand, counting down.
CACGACGGCGGGGAACCGCGAAATTCCTCTCTGCACCACAAACAATGCACGCGGCTATCGAATCGTCATTCCCACCCCACGATAATGACGGCAACCCCCGAACATTATGGCGGCTGGAACGCATTGGCGACAAGGTGACATTGTGGGTGGTCAGCGACCGGAAGCCCTCCTTCGAACCCATTGTGGAGCAAGCGGGCTGGCCAAACTCTGGGCATCCCACGTGGGAGACCCGTGACTACACGCTGCTTCTCGACCGACTCATGACGGGACAACGATACCAGTTCCGGCTAACCGCGAATCCGGTATTATCGCGCCGAAACGAGAAAAATAAGCAGCAGCGAATCCCACTTGTCAAGGAAGATCAGCAGATTCGGTGGCTGCTTGATCGGGCGCCGCGCCTGGGGTTTTCCGCCGGGGATGACACACAGCCCACGTTTATGGTCACCAAGTCACAGCGGTACAGCTTCAAACACGAAAACAGCAGTGGTGTGTCCCTGCTGAAATGCCAGTTTGATGGTGTGCTCACGGTTACTGACCCGACTTTGCTTTACGACGCTCTCACCAAGGGTGTCGGCAAAGGCAAAGCGTACGGACTGGGCTTGCTCACGCTGGCCCCATATCGTGGATAACTGCCATGAAATCTATTCCAGGAATGCGTCCCACCTCGCCCGGCAGCCTAGTTCGGGCATCGGATCGGATCTCGTTTCTTTACCTTGAGCACTGCATCATTGAGAAAGATTCGTCGGCGCTCACCGCCACCAATGCGGACGGAGTGTTGCACATACCTAGTGCAACACTATCGGTACTCATGCTTGGTCCGGGAACAAAAATCACGCACCAAGCCATGTGTGTGGTCGCCGATTCTGGAATGTGCGTGATCTGGGTTGGTGAGGAAGGCGTCCGCTATTATGCGCATGGCCGCCCCATCGGCCGAGGCACGAAACTCCTTGAGGCACAGGCAAAAATCGTCAGCAATCAACATATGCGGATGATTGCCGCCCGCACCATGTATGGCATGCGGTGGCCTGGTGAAGACACCTCCAAACTCACCATGCAGCAACTGCGTGGCAGGGAAGGGGCACGAGTCAAGCGCATCTATGCCCAAATGTCGAAAAAGTATGGTGTCATCTGGAACAAGCGACAGTACGACATAGATGATTTCGCTGGTGGCGACCCCATCAACATGGCATTATCAGCTGCTCACACAAGCCTCTATGGTCTCACCCATGCGGCTATTGTTGCACTGGGATGCGCCCCAGGTTTAGGGGTTTTCCACTGCGGCCACGATCGCGCATTTGTCTATGACATTGCAGATCTATACAAGGCCGACGTAACAATCCCTATCGCTTTCGAAGCCGCAGCTGCTATGCGAGACAATGATTTTCCGCAAGATGAGTTACCAAGCTATGTTCGCCGAGCATGCCGTGACAAATTCAAGCAGGAAAAACTGGGTAATCGGATCGTCCGGGACATCAAAACCATTCTGCTGCAACAAACCCCCGATGCTGATGATGACAATTGGTATGAAGAGGGACTGCTTGCACTATGGGATCCCACAGAAGATGGTCCAGTTCCCGGAGGCCATAACTATGCCACTGATGCGTCATGATTACCATAGTGCTCGCAGCCTGCCCCGAATCGCTCCGAGGCCATCTCACCAGGTGGCTCACCGAGGTGGCCCCCGGAACGTTCATCGGCAAGGTCAACTCCCGTATCCGCGATAAGCTCTGGGAACTGGTCGTTGAGGAATGCAAATCTGGTAGGGCAATCATGACTTTCACCAGCCACCAGCTGGAGCAAGGCTATGATTTCCGAGTCCACAACCATAACTGGGAAGTCATTGACTGCGAAGGATTAAAAGTCATCCACCGTCCCACCAAAAAGCGTAGCCGTAAGCCGAAAGCAGGCTGGTCCCGGGCCGGTCGTAAACGACGATTCGGTCACTAAAACACTCAGAAGGGAGGGAGCTGCAGGGGGATTCCACGGAACCCCCACGGTGCAGAAAAACAAAATCGAATGTAAAATGACCTTCAGGAACGAGGAACCGCACGTCAATAAGTGTTTTCCCCGCATACGCGGGGATGTTCCCTTCCCCTGCGCATCAAAAGCATTCACACCCATGTTTTCCCCGCATACGCGGGGATGTTCCCATGCCCAAATGCTTCAAATCCGCATCCGGGTAGTTTTCCCCGCATACGCGGGGATGTTCCTAGCAACCAGTGGATATACCGTGTCTACACCCTGTTTTCCCCGCATACGCGGGGATGTTCCCCCGGTGTTAAGATCGCTGGCGAAAATCACCAGGTTTTCCCCGCATACGCGGGGATGTTCCCGATGCTCACAATCTCATCAACAATCAGCTCCGGTTTTCCCCGCATACGCGGGGATGTTCCGCAGAATGATCTTCTGCAAAATCTTATCAACCGGTTTTCCCCGCATACGCGGGGATGTTCCTCCAGCCCTCCGTGCCCCGACTCCCATTCGATCGTTTTCCCCGCATACGCGGGGATGTTCCCAACCACACGGAGATTTTTTTGAGCGAGTTTTTGTTTTCCCCGCATACGCGGGGATGTTCCCTCCATTGTGCGTTTCCGCAGCTCAAGCCGGATGTTTTCCCCGCATACGCGGGGATGTTCCCTGCTCGATCTTGGCGTCTTTGCTGGAGATCGCGTTTTCCCCGCATACGCGGGGATGTTCCCAATATCAGCGGTGAATTTTCCATTGGCCACGGGTTTTCCCCGCATACGCGGGGATGTTCCCTTAATCCGAGACCGCGACAGTCGGAGATGATGGTTTTCCCCGCATACGCGGGGATGTTCCCTTGGGAATCATCTTTGAATGCTACTCCGGTGAGTTTTCCCCGCATACGCGGGGATGTTCCCACCGCAAACAACACTGCCACCACGGTGAGTGAGTTTTCCCCGCATACGCGGGGATGTTCCGGCGGAACTCAACCCTTCCGTCAACACCGAGGAGTTTTCCCCGCATACACGGGGATGTTCCGGAAAAGATCATCATGTTTGAGCAACTCAAGCAGTTTTCCCCGCATACGCGGGGATGTTCCGTGTTGGTGTAGCAGGATACCGGGTGTGAGCTGGTTTTCCCCGCATACGCGGGGATGTTCCCACACATCACACCACGTCATGTTGACATACCATGTTTTCCCCGCATACGCGGGGATGTTCCTTACTGAGCTTCTGCCGCCGATTGTTGAGCTGAGTTTTCCCCGCATACGCGGGGATGTTCCCCAGTGATGCGTTTTGGTTATGGATCGTGGTGGGTTTTCCCCGCATACGCGGGGATGTTCCTCAAGACTCTCACCTACCGCACAGCGCGCGCATGTTTTCCCCGCATACGCGGGGATGTTCCCCAAAACCCCAGCCTCCGTGAGCGGCTCGGCTAGTTTTCCCCGCATACGCGGGGATGTTCCGGCG
>CAUVMZ010000016.1:0-25173 GCA_963552855.1 uncultured Corynebacterium sp. | reverse complement strand
TCCTCACTAAAACAAAATCCTACAAATAGCAGACTTCAGAATAGTAAAAACCTAAGCAATATTCTATATAAAACTAGGCTATAATAAGGAAACCTGCCAGCACCAGGTCAACCCTCATCCACTTATGATATATAAGGAGTCGCACATGACCGACCAAGAGAAAATAGCCTATTTAGAACAAGCACTCCGGGAGAAAGACCACGAGCTCATGCGGGCCCGGCAGGAATTTTCCAGTCAGATTGCGGCCAATAATCAGGGGGACGCCTCGCTACGGCACAGGATAGAGCTAACGGAACAAGAACTGGGGTTTATGCGGCAACAACTCGCCGACAAAGACGCCGAAATCGACCGGCTCACCAAGGTGGTCGACACGTTGCAGGCAGCCATCACCACATTGAACGGTTCTGGCGCGAGCGCATAGCATAATAAACCCCCAGGTCACACCGTACGATATGAGCTGGGGGCTATGATCTGCGGAAGCGGGGGGATTTGAACCCCCGGATAGTTTCCTATCGCTGGTTTTCAAGACCAGTGCATTCGGCCGCTCTGCCACACTTCCCTATGACAAGGAAAGATTACCAAAAAGTCGGTACGCTGTAAAAGCATGAAAGCGATTGTTGTTACGGCTGATAAAACCCTGGAATTGGCCGAGGTCCCTACCCCACAATTGCGGGCCGGGGAGGTGGTGCTCGTCAAGGTGTATGCGACCGGGGTGAACCGGGCAGATTTATTGCAGGCCGCGGGCTATTACCCGCCCCCACCAGGCGAATCAGAGATCATGGGGTTGGAGTGCGCTGGCGAAATCGTGGATGCGGGCGACACCGACCGTCAGGTAGGCGAGAAGGTTGCGTGTCTCCTGGCGGGCGGGGGTTACGCCGAATATGTGGCGGTGCCGGTCGGCCAGCTGCTGCCCATTCCTGAAGGTTATTCCTATGAACAGGCGGCTGCGGTGGTTGAGGTGGCGGCCACGGTGTGGTCGAATTTGGGCATGCTCACCGGGTTGGCGGCGGGCCAGACCGTCCTGATTCATGGGGGTGCGGGCGGGATTGGCACGTTTGCTATCCAATTGGCGAAGCATCTGGGGGCACAGGTGGCGGTCACCGCTGGTAGCGTCGAAAAGCTTGAAGCTTGTCGACGCCTAGGCGCGGACATCCTCATCAATTATCGGGAAGAAAACTTCGCTGACGTGCTCAAGAACCGGTGCGATCGGATCCTCGACATCATTGGGGCGAAATATTTGGATCAGAACGTGACCGCGTTGGCACCGGACGGGCACATGGTCATCATCGGGATGCAGGGCGGAGTCAAGGGCGAGCTCAACATTGGCAAGCTGCTGGCCAAGCGCGGCACAATCTCGGCGACGGCGCTTCGGGCCCGTAGCCACGCCGACAAGGCCCGAATCGTGGCGGACACCATCGAACATGTGTGGCCGCTGCTGGCCGACGGCACCATCACGCATCAGCTGCACGCCACTCTTCCGCTTGCCGACGCCGCCCGCGCCCACGAGCTGCTCCGCAGCGGTGCCGTCACCGGCACCCTAGTTTTGGACGTTTGTTCGAACGAGACATCAAAAGGTTAATCGAACATTTATGCGAGTGATGCGAGGACTCGGATGAGCTGATCCACGTCGTGGGTCGTGTTATATGGCCCCAGGCCCACCGTGATCGCCCCATCGGTATCCTCCAAGCCCATGGCCGACAACAATGGATCCGGCTTCGCCACCGTGGTGACCAGGCGATTATCTATGAGCCGGCGGCGGATTGTCGAAGCCGGAACACCCGGAATACAAAAGGTCACCCGGGGAATCCGGGTGGCCGTCGACCCGTAGGCGATCTCACCCGTCACCCCAAACACATGCAGCCGAGTCATGCTGCTCAACGAGTCCGCCAGATAGTCGGCCATGCGCCGCAGATACAGGCCAGCCTCAAACAGGCTGGTTTCCAGCCGCTGCCGCCGGGAGCCGTGATCCTGCTCTACCAACCCGGCAAGGTGATCCACGGCGGCAGGCAGCCCAGCAACAAGGCCTGGGGCCACATCCTCAAGGAACGCCGCCATGTCGATGCGGGGAAACATGGAGGTGTCCCGAAACGCCAACGCCGCCACCTGGGGAGCGCCAATGGCCGTGCAATCCACGATCACCATGTCCACCCCCAGGTCATCTATAGTGATCGGCGAGAATCCCGCCAACGCGGTAGCGTCGACAAGCACCCAGGCCCGGGAATGTTCCCGAACGTTTTCGGAAATCTGGGACACATCGTTCACCGTGCCTACCTGGGGATGCACCGCCGATAACGTCACCAGCCGCGTGTCACCGGTCACAAGATTCGTGTATTGCCACGCCGGCACCTCACCGGTCCCCAAATCCGGCTCAGCATAGGCAATATCGTCATTGGTGAGTTGATGGGTATCCGCCCGCGACGCTAAAAGCTGACCACGGCGCAGCACAGGCCGAAGCGCGGTATCTAACCGTTGGTAAAGAACATCAATGCTGGGCGCAAGAATCACAGCATTAGCAGTTGTGCCAGTAAGATCGGCGACCGCCTGCCGCGCGGCCTTCATTTGCGACTCAGCCCCCAGCCTCCCCATTTCGGGGGCAACAGAATGATTACCATGATTACCCGTATTGGGCTCCACATATTCTACAACCGGCGCTTGACGGAATCCGCGGGCCACCGCAGACGACACTCGTTCGGGGATTTGCGGCTGGGCATGAGCGGACAAATACGTCCAACCATCGCCTAATGACGTGTATAAACCACGCACTCGCGCTACGTCAAAGACCATCTGGGACTCCTTCAGCATGTCCATAATCAACCTTTTAATAGTATGCCTACCGTATCCATTGTGCGCACAGAGACCACTAAGCTAGAAATCTGTGCAGGATCATCAAGATGAAGAAAAACTGGCAAAACCGCCGCAGACTACTGCGTCCGTGACGCTTTCAGAACAGATCAACCGCATCACCAATGCGACCGACTTCGACCCTGAACCCTCAGGTTCAAAGACCTTCGCCGCCGCTTGGCATGACCTCGTGCGTGGTTTTCACCAACACGAACTGTGGCTCCAACTGGGCTGGCAGGACATTAAACAACGATACCGCCGATCCGTCCTAGGACCGCTATGGATCACCATTGCTACTGGTGTGATGGCTGCCGCACTCGGACTATTATATTCAGTCCTCTTTAAGATTCCGGTAGCGCAATTCCTCCCCCATGTGACGGTAGGGCTTATCATGTGGACGTTCATCTCAGGTTGTATCAAGGAAGGTGCGCAAGTTTTTATTGATAATGAGGGCCTAATTAAACAACTACCTTCCGCGCTTTCCGTCCACGTCTACCGACTCGTATGGAAGCAAACCCTCTTCCTTGGGCATAATTTGATTATTTGGGTTGCCCTCATGATTATTTTCCCCAGGCCATTGGGTTGGGATTTCCTCCTAGCCATACCTGCGCTTATGCTCCTGGTTGCCAATGGCGTGTGGGTGTCCATGTTCTTCGGCATCATAGCCACCCGCTACCGGGACGTCGCGCCCCTCCTTGAAGCCGGCACCCAGCTATTATTCTATGTCACGCCCATTGTGTGGATGACTCAAACCCTGAAAGACCAGGGCGGGACCATCTCTGAACGGGCGAAACTCGCCCAACTCAACCCGCTTTACCACTATATGGAGGTTGTCCGCGCCCCACTTATCGGCGCCGACCTGCCCGTTTACCATTGGTGGGTTGTGCTCGGGTGTACCGTTGCTGGGCTCACCATCGCCCTGCTCGCCATGCGGCAATGGCGGTTCCGGGTCAGCTACTGGGTATAACTTTGAAGGAGACGTGACTCATGGTTTCGATTGATACTTACAACGCGTGCGTGGACTTCCCCATTTTTGACGCGAAATCCCGCTCCATGAAAAAGGCCTTCCTCGGAGCAGCCGGCGGCGCCATCGGCCGCAATAAAGACAACACCGTGGTGGTTGAGGCGCTGCGCAATGTGAATCTGCATCTCCGCGAGGGCGACCGGGTGGGGTTGGTTGGCCATAACGGTGCCGGTAAGTCCACCCTGCTGCGCCTGTTGTCCGGCATTTACGAACCCACCCGCGGCTCCGCACACATCCACGGTCGGGTCGCACCGGTGTTCGATCTTGGTGTGGGTATGGACCCGGAAATTTCCGGGTATGAGAACATCATTATCCGCGGGTTATTCCTCGGCCAGACCCGGAAACAAATGAAGCAGAAAATGGATGAAATCGCCGATTTTTCCGAACTCGGCGAATACCTTTCCATGCCGCTGCGCACCTATTCCACCGGCATGCGCATTAGGTTGGCCCTGGGAGTGGTGACCTCCATTGAGCCCGAAATTTTGCTTCTCGACGAGGGAATCGGGGCGGTGGATGCCGCCTTCATGGCCAAGGCCCGGGCTCGCCTCCAGGAGCTGGTGAAACGCTCCGGCATTTTGGTATTTGCGTCCCACTCCAATGATTTTCTCGCCCAACTCTGCGACACCGCCTTGTGGATCGATCATGGTGAGGTTCGGGAGGCCGGCCCGATCCCAGATATTGTTGAATCCTATGAAGGGCCGGGGGCCGCAGAGCATGTGCGACGCATTATCGAGGATTTGCATAACGGGGATGCGGAGAACATGAGTGCCGCCCCTGAATAAGGGTGGGGCGAGTTTGTGGCGGGGCTGGCTGTACCAATGGATCCCAGTCCATCTGAATTATTCGGATGGCGCGGGGCCTGGGCGTTCCCCGGTGAGGAATTCGTGAAGGCTCGGGGTGTGGCCGGTGATGACGACGTCGGGGTTGGGGGTGTAGTCGTCACGCCGCAATTCGGCCAGGACCGCGGGTAGTGGAGTGCCGTTCGGCCCGGCAGGGGCTGTGACCGACTCGACCACCCGGTAACCGACCTTGGCGGACACTGCCGCAGAGGCGTGATTGCTGGCTATCCAGACGGTTTGCATGACGGTGGCGCCCAGGGTGACCAGGCCGTATTCGCAGATGGCGCGGCGAATGGTGGTGCCATAGCCGCGTCCCTGATGCTTGTGGAGCACCCAGGAACCAGTACTGATGCAGCGAGTGGTGGCAAAGTTGGTGGCTCGAAGGTCTATGGCACCGATAAATTCGCCTGTATGTTCGTTAAAAGCAGCAAGATCCAATGACCATTCTTTCGAACTCATATTCGCACGATTGGCCCAGCGGAATTGGGCCGCGGCCACGGGGGTTGAGGTGAAAAGCCAGGTGAACGCATGATCGGGAATCGTGTCGCCGTAAATGTCCGCGAATGTCATGGTGCACACGTGGGGCAGGTGCTCGTCGGTGATGGCGACGATGCGCAGGCCGCCCGCCCGGATTTGGAGGGTGCTTGGTGGCCATAGAGTTTCCAACATGGCCTTATCCTAGTCCCGGTTCATCGGTTTTCCCACGCAGGGTTTGGCTGCGCATTGGCTGTGGGACGAAAGAAATGGTGTGATAGAGACATGGATATTTCGGCTGCTCGACAAACCATTCGATCACGGTTAATTACGGCGCTACGAGAAGAAGAGTTGATTCCAGCAGATACGCCGATTCCCCCAGATGAAGACCCGGTAATGGTGTTACGGAAGCTTCGATCCGAATTGACAGTTCCGGCCACAAATTTTGATCGGGCGGCCGCCGAATTGGCGGATAGCGTGGTGGGGTTGGCGCGGGCGCGTGAGGGCGTGGCGCGCCGCTATCAAAACCGCACGTCGTTAGGCAATATGGAGCAGCTGGTGTGCGAGGGGCACCCGAAGCATCCGTGCGCGAAAACATCGCTGGGGCTGGGTGACGCCTATAAGGATGTGCTGCCGGAGCAGGTAGAAACGATTCAGCTGCGGTTTATGGCGGTTCGGGAACAGCTGGCGCGCACCTCGGGAATGCCGCTCCTTGCGGCGCTCCGCAGCCAGATTCCGGGGCTGGCCGACCGGTTGGCGGCGGAGTGTCCACCGGGGTTTGTGGTGGTACCGGTGCACCCGTGCCAGGAGGTGGCGCTGTCCGATGATGTGCGGGAGCTGGCCACGTCGATAGCAGCGGAGCCGCTCATGAGCGTACGGACCCTGCGGGTGAGCGACGAGACCGGGTGCGTACACATTAAAACCAGTGTGGGGTTCCAGCTGACCGGGGCGATTCGGGGAATCTCGTATGCGGCGTTGGCGGGGCCGGTGATTGCCGAGCGGGCGGAACAGCTGATGTGCACGACTGGGATTTCCCCCTACACCAGCGACGATACGCCGGCGTTTCGAGTGGCGCGGGACTTGGCGGGGGTGCGGGTACCGCAGGCGGATGGGAGTTCGTTCGGGGCGATCGTCCGGGTGCCACTCCGGGGGATTCCGGTGGCGGCATTGTTGGCGACGAATCCGCTCACGGGGAAGAATTTCTTCGCGGAGTTTTTGACGGAGTCGGGAGCGACCCCGGCGGAGTGGTTTGATCGATTGTCGACAATCCTAATTCAGCCGGCGCTCACGCTGCTAGACCAGGGGTTGGCGATGGAGCCACACCCGCAGAACACGGTCATTGAGCTGCGGAATGGTTGGCCGTATGCGGTAACAGTGCGGGATTTCGGCGGATGCCGGATTGTGCGCGATTCCGCGTTCGGCCAGCGGTACGATTGGGGCTTCCTAGAGGGCACCGCGCTCCTGAGCGACCGCGATACCGCCTATGACAAGCTGATTTATCCGATGATTACGAATTTGGTGTTGGGGTTATGCGAGGCGGCGGGCATTGATCCGGGCACGATAGCCCTGGATAATCTGCCCCCGATGCTGCCGCGGAAGCGCATGTTTGGCATGCGGTTGTCGGGGGTGGTGACAGAGCAGGATTACGTGCGGATTCCCAATCCGATTCCGCCGGTTCCGCTTGTCGACGAGCTCCCGTGGGCGCGCGAACACGTGTCCAAACGCCTCACCGAAACCATGGCGGTGGAAGGCCTCACGCAACTCCCCGAATGCGATGTGGATAATGCGGTGACCACCTTGGCCCATGTCAAACAGGTTGTCGATCGTCGACTCCGATTCTACCAATCCCCGGCAGACCTGATCTCTACCGCTCCCCCGGAGCTGCGTGGCGTTGTTGCCGACTCCTTGGCGATCACCGGCCATAATGTGCACCCATTGGCGAAACTGCGCCTGGGATTTGATGCGGAAGATTCCGCACTGTACGGGCCAGAAAATTTCCGACCCACCAACCTGAAGCTGATTGGCGTTCACCCCGACCTGCTCGCCGAGACCGGGGACGTGACGGCAATACTGCGGGCCGAGTTTCCCGAGAATACGCCGAACACTACGCTGCGCATTGTTCCCATCCATCCGTGGCAGTGGGAACATGTGATCGGTGCGGAATTCGCCCGGGAGATCGCCGCCGGCACGATCGTGGATACGGGGGCAACGCTGCCGGTGCTGCCCACGCTGTCGCTCCGAACCGCACTGACGTTCCATCCGGGGACGTCGGGACATCGGCTATTCATCAAGACGTCAGTAGATGCAACATTGACGTCGACGCGGCGGTCCATGTCGCGGGATTCCGCCCTGGGCACCCCGCTGGTGGCCGCCCACCTGGCCAGCTTGGGGCTGCCGTGCGATCTGCTACCGGAGATCGCTGGGTGCGCCTACGACGGGCCAAAGACCAATCCGCGGGCGGTTCGGGGATTAAGCACGCTCATCCGCAAGTCCACACCCCGGACGGCCATCACGGCAGCCGCGCTGCGGGGGCTGCCCACGGTGACGGAGGAGTTCTTTTCCCACTACGCCCGCGACCTACTGTCGACGGTGCTGCCCACCATGTGGCATGCGGGCATTGCCTTGGAAGCGCATTTGCAAAACACCCTGGTGTATGTGGATGACGACTTCCAATACCAGGGAATCTGCCTTCGGGATTTCTCCGGCCTGCGGACCTACCGGCCCCGGGCCACGGGTGTACCCATCCGGGATGGCGCCATCACCATGACTGATGACTACGACGTGTTCATCGCCAAGGGATATTATGCCGCCATTCCCGGCAACCTGGCGGCGTTTGTAGATCAGCTGCCCGGTGATCCACACCAGTATTGGCGGCTGGTCCGGTCCATTATGACCGACCTGATTGCCGAGCATAATCCGCCGCAGGCGGACGTCGACAAGCTATTGGCGCCAACGATGAAGCAGAAGGCGTTTCTGCGCATGCTGGCGGACCCGGCGCGGGGCGATGTGTATGTGGATGTGCCCAATCCGCTTATAGGATAACTGCTACCTGTGGGTGCAAAATCTGTTGGAGTTTTGCGGTATCCGTATTGGGTTATGGATGCTCTCATGATTGCGCCCTAGGTCTCTGGTTGGTATCAAATGAACTATTTTTAGGTAACAGGGATGCCAACTAGGTGCTTTTTTCAAGTTTCACGTTATGATTTAGGTAGCGGGTACCTCCGTCTCTAGCCAACGGAGGTGCCTGTTATTTGTGATTATCGACTATTAGATCGCGGTTTCTGATGTTTCCGCTGGTAGCAACGGGGCTAGATAATGGGTTTGGGTGCCCAATGGGTTGGGTAGTGTCCTATGTGGTCCCCTCCCTATCGAAGGGAAAACACAGCGAAATCTTCCTCACTCATCATTATGGGGTCATTCTTTAGTTGTAAAATAGGTTCAAACTTTTTATTGAACTCTACGTAATCATGGCGGGGAAACTGCCACCAGTAGGGTTTTTTGAGTCACCAACCTCATTTTTGCGGACATGACGAGCCATGGCTTGGGTGCTATTTCTTCGGTATGAACATGAGAAAAATGAGCTATTGCTTAGTGGTTACATGTGATGAGCCGATGAAAAACACTAATTTGTGAGGTATCCTCAAAGCTTCAATCCTCAGTGGCAATTGCACTCGTAAGAGCGTCGTCAAGCTACGTGCGGGACCGCAGGCGGACCACCACCCACACGGCGAGGAAGATCAGGCCGTCGACAAACGCCATGGTTGGGGACGTCGCCGTATTAAACTTATAGGCAACCCAAAAACCAACCTGGGAGCTAATAAGCGCCACCAATAACGTGACCACCAGCATCGCCCCCTGGCTGTGGGTGACCAACAACGCCGTGGCGGCAGGCACAATCATGAGCGCCACCACCAGCACCGCGCCGGCCGCGTTAAACGCCACCACCACGGTCAGGGAAGACAGCACCATCACCAGGTAGTCCAGCAGGCGGTGCCGCACCCCAATGGTACGGGCAAACACCGGGTCAAACGTGGCGATCGTCAACGGCCGGCGGGCCAAAATCAGCACCACCAGGGTGATCATGCCGGCGCCGCCCACAATCCACATGTCCTTCGGGCCCAGGTCGTAGCCGCCCACAATCCAGTGGGACATGGCCGCAATATTCAAATCCCCAACCAGCACCGTGTGCTCCGAAATCATGCTGCCCGCAAACCTGGTGGAGATCAAAATCACGCCGATGGCGAAAAACGCGGGGAAAATCAGGCCGGTCGCAGAATCCTCGGTAAACCGGCCGCGGGCCCGCAACCATTCCGTGGCGGCAATCACCACTACCCCGCCGATTGTGGCCCCCACCAGCAGGATTGGGTCGCGCGGGCTGCTCGCCCACAGCGCCGAAATCGCAATGCCCGGCAGCACCGCATGCGAAAGCGCATCCGACAGCATGGCTTGTCGACGCAACACCAGCACCACCCCGGGCAGCGCCGTGGTGAGCGACACCACCGCCGCAAGTAATGCCACCGATACCGCAAAACTCATAGACGTTCACCTCCGCCAGGGTGCATGGCGCCGCGCCGAGGTGCGACAATCATGGAGACCAGCACGATTCCGCTCAATACCAGCACGATGACTGGGCCGGTCGGGACCTTGCCCATCGTCACCGATATATAGGTTCCCAACACTGATGCCACCGCCCCAAAGAGGCCGGACAGAAACGTCATCCGACCAACAGTTCGAGAAAATTGTCGGGCCGCGGCCGGCGGGAATACGGCGAATGCGATCATGAGGATCAAGCCCACCGCCTTCACCCCGATGACGATTGCCAGCACGATCAGCCCGAAGAGTGTGGGGGACAAAACCGAGGTTTTAAGGCCGCTGACCTTGGCTAATGTTGGATCAAAGGTCATGAGGGTGATGGGTCGCCACAGGAGCGCAACCGCGAGAAACACCACAAACGTCACCACGGCGATCGTTCGCACGTCCAGGTTTGTGAGCGTGGCGGCGTTACCGAACATGAGTTCCTCAATTCCGCCTTTGCCTCGAATGTGGGAGCGCTGGATGACCTGCAAGATCAGCAGGCCACCGCCCAGGAAGAGCGACAAGACCACCGCCATGGTGGCGTCGATCCCGATCCGGGTGGTGTCAGCCACCTTGTTGGCCAGCACCACCGCTATCAGGCCGGTGATGAGTGCCCCCACCACGATCACCGGCATGGACCTGGCGTCAAATCCGCCGAAAATCAGGCTGACTATCAGGAATGCCCCCATCACGCCCGGGGTGGCGGAGTGGCCGATCACGTCCGACATGAGTGATTGGCGGCGCAAATACAGGAATGTGCCCATGGCCCCGGAGCAGGCCCCGATGAGCATGGTGCCGATCACAATGCGCCGGTAGGAGAATTCGGAGAGGAACTCGATGAGGCTCATTCTAGTAGCCCCAATCCGAAGGCCTTGGTGATGTTTTCCCTGGTGAACGCCTCGCTGGTGGGGCCGGTGGCGATGATTTCCCGGTTGAGGATGGTCACATGGTCGCAGAGTTCGGCAACCGTGGACAGGTCGTGGTGCACAATGACGATCGTGGCACCCTGGTCCCGCAGCTCGCGGAGCACGCCCCGGATCACCCGTTCGCTGGCGGCATCCACCCCGGCGAACGGCTCATCCAGCAGGTAGAGTTCCGGGGCCTGCACCAGGATGCGGGCCACAAACACGCGGCGGCGCTGGCCGCCGGACAGTTCGGAGATTTGCCGTTTGGCCAGGTCGGCAATGCCTACCCGGTCGAGGACTTCCATCACCCGGCCACGGTGGGCGGCATTGGCGCGGCGCAGCCAGCCGAGTTCGGTGTACATGCCCATGGTCACCACCTGTTCCACGGTGATGGGATAGTCCCAGTCCACCGCGGCAACCTGCGGCATGTAGGCCACCTTACGGCGCACCTCCCCGAGGGGTTTCCCGAAAAACCGCACGGTACCGGTGTGGTCCATGAGTTCGAGGCCGGCTTTGATGATGGTGGATTTGCCGGCGCCGTTCGGGCCGAGAAGCCCCATGACGGATCCGACCGGCACGGTGAAGGTAGCGCGTTCGATGGCAAGGGTTGCGCCATAAGAAACAGTGACATCGGTCACCGACATCGCCGGGGTTGTTTGTGTGGATGAGGTCACTGAGGTTGGTGTTGCGGTTTTTATTGGCTTCGCTGGGTCCATGTATTAGCTCGCTAGGGCTGCGGAAATGGTGTCGGCATTGTATTTCATCACCCCAAGGTAGGTGTCGACCGGCGGGTTGGGGCCCAGCGAGTCGGCGAAGAGTTCCTTGTCGGAAATCGTCACTTCCCAGCCGCCGGCCTTCACGGTTTCTTGCAGCGAGTTAATGGCCTGCGGGTTTGCAAGATTATCCTGGAAAATAGTTTTGATTTGCTTTTGGGCAATGTATTCGCCCAATTCCTTGATTTCCGCTGGGGAAATTTGGGATTCCGAGGTGACAAAATCTGTGGCGCGAATCTCTAGCCCAAATTGTTTACCGAAATAGTTAAAGGCATCATGCCCGGTGATGAGGATGCGTTTGTCCTCTGGGATCGCATTGATTTTCTCCCGGACGTAGGCCGCGGTTTCGTCCATGGATTGCTCGTATTTTTTGGCGTTTTCCTGGTATTTGTCCTTGTTGGCGGGGTCGGTGGCGGCGAGTTTGTCGGTGATGGCCTGCACCACGTATTTCCAGTTTTCGGTGGAGTTCCACACGTGCGGGTCGTACAGTTTTTCCCCGTTTTCGCCCAAGTCGGGCCAGTCGAGCAGGTTCTCCTTGGGGATCGCCTCGGCGACCGCTACCTGCCTGTCACCCTGCGACTTGAGCTGGTCGATCATGTGGGCCTCCATGTGGAGTCCAGACCAGAAAACCACGTCGGAGCTGGAGATTTTTTCGGTGTCTTGGGTGGTGGGTTGGTAGGTGTGCGGGTCGCCGCCGGGCCCCACCATGACGGTCACGTCTGCGTCGGGGGCAATATTTTTCACTGCGTCGCCAATGTAACCAGTCGTGGCAAAAACGGTGAGCTTTTTATTCTCCCCTTGCTTATCGACGGCGCAAGCGGTCACACCCGCCACCAGGGAAATCCCCAAAATCACGGCAACAATAGAGCGCTTATTGATAGTGATGTTCATACCCAATAAGCATACAAACGGGGGTATAAAACGCAAAATCCCTACATAAGGCAGCTTTACCTACTGCCCACGGAAAGGTGAAAGCCCCATGAGCCCCAACCTCTATCGCCCGATATGAAACAATAGAACCATGATTCTTTCCGCCACCGATAAAGTTGCCGCTGTTGTTGTCACCCATAACCGGGTAGAACTCTTGAGATCCTCTCTGGAAGTGGTAGCGCAACAAAGCCGACCAGTGCACTGGATTATTGTGGTGGACAACGGCGCCGACCCGGCCGTCGAAAAGCTCCTTGCTGAGATCGCCGGCGACCGGGGCATATATCTGCCCAGCAAAACCAACCTTGGTGGCGCTGGCGGATTCGCATACGGATTCCTGGTTGCGCTCGCACAGGGTGCCGACGCCGTATGGTGCGCCGACGACGACGGCCGGCCTGAAGGCCCCAACGTGCTCGCCACCCTCCAGGACTGCGCGGTCCGACACAACCTGGCCGAGGTGTCGCCCGTGGTCTGTAACCTCGACAACCCCGACCGCCTCGCGTTCCCACTCCGCCGGGGACTGGAATGGCGCCGCCTCCGCAGCGAACTCACCGACCCGCGCGGCACCGAAGTCGGCGACACCGCCAACAACCTTGGCGACGACCTCCTCCCCGGCATCGCCTCCCTCTTCAACGGGGCCCTCATCTCCACGCGGGCCATGGAGGTTATCGGCATCCCCGACTATCGACTGTTTATTAGGGGTGACGAGGTGGAATACCACCGACGATTACACCGATCCGGGCTCCCCTTCGGCACCTGCCTCACCACCGCCTACCTGCACCCGGACGGGTCCGAAGAATTCCGGCCCATCCTCGGCGGGAAAATGCACACCCAATACCCGGAGAATCCCGGAAAACGATTCTTCACCTACCGAAACCGCGGCTATCTCATGAACCAGCCCGGCATGCGCCGCCTCCTGCCGCAAGAATATGCCCGATTCGGCTGGTTTTTCCTGGTGCAGCAAAAAGACCCCAAAGGTTTCTGGGAATGGCTGAAACTCCACCGATTGGGCCGCAAAGAACGATTCTTCCGGCCATAAGGCTACCCCTCGAACCCCGCGCCACAACCCCCGCGCTGCATGCCACACGCAGTAATGCGCCAGCATGGTGCGGGGTTTATGGCTGATGAGTTCGGCCAAACTGCTATGGAAGCTCAGGGGCCAAGCCTCTTGGTTGAGGTAGCAGGTTGGATAAGCATGGTTTTCGCTCTGAGGCCAAGTCAGCTCCTGCAGGTTTGAACTGCGACCAGTGGGAAACCATGTTTAGAACAAGTGCTGCTATTTAAGCTGCCTGCAGCTTCTGGCTGCACAAGTTCTAAGCATGGTCTTTAATTCTGGGGCGTGTCAGCTTTTGGGGGTTTGATGTGGTGATTTTTGAAAACCATGCTTATCAAGTGTGCTGCGCGAGACGCCTGGAGGCAGCAGGTTAGATAAGCATGGTTTCTGTTCTTAGGCTATATCAGCTGAAGCATCATTGGCAGAAAACCGAGCTTAGAACAAATGCTGTTACTTGAGTTACCCGCGACTTCTGGCTGCACAAGTTCTAAGCATGGTCTTTAAAGCCAAGCAGTTCAAACTTGCTAGACAAGAATCCTTTCACAATCAAACACCATGCTTAGAAGGTTTGCTGTTGAATTGGACTGCCGTAACCGTTGGGGCAGCAAATTAGATAAGCATGGTTTCGTTCTGATTGGCGTATTGATCCCAGGGAATTTAGGATGGCGGATTTGAAAGACCATGCTTATCGGGTGTGCTGCAACCTGAACTGTGGAAGGAGAAAACCCAAGCCCAAAATATATGCAGTTCATGATTATGGTGCCAGGTGCCACCTCAAGCCCTTGATATGGTATCGGACTTTCTAAGCATGGTGTTTGGGTGCGGTGGAATGGGGTTCCAGGGTATATGGGCTGGCAAAAACAGAAACCATGCTTATCAGGTGTGCTATGCGCGATGCCTTGGGGCAGCAGGTTAGATAAGCATGGTTTCTGTTCCAGAAGCATGTCAACCCCTGGGGGTTTGAACTGTCACCAATAGAAGTCCAAGATTAGAACATGTGCAGCAGTCCGGTATGCGGGTGGGCCAGCGCTAGCACATGTTCTAAGCATGGTCTTTCCCTGGCGAGCACATTGGCTCCAGGGGGTTCAGGCAGGTAATCCTCAAACACCATGCTTATCAAGTGTGCTACGCGCGGGTGCGGTGGGGGTGCAGCGGAAGCACAGTCGCTAAGTTTGAGGTCCACCCAACATTCGGCCCTCAATCAATGCTGATGGCGCGCACGCGCCGGTTCGCCAGGGCGCATACCACCATGGCGGCGTGCACTGCGACAATGATGAGCAGGATGGCTCGGTACGGATCAACCCCTGTTGTGGGCTGGTGCCGAGTAAGTGTGTCGGCAACCACGCCCCACAGGGGAACGGCCAAAGCACCCACCGCACCGACAACGCTGATGAACACCGACATTGCCTGGCCAACCTTTTCAGACGGAACGGCCTGGACGAAGATTGTCTGGAATGGTGGGTTGAGCACCCCTTGGCTCGTCGCAAAGCTAAAACCGACAACGACGGCAACCAGGGCAGAATCCGTCACCGAAATGACGGCCAGAAGGATTACTGAGCGCCAGGAGCTTGAAGAACCTCATGCGCTCCGACAGCCATGGGGCGGTGAGGTAGCCTGTCGCATAAACCTGCGGCAACCAGGGCATTCCATGCCCCATACCAGGTGGCCGAAACATGCAGCGTGGCGGTGAAAAAATAAATAGCCACCATGCTCAGCGCCGACGAACTGACAGCCTCCAATATCGCAAAGGGCAGCATCACCCGGTAGTTTTCCGAACCGACCATGGCGCGGAGCCCGGCTTTCCACGCGACCCAAAACCCCTCGACAGTCCCGGCGGTTTGTCGACTCATGCTGTGGCGAATGGGGGCGAGAATCAGCGCCGCCACGAGCAACGCCACCGTTTCCAGCGCCATGGTGCCGGCAAACCAACCCCGATCAGCACCAATACCAGCCAAAATTGGCCCCGCCATGGACCCCATCAAGGCAAAGAACCGCAACCAGCCGAGCAGCCGCACAAGCTCCTGGCCGTCCGCCAATCGGTGGGAAACCGAGGCAGCGGCCGGCAAATAGGCTGTGTCGCACATGGCCTCGATGACGGCAAGGGCAATGACCGCTAGAACGGCCGCCAAACCCCCGGTCGGGCAGAAAACCAGGATCGCAATAATCCCGGCGCTCGCAACCGCCCGCACCAGGCACGCCATGGTCATGGTGGCTATCGGGTCGTGACGGTCCGACACCGCGCCCGTGAACAGCCCGGCGAGCAGCTAGGCAACCGCGATGACGGTCAGGAACCCGCTCACCCACGGCACGGAACGTTCCTCGCCAAACACCGCAAGAACGAACCACAGGCTAATGATCTTCGCCGCCAGCGATGTGGCCAGGTTAGACAGGAAGTCGCTGCAGAGGAGTCGCCACACCAGATGCTTTTTACCGCCAATTATGGTCATTGCCGTCCTTCATGCTGAGCTTTTCGACGCCAACCCGACTCCCCACCCACCCTATTGCACACAATGCGACTCGTACAAAAAACCATTCCATAAATGGAGTACTCGACCCCATGGAAGGAGGTGGTCTATACGACATCATGACCTAGAACATTGATACCTTGCCTAAACAGCCAAAACGGCTGTTTAGGTTTTCTCCGGCAACAGGGCATGATCCGACCGCGGGAAGCGTCGATAAGCGGGCTAGCGTTGTTTAAAAATAAACGCCCGCTGCATGACAAAGTTCGTCACGGTGGCCACGCCTTGGGCGATGACGAAGGAAATCGTGTCCACGACGAACTTGGGCAGCTCAAAGGAGTGCAGCGGCATCGGCACCACCTTGTACAGAATGTTCTGAACGGCAAACGTGGACAGGTACAGGATGGCTACGGCCACGGTTGCCTTCGCAGAAGTTTTCGAATTGAACGTCCATTTGGCGTTCATGAAATAGGCAGATGTGGTACCAGCAACCCACCCCACTGCCTTAGCCCACCCCCGGGGCACCCCCAGCACATAGTCCAGTAGCAGGGTTGTGCCGTAGTCGATGACGGCGCACACCACGCCCACCGCAATGAACCGGACGAGCTGGGTGCGCAGCGAACCATCGGGCTGCGACTGTTGCACCGGCTGCGGCGATGCCGGCGATGCTGGTTGCGTGGACTGTTCAGACGATTCGGAAGGCATGGATGCTGACGTGGTAGGAGTGGTAGGAGTGCCTGGTGGGGTTGCTGTCATAAGCCACCAGGTTACAGGCGGAGCAGTTCCCGGTAAATCTCAATGCGCTCCACTGGGGACGATAACCCCCCAATATCCCGCAAATGTTTCAGCGAGTTTGGGCACAGCGCGCGCACCTCGTTCGCTGTTTTGTTCCAACCGAGGGCCTGCACGATACTTTCAATGATCGCATCGGTCACTTCCTCATCGCTCATGCAGCTGAGCCC
Source organism: uncultured Corynebacterium sp. (assembly GCA_963552855.1). Taxonomy (GTDB): domain Bacteria; phylum Actinomycetota; class Actinomycetes; order Mycobacteriales; family Mycobacteriaceae; genus Corynebacterium. The sequence goes on along the minus strand of CAUVMZ010000016.1, from coordinate 8,337 downwards.
CAGGACCACCGCCCAAAACGCATCCTGCTGCACCGGGTCTTCCTCCACCGGCAGCACCGCACACATCATGGCGACCTCCGGGTCAATGTCGGGGGTGCGGGAAAAATCAATGGCCTGCAGCAGCGGCACAAAGTCCAAAATGCCGGAGCGCCGAATCAGGTTAGCGGGCTCGGGTCGAGTGCGCCCCAACACAGTTTCGATGGTTTCGGCACCAGTGAGCCGGGTGTTGATCCTTGTGAGGTCGAAGCTGTCCTGGCAGGTGGCGCATAACCGCATGCGATCTATGGCACCGGAATTGCCGGCGGGGGCAGCGCTCGGGTTGCCGTGGGCATCAATGGCGCCCACGCACCCGGAGGCACCAGACATGCCTGGACCGCCGGGGGTGCCGGACACACTCGGACCACCAGGACTACCGCCTGGACTGCCGGTGTCACCATCATAAAAATCGTCGAAATCATCGCGGTCGTCGAAGTCGTCAAACAGGAGATCCGCCATAGACCCAAAACCGCCTACGCATAATGCGGTGGGGGTGCCATTATCACGGGCGATAATTTCAATAAGTTGAATGCGGATTTGCCATAAACCCACCACACAATGAAATTCGTCACCATCGGCTTGTAAATGCTCCCATAATAAACTGTCGGGGTCTAGGGTAGTACCCCCGAAGTTGCAACAATAACGGTCAAATTCTGGGTTATCGAGGTCGAAACAAATCGTAATGATGTTAAAGAATTCCGCCACCGTTACGGCGCTATCAACACCGATATGGCGGATAATCTCGTGGTCGGTGGATACAACCTGAGCTTGGATTATCAGCGTTGACTGCGCATAGGTAGCTGCCGCAGTGCCGCTACGGCTACTACTTACTGGGGTGGACATGGTACCCACAGTAGTGGCGAAAAATGAAAATTGCCGAAACAGTCTGAGAATTACACAAAAGAAACATGTGTTATCACTCTTGCTTACGGGGTTAAATGGGGGCAATTTTATGGTGGCTTTCCGCCGAGCTTTTCGACGCTTTTTGCCCACGGTTTCCCACTACCAGATAGCATATACATCATGTTTGGCCTGTTTAAGAAGAATATTTCCCCTGACCATGCCGCCGCGGATCACACAAATCTGCCGCTCGACAATTTTATGACAACCCTTATGGCACAAGAGCTACCATTCTTGGATTCCGCATCACGTATTCGGGTGTATGAGATTCTCAACACTTATAATGGCCCAACCATCACTAGCCAGGAAGAATTACCCATGGAGATCCGTGAACTCATGGACCTATAGTGACCTATAACCCCACTCATCCGCCCATTTATGAGTGATACATCACGTTCTGCTGTGTGCTACCCCTCGAAACGGGGAGGAAATCCGAAATCAGACAGCAGGCGAACCAAGGTGATCTCGCTTTCATGCTCCCACCTACCCGGTAGTCAAACCCAAAAAATAGGTAGGGTTGAGCGTGAGAAAAATTTGAACTTAACCCAAGAAGCATAGAGAAGGTGGGCCAGACCCGAATGACGCAACGTCCAAACCTTTCCACAACCACACAGAAACTCACCGGTTGGGGCCGGACCGCCCCCACCACCGCCCAGGTACTTGCCACCCCGGACGTGGAAGAGATTGCTCGTGCGGTTGCCCTGGTGGCAGAATCCAACGCCGATAAACCCGACTACCTCAAGCGGGGTGTGATCGCCCGGGGCATGGGCCGCTCCTATGGCGACCCGACCCAAAACGCTGGCGGCCTGGTCATTGACATGCAGCCGGTGAATCATATTCACTCCATCGACCCGGAGACCGCCATTGTCGACGTGGATGGTGGTGTCACTCTTGACCAATTGATGAAGGCCGCCCTGCCGTATGGCCTGTGGGTTCCGGTGCTGCCGGGCACCCGCCAGGTGACCATTGGTGGCGCCATTGGCCCCGATATTCACGGTAAGAACCACCACTCTGCCGGATCCTTCGGCGACCATGTGGTGTCGATGGAATTATTGGTTGCCGACGGCCGGATCCTGCATCTTGAGCCGGAGGGCACCCCCGACGACCCCAAGGGCGACTTGTTCTGGGCCACCGTTGGCGGCATGGGGTTGACCGGCATCATTCTGCGGGCCCGCATCAAGATGACCAAAACCGAGACCGCCTACTTCATTGCCGACGGCGACCTCACCGCCAACCTGGATGAAACCGTGGCCTTCCACTCGGATGGTTCCGAGCACAACTACACCTATTCGTCCGCCTGGTTCGATGCGATTTCCCCGGAGCCGAAGCTGGGCCGGGCCGCTATTTCCCGTGGTTCACTCGCCACCTTGGCCCAGTTGGAGGAATTAGCACCGAAGCTGGCCAAGGAACCTTTGAAGTTCAATGCTCCCCAATTGGTGACGGTGCCGGATATTTTCCCCTCCTTCACCATGAATAAGCTCAGCATGATTGCCATTGGGGAATTGTGGTGGCTCAAGTCGGGCACCTATAAGAACAAGGTGCAAAACCTCACCCAGTTCTACCAGCCGCTCGACCTCATCGGGGAGTGGAACCGTGGCTATGGTTCCAAGGGCTTCTTGCAGTACCAGTTCGTGGTGCCCACCGATGCGGTAGAGCCGTTCAAGGAGATTGTGCGCGATATTCAGCGCTCCGGCCACTATTCGGCCCTGAACGTGTTCAAGCTGTTTGGCCCGGGTAACCGTGCCCCCTTGTCGTACCCGATGCCTGGCTGGAATGTGTGCGTGGACTTCCCCATCAAGAAGGGCCTGGGCGCATTCTTGGATGATCTGGACCGTCGGGTCATGGAGTTTGGTGGCCGGCTGTATTTGGCTAAGGAGTCCCGTACCTCCGCCGAGAACTTCCATAAGATGTATCCGGGTATGAAGGATTGGTTGAAGTTGCGGCACGAGATCGACCCCACCGGGGTGTTCGCCTCCGATATGTCCCGTCGACTGGAACTGAACTAACAAGAAAGGCATGTGAAGTAAAAATGTTGAACGCTGTGGGTCAAGCCCAAAGTATTCTATTGCTCGGCGGCACCTCGGAGATTGGCCTGGCTATTGTCACGGAGTTTCTGTCGAAGGGCCCGGCCAAGGTGGTGTTGGCTGCCCGGAAGAATTCACCCCGGCTTGACAGCTCCGTCGCTTTGGTGAAGGCCGCCGGCGCCTCCGAGGTTGAGGTCATTGATTTCGACGCTACCGATTTCGCCAACCACCCGAAGGTCATTGACAAGGCGTTTGCCGGGGGCGACATTGATATCGCTATTGTGGCTTTCGGCACCCTGGGCGACCAGGAGGCCCTGTGGCACGACCAGAAGCTGGCCGTGGAGTCGGCGCAAACGAACTTCACCGGCCCGGTGTCGGTGGGTGTGCTGTTGGCGGAGAAGTTCCGGACTCAGGGCCACGGCAATATTATTGCGCTGAGTTCGGTGGCTGGCCAGCGGGTTCGCCGGTCGAATTTTGTGTATGGTGCCGCCAAGGCTGGCATGGATGGTTTCTATGTGAACCTGGGCGAGGCCCTGCGCGATATCGGCGTGAATGTGCTGGTGGTTCGGCCGGGTCAGGTGCGCACCAAGATGTCCACCGTTGCCGGTGAGCCCGAGGCCCCGTTGACCGTGAATAAGGAAGATGTGGCCAAGGCGGTTGTTGACGCCGTGGTATCGCATAAGGAAGCAATCTTCGTGCACCCGTTGTTCCAGCCGGTGTCGTTGGCGTTTAAGGTGATTCCACAGAAGATTTTCCGTAAACTGCCGTTCTAACCGGTTTTCATCGGTTTTCAGCCGTCTTCAAGGTTTTCCGCCCCCGTTTGAGGATATTCCTAGCGCAGCTAGGAATGTTCGAGGGGGCTTTGTCATGAGCAATGTGAAAGACTAGTGAGTATGACTTTAACGGAATCAGGTCAACGGGACTTCGTTGATACCTCACGGTTACAGGAATATGGTCCCGATGTCTTGAGCACCCCCCGCACCGTCGTCGGCATTATTGCCGCAGCTCTAGGCGGTGCGGTCTTCATGCTGGGGTGCTGGTTTGTTTTGAAAACCACGCACCTGCCGGCCTTCGGACCTTCCAATGTGACCAAGGCTGTTGGCACGTTTGGGACCGTGCTGGTCTTGCTTACGGTGGCGGGGCTCACCCTATTATGGGTATTAGATGAGAAGAAGCAACAACCGCACCCCCGGTGGCGCACCTGGATCACCTATGTGGTCAGTTACCTGTCCCCAGCCGCATTGATCGTCACTACCCTGGCCATTCACTTGGCGGCCACCCGGCTGTATTTGGATGGTATCACGGTGGACCAGGGGTTCCGCACCCAGTTCATGACCCGCATGGCCGACAGTTGGGGCCTGTCGGACATGAACTATATCGACATGCCTACCTTCTACCCGGCCATGTGGTTTTGGTTCGGGGGCCGGCTGGCGAACCTCTTGGGTATGCCAGGCTGGGAGGTGTTTCAGCCGTGGGCGTTGATATCCCTGGCCGCCGCCGGCTCTACCCTGGTGCCGGTGTGGCAGCGGCTGGTGGGCAGCCTGCCGGTGGCCACCGCCATTGCCCTGGTCAGCACGTGTGTCACCCTGGTAATGAGCGCCGAGGAGCCCTATGCCGCCATTATTTCCCTGGGTGTGCCGGCCGCCGTGGTGGCCGCCCGCCGGGCGTTGGTGGGCCGGAACATGGCCATGGTGGGGTTGATTGTCTACCTGGGGTGTTCGGCATCGTCCTATACCTTATATACGGCAGTGGTGGCGCTCAGCACCATGGTGATTGCCGCCCTGTTCTCGGGGGTGGTGTTGAAGTCAATAACCCCCATTATCCGATTGGTCATTATCGGGGTGGGGTCCATGGCGATCGCAGCCATTTGGTGGGCGCCCTATTTCCTGGCCATTCTTCAGGGGCACCCGGTGTCGGGGGCGACTGCCTCGCATTATCTTCCCCTGGAGGGCACGCGGGTGCCGTTGCCCATGTTGGCGCCGTCGGTGATTGGGTTGTTGTGTCTGATCGGCCTGGTGTATTTGATTGTGCGATCCAGTAATTATGATGTGCGCATGCTGGGGGTGGCGCTGCTGGTATTTTACGGCTGGGTAGCGCTCTCCATGGTGTTCACCCTCATAGGGTCGACGCTGCTTGGGTTCCGCATGGATGTGGTGATTGCCACTACCTTGGCGACAGCTGGCGTGTTGGGCGTGGCCGAGCTGCGGATTTATGCGATCCACCAGTGGTTATTCCCCCAAGAGTTCGATGTGAAGACGTCGCGGATGATTACCTGCGTGTTCCTAGCGATCCTCATGGTGGGTGGCCTCAGCTATGCGCAAAACATTCCAAACCAGAATGCGGACCCGATTGAGCGGGCATATTCGGACACGGACGGTTACGGGGAACGGGCCGACCGGTATCCGCCGGATTCTACCCAGTACTACAAGCAGGTGGCGGAGTTCATCGACAAGCACATGGGGTTGCAACGCAATGAAACCGTGGTACTCACGGACGAATTAAACTTCATGTCGTATTACCCATACCGGGGTTTCCAGGCGTTTACCAGCCACTATGCCAACCCACTGGGGGAATTTGATGTGCGTAACCAAACGATTACGGAGTGGGCGTTGAGCAGTTGGGAAAACGCCAACACACCCGAAAAATTCTTGGCAAAAATGCTGGAGGCAAAGTGGCGAGCCCCGCAGGCATTCGTGTTCCGGGCGGACCTGGAATCCTATAAGCAGGACAAAGCCGCGGGTAAAGACAGTAGCGGGTGGGTGTATGACCTGGCCGAAGACATTTACCCGAATAATCCCAATGTGCGGTTCCATGGGCTCCGATTCAACCCGGAAGTGTTCGTGGGCGACGGCACGGAGTGGGAAGTCAAACAGATTGGCCCATTTGTGGTGGCAGTACGAAGCTTCGCGAGATAACGCAAGGTAGAAGATGGATAACGTAGACGAGAAACAAAGCGATACCCCAATCGACCCGCAAGTCGCGCCCGAGGCAAGCGACGCTTTGCGACGCCAAGTGTGGCAGCAAAACGCCATGTTACGGCGGGTGGCCGCCATCAGCGGTGTGGTGGGATTTGTGCTTTTCATGCTCACCCCATTCATGCCAGTGGACCAGGTGCAGTCCTCCCTGACCTGGCCGCAAAACGGGAACCTCAATAGCGTCAACGCACCCCTGGTGTCGTACGCCCCGGAAAACCTTGATATCACGGTGCCGATCTCCGCGCTGAAATCCCTGCGTGAGGACGAAACCACGGTGGTGAGCACCCTGCCGTCGACAAGCGAAAAAGCGACCGAACGTGGCCTCTTCGTGCGCTCCGATAAGGGCGCGCTAGACGTGGTGCTGCGGGATAACGTGTTTTTCCAAATGGATGCCGAGGAAGTGGCCGCCCTGCCACAGGATGCGGTGCTGAAAATCCACTCGGGGCTGAAGGAAACCTGGGTGGAAATCCCCGGCGCCACCGACGCCAATGGTCAACCGCTGCGTAAGGCTAACGACAAGAAGGATGATAAGGAGGATCTGCGTCCCCAAATTTCCGGCATTTACACCGAGCTGACCGGGGATGCGGAGCCGCTCATCCGGGCTGGGCTCAATGTGCAGGTGGAGATCAATTCCCGCTACACCTCCTCCCCTACCGTGCTGAAATATTTCACCATGATTGGCGGGGTGTTGTGCACCCTGGTGGCGTTGTGGGCGCTGTTCCGCATTGACCGGTTGGATGGTAAGGGCCGGTACCCGTTCTGGCCGAAGGGTTTTTTCCGGCCGCGCCCCTTAGATGGCCTGGTGGCCGGGGTGTTGGTGCTGTGGTATTTCTTCGGGGCGAACACGTCGGACGATGGGTTTATTTTGACCATGGCCCGGGTGTCGTTGGAGTCGGACTATATGGCCAACTATTACCGGTGGTTTGGGGTTCCCGAATCCCCGTTCGGTGCGCCCTATTATGATTTCTTGGCGTTGATGGCCCGGGTGTCGACCGCGTCCACGTGGATGCGGTTGCCGTCGCTCATGGCCGGCATGTTGATCTGGCTGATCGTGTCCCGGGAGGTATTGCCGCGCCTGGGTGCGGGGATTGCCGCCCGTAGGGCTGCGCATTGGACGGCGGCGCTCATGTTTTTGGCGTTTTGGCTTCCCTATAATAATGGTTTGCGCCCGGAGCCGATCATTGCGTTGGGCACGTTGACCGCCTGGGTGTCGTTCGAACGTTCCATCGAACAGAAGCGGTTAACACCGGCGGCCATTGGCACGATCATTGCGGCGTTCACCTTGGCGTGTGGCCCGACCGGCCTGATGGCGGTGTCGGCGTTGCTGGTGACGTTGTCGAGTCTGATTCGGATCATGAACCGGTGGTTGGACTATTTCGGGGTGACGGAGGATTCCACCCGGTGGCAGCGGATCAGCGGGTGGACGGCCATGTTGGCGCCGTTTATGGCGGCCGGCACGTCGGTGTTTATTGCCGTGTTCGGGGATCAAACGTTGGCGAATGTGCGGGAGTCCACCTATGTGCGTGCGGATAAGGGCCCGTCGTTGCAGTGGTTCCAGGAGTGGGTGCGCTACGAGGTGCTGTTCCAGCAGGAGGTGGATGGGTCGTTCTCCCGCCGGTTTGCGGTGTTGATTGCGTTCATGAGCATTGTGTTTGTGTTCGCGTCGATGCTGCGGAACGGTAAGGTGCCGGGGTCGAGCCGGGGCCCGTCGCTGCGGTTGATGATGATTTTCATCGGCACCCTGTTCTTTATGAGTTTCACCCCGACGAAGTGGACCCACCACTTTGGGGTGTGGGCCGGTATCGCGGCGGCCTTGGGTGGCCTGGGGGCGATTGCTTTGAGCGAGTTCGCTAACCGGTCGCGGCACACTCGTACCCTGGTGTTGGGCGGGTTGTTGTTTATGTTTGCGTTCGCCCTGTCGGGCACGAACGGCTGGTGGTATGTGTCCAGCTATGGGATTCCGTGGTGGGATAAGTCCATCCAGTTCAAGGCGATTGAGGCATCCACCGTGGTCATGGTGATTTCCGTGATCGTGCTGCTGGTCGGTATTGTGCAATCGTTCCGGGTGGGGTTAGCCACGGAGTTGGATGATGCGTCGGCAGCCTATAAGAAGGCGGACCGGAAACCCAGCCGGTTTACGTTATTATTCTCCGCCCCGATTGCGGCATTTTGCCTGGTGGCGATCCTGTTTTCCATGTTGTCGTTCGCAAAGGCGTTTATCACCCAATATCCGGCGTATTCGGTGGGGTTGGGGAATATGAACAGTGTTGTGGGGAAGACCTGTGGCCTGGCGGATTATGTGCTGGTGGAGACGAACACGAACGAGTCGTTCTTGAAGCCGCTCAACAGTAAGTTGGGGGATTCCCTCCAGGTGGATAAGAAAACCCGGGGTTTTGAGCCGG
>CAUVMZ010000015.1:0-25242 GCA_963552855.1 uncultured Corynebacterium sp. | reverse complement strand
GCGGTGACCCACCATGACAAACCCCATGCCATCAACCCCACCACCATCACCAACGCTGGCGGCACCAGCGCCAGCCCCCGTGCCGGCGCCCGCCCCGAACATCACCCGGGTTCTGTTAAAACTCCACTACCTGTTGTGGACTCGCTCCCTCAAGAGCAACAAAAGCGCGATGATTATGAACATCTTCATCGCCCTCTACGCCCTCATCGGGCTCACAGCTTTCGGCGTCACCATGGGCGTGGACCTTGCTGCGGGGCGTTACGCATCCCTGGCTGGGGCGGTAGGAATTGGCACCGCCGCCTATATCATGATCGCCATCATGATTCCCTCCGGTGAAGGCCAACTCTCCCCTGAATCATTCTCCGCCCTGCCGCTGACTGTCCGGCAGCTCATGCCCAGCTTCTTCCTCGTCCAGGTGCTGCAAATCCGCGGCTTCATGGCGGTGGTGTGTACCACCGTCACCGCAATCATTGCGGCCATCGCCATTGGCGGAAGCGCCGGGATAATAGCGGTCGTGGTGCTGGTGGTGGCCATGGTGCTGAGCCTGCTATTGGTTATTGTGGTGGCGGAATCCTTAGCGATGGTGATGTCCGGCAGTATCAACCAGAGCAGTAGCAGCAAAAACAAACAAATCTATGTGGCCTTCGGCGCCTTCATTGTGGGCTGGTTAGCCTACTCCTCGATTTTCAATGGCTCAGACAACTCCCTCGACTTGGTGCGCTATGGCAATATTCTTCAGTGGACGCCGTTAGCGTCTGCGGCCGGTTTTGCCGCATTCGCCGCCGCCGGACAATGGCTTTCGGCCCTGATTTGCCTGCTCATCACCGTGGCAACCATTGTGGCCGGTGGATATGTGTGGTGGCATTTCACCCACAAACGACTCGTCGCGCCCCTGGGTGCAGGTGGGGTAACCAGCGCGGGGCGGCGTCGTAAAGCCCGGGCAGCGGGCCAACAATCATTGCTGCTACCTGGTTTGCCGTACACACCATTAGTCGCAGTGTATTCTCGCGCGCTCCGCTACCTGATCCGCGACGCCCGGCAAACCATTATGATGGTTATGCCGCTAGTGCTGCTGCTTTATTTCACCGTCATGGGCTTCCGAGATAACCCATTCATGTTCTATGTGCTCCCCATTATCATTGGGCTATTGTCTGGCACGAATGCTGTCAATGATTATGGCTTCGATGGACCATCGAACTGGCTCCACCTCAGCAGTGGGGTAGCGGCCAAAGATGTGGTGCGGGGACGACACTGGGCAGCCATCACCCCGGCCATTCTCATTAACCTGCTCAGCTACATCCTGGTTCTGACCCTTAAATTTTCCCACGTCACGGTGCTTTGCGTCATTGCCGGCATGGGGGCGGCCATCACCGCATGCGGTATTTCACTATTCCTCTCGGTGCGGAATCCTTACCCCACAGCAAAACCTGGCACTAACCCATGGCAAGACCGGTCGGGGTTCTCCGCTAGCGCATTCATCTCCGCATTTGCTGGCATCTTTTTAGCATGGATTCCCATGCTGCCCGGAATCCTTGGCCTTACCTACGGTTACAACAATGATATGATCGTGGTCGAAATCATCGGTGTTGTCCTCATTCTTGCGGTTCCTATAGTGGCATATCTGCTGGTGATGCGCTACGCTATCCGCTACCTTGATGGTCATTACCCGGAGATTTTTGCCAAAGTGCGCTCCTATGTGTGACCTGGTGTGTGGTATAGCGCAAAACTGGTTGCACCATGGGGTTTTGGGGCAGCAATAGGACAATAATTGGTGGGGGAGTGGGTATAGCAGGTCAGATGGGAAAACCAATCCAGTCATGGCCATGGTGCTAAACTTTTTGCAGAACTCCGCACATAACCCTCATGCGCTGTATGAATAATCCTCACATCATATTTACCAAGGAGCATTTTCGTGTCTACCCCTGTCGGCCTCGGACTTCCCACACAGGCGGAAGAAGTGCCTGTTTTGGCCCCACGGCGTAAAACTCGCCAACTCATGGTGGGCAGTGTAGGTGTTGGCTCCGACTACCCGGTGTCTGTCCAATCCATGACCACCACTAAAACCCACGACATCAATGCCACTCTGCAGCAAATCGCACAGCTCACCGCCAGCGGCTGCGATATTGTGCGTGTCGCTTGCCCCAAGCCTATCGACGCCGATGCGTTGCCGATCATCGCTAAAAAATCCCCCATCCCGGTGATCGCTGATATTCACTTCCAACCAAAATACATTTTTGCTGCCATCGACGCTGGCTGTGCCGCCGTGCGCGTCAACCCCGGCAATATTAAAGAATTCGACGGCCGGGTGAAAGAAGTTGCCCATGCCGCCCGGGCCGCCGGAATCCCCATCCGCATCGGGGTCAACGCCGGATCCCTCGATAAGCGACTTCTAGCAAAATACGGCAAAGCCACCCCCGAAGCCCTGGTCGAATCGGCCCTGTGGGAGGCGTCACTGTTTGAAGAACACGGCTTTGGTGACATAAAAATCTCCGTGAAACATAACGACCCGGTCGTCATGGTGTCCGCCTACCGGCAACTCGCGGAACAATGCGATTACCCCCTCCACCTTGGGGTGACTGAGGCCGGCCCAGCCTTCCAAGGCACCATCAAATCCGCCGTGGCCTTCGGTGCCCTCCTCAGCGAAGGTATTGGCGACACCATTAGGGTTTCCCTATCCGCCGACCCCAAAGAAGAAGTAAAAGTCGGTGACCAAATCCTCCAATCCCTCAACCTGCGCGAACGCGGCCTGGAAATCGTCTCCTGTCCCTCCTGTGGCCGGGCTCAAGTAGACGTTTACACGCTTGCCGAAGAAGTCACCGCGGCACTCGATGGCATGGACATCCCATTCCGCGTGGCCGTCATGGGATGCGTGGTGAACGGCCCAGGCGAAGCCCGTGACGCCGACCTGGGGGTCGCCTCCGGCAATGGTAAAGGCCAAATCTTCGTCAAAGGCGAAGTGATTAAAACCGTGCCAGAATCCCAAATCGTCGAAACCCTCATCGAGGAAGCCATCAAACTTGCCGAAGAACAAGGCTTGGAAATCAAAGAAGGTGGAACAGCAAAAATATCCATCACAAAATAACCGCCGGACAGTGGCAATATATGGTGCGGTAATCTGTTGCGGATCAACCATACACGGTTATCAGTGACATCGTGCACTAACTCATGCTGGTCACCTCGGTGTGGTGGCGAAACACCCCCAAAAACCCATGCTAAAGTGTGCCGCATGAATAGAGCTTCCGCGCAGGTCATAGCCATAGTCACGACAACTATCATGGCCACAATATGGCTTGCCGGATGCACTCCCAAACCACTATCTGCCCAGCCAGTCATCGACGAATTCATGCAGCGCATGGGCGCCACTGACTTTGCCGCGGCAGCTCACCTCACCGACCAACCTGACACGGTAACCCAAGTGTGGGAAACCACCTGGAATGGGCTACAAGCAGAGGCGCTACACGTGGATGTTCACAACGTCACCATCCGCGACTCCGTCGCAACCGCCGCCTACACCATGACCTGGCAGCTACCCCGCGACCGAAAATTCACCTATGACACCACCATGACCCTCAATAGGATCAACGACCAATGGGTCATTCGGTGGCAACCTACCGCGCTCCACCCCAAACTCGGCGCCAATCAGCACCTAGAACTCCAGGCAATCAATGCGCAACGCGCCAGCGTGGTCTCCTCCGATGGCTCCGACATCCTCGTGCCCGGGTCAGTGGAACGCATCCTCGTCGACACGCACAAGCTGACCGACGCCACCCGCACCGCCCGCGCCATCGCCGCAACCCTGACGACGGCAAAAGCAACTGACCACGCCCTTGTCACCATCGACCCGGCCGACCTGGCTAAAATACTCGCTACAGCCACCGGAAACTACTCCGTCACCACAATCCCTAAAACCATTGCGCCCACCATCCGTGACCAACTCCAGGACGACCCCGCCATCATCTTCCACGAAGAAGCCGCCATGGTCAGCAAAGACCCAGGATTCGCCCCCGACATCATCGCCCGGGTTGCCGGCCTGGTAAATAACCAACTCGATGGCTCCAACGGATGGCGAGTAGCCATCGTCACCCATGATGGTGCCCCCATCGAAGACCTGGAACACCACGAACCCAAAGTCGCCCCAGCTGTACAGGTAAGCCTCGACCGTAAAGTACAACTAGCGGCAGAAGAGGCTGTTAACCAGCGCAAAGAAATGAAAGCCATGATCGTGGCAATCCGGCCTAGCTCGGGCGAAATCCTGGCGGTAGCCCAAACCGACAAAGCAGATGAAGACGGCGCAGTAGCGCTCAGCGGCCAATTCCCACCAGGCTCAACCTTTAAAATCATCACCGCAGCCGCGGGACTCCAAGACCAACACCTCACCCCCGAATCCATTGTGCCCTGCCCCGGCACCATGAATCTCTACGGCCGCCAAGTCACCAACTACAACATGTTCAGCCTGGGAAACGTGCCGCTGCAAAAAGCCTTCGCCCGCTCCTGCAACACTACCTTCGCCAACATATCTACCCAGCTGCAACAAGGACAGCTGCGAGACATGGGTAAACAATTCGGCCTAGGTGTCGACTACGACATTCCCGGGCTGACCACCATCACCGGCTCTATTCCGGAAGGCAAAACCGAACTGGAAAAAACCGAAGCCGGCTACGGGCAAGGCCTCACTCTCGTCAGCCCCTTCGGTCTAGCCCTTGTGTCTGCCACCGCGGCCCATGGTTCCACGCCCACCCCTCGATTGGTGAGCGGTTTTGAAACCAAAACCAACGAAAAGGTGCCGCAACCAGCTCCGGAAACTATTGAACAATTACGCTCCCTCATGGGGGCGGTCACCGAAGCCGGTGGCACCGCGGGTGGCATCCGGGCCGGTGGCAAAATTTACGGCAAAACCGGTGAAGCAGAAATCACCGGTGGGTCCCACGCCTGGTTTACCGGCTACCGAGATGATATCGCATTTGCCACCCTCATAGTGATGGGCGGCGGCTCAGAATCGTCGGTGGCGGTGACGGACAAATTCTTTACCCGACTCGACGAATTGCGTTCGGCACCACAACAGCAAGACACAACCCCCTAACAAGTACGCATAGTGGGGATCGCTATGTGGTGTTGATGAGCAAAAACATACCGAATTTTATGGCCTGGTTTACGATAGACACATGACGAACCGCAAGCCATTGGTGCAAGAAAAATCCACTCCCATCCGCACAGTACCCAACAATATTCCCCGCCCGGAATATGCGTGGCGGGACGAAGTCCAAGAAAACTGTGGGGAACCATGGGTTCAAACCCCGGAAACTATTGAGGCCATGCGTGAAGCATCAAAGATTGCGGCCAACGCGCTCTACGAGGCAGGTAAAGCGGTGGCACCGGGAGTCACCACCGATGAATTGGATCGGATAGCTCACGAATATATGCTCGACCATGGGGCATATCCATCAACGCTGGGGTATCTAGACTTTCCGAAATCTTGTTGCGTGTCGCTCAACGAGATTGTGTGCCACGGCATTCCCGACACCACGGTGATTGAGGACGGCGATATCGTCAATATTGATGTCACGGCATTTAAAAATGGGGTGCATGGGGACACAAACGCCACGTTCCTCGCCGGTAATGTGTCGGAAGAGCACCGGTTACTGGTGGAGCGCACCAAGACTGCCATGATGCGGGGCATTAAGGCAGCCAAGCCCGGTCGGGAAATTAACGTCATCGGTCGGGTGATCGAATCCTATGCCAAACGTTTCGGATATACCGTGGTGCGGGACTTCACTGGTCACGGGGTGGGGCCCACCTTCCACAATGGGCTAGTGGTGCTGCACTATGATTCCGACACCTACACTAATCTGCTGGAACCCGGCATGACCCTAACGATCGAGCCGATGATTAACCTGGGTGGGCTGGACTATCGGATTTGGGATAACGGGTGGACAGTACAAAACACGGATTACCGATTTTCTGCCCAGTTTGAGCACACCATCGTGATTACCGACGATGGTAACGAAATCCTGACGGTGCCGGATGCCCACTATTTTGATGGTCTTGATAGCTTCTACGCGAAGTAAATTTCGAACATGGTTGCGTTTTTAGTGGCTGGCTGCACCTCGGATGCGGGAAAATCCGTGGTGGTGGCCGGGCTGTGTCGAGCATTACGGCGGCGTGGTTATCGTGTGGCGCCGTTTAAAGCCCAAAACATGTCAAATAATTCTGTGGTGACCCCTGACGGTGGGGAAATCGGGCGGGCTCAGGCGCTGCAGGCGGTGGCCTGCGACCTGGAACCCAGCACACTTTTTAATCCAATTCTGTTGAAGCCCGGGTCGGATAAAACCTCGCAACTAGTGGTGCACGGTCAAGCCCAGGGTGATGTGAGCGCCGCATCATATATTGAACATCGAATCTACCTGCGGGAAGTAGCGACCCAAGCGTTGCAGGATCTGGAGGCTGATTATGACATTGTGGTATGCGAAGGGGCGGGGTCACCGGCGGAAATTAATCTCCGTGAAACCGATATCGCTAACTTTGGGCTAGCCGCGGCGGCTCAATTGCCGGTGTATGTGGTGGGGGATATTGACCGTGGTGGGGTGTTGGCGCACTTCTTTGGCACCTACCACATCGTAGATGCGGCTGACCGGGCATTGATTCGGGGGTTTGTGGTGAATAAGTTCCGGGGGGATCAGTCGATCCTGGACCCAGGGTTGGTGGAGTTGGAAAACCGCACCGGGGTGCCGACGGTAGCGGTGCTGCCTTACATCCACGGGTTGTGGGTGGATGCGGAAGATTCGCTTCAGGCACAGGTGGGGGCGACGATTGGGCCGCAACGCTCGGCGTTAGGCACGCAGCGGCTTCGCATTGCCGCGGTGCGGTTGCCCCGAATTTCTAACACCACCGATGTGGAAGCGCTGGCGTGTGAACCCGGAGTGAGTGTGACCTGGACGGTAGACCCTGACTATATCGCCGAGGCCGATGTGGTGGTGCTGCCCGGGTCGAAGGCGACGGTGAGTGATCTCGCATGGTTACGGCGGCAGGGGATCGCTGATGTTATTGTGGAGCGGGCTGCTACCGGCCGGCATGTGGTGGGTTTTTGTGGTGGATTCCAAATGATGTGTCAGCACATTACTGACCCGGTGGAGGCGCACACCGATGAGCCCATAGCCGGGTTGGGGATTTTCGACGCCGACATTATGTTCTCCCCGACAAAAACACTGATCCGGCATGCGGATACCGGGGCTTACGAGGTGCACCATGGTCAAGTGGTTCGTTCCGCGGAAACCGTGTGGATTGACAACGATTGCGTGCGGGGTAACCTGTTTGGCACCCACATCCATGGGATGATGGAAAATGATGCTTTTCGACGGGCATGGCTGCGGGATTGCGCGGCAGCCTTGGGGAAGACCGGTTTCGTCGTGTCAGAAACCACCAGTTTCGCTACTGAACGGTTGAATCAGCTAGAAACCATCGCCGATGTGATCGAAACGCATTGGGATATCGACGGGTTACTGGCAACTCTTCAACAGAAATAGTCTTATTAGTCTTGGTTGTTGCTGCTGTTATGGGTATGGTCCATGCGGCAACCGTCCCTAACAGGGTTAGGGTAGTCAATTCCCATAGTAATAGTGTGGGTTTGAACTCGCCCACATTAAGCGACACCATGATTTCGCTGATGGCAACGACTATGACCAGAATCAGAGCCGCCTGGGTGGCGTAATAAGCTAGGCGACCACTATGCTGTTGACGTTGCCGGCCATTCCGATGATGGCCATGGTACGGAAACCGGCGAGAAAGCTGAGCCAAGCACTGTGCCGAGCTACAAAGTGCGGTCAGCGCACCAACCCAAATAACCATTGGGTCAAGCCTAAAGTCTATCGTCGCCCAGGTAGCGACGATAAGACCACCGGTAATAAGCGCAACCCATGGGGTAAGCCTGCGTGGCAATTGGAGGAATCCGCCAATAAGAATGACTGTTGCCGCAACCGGGACCGCCATAGTCCATGCGTTCATTATCGCAGTGTGAAGACGTGTGACCCCACTATACTGAGCGACTGCTAAAACCATGCCGACAAGCAACATGATAATGCCACCTAAGGCTGCCAGCCAGGCGCCAACACTACGAAGATGAAATTGCAACCTCCACACGGTGGCTGTGGCCCCCAATGTGATTCCGGCTGCTAACAACACCGCTGATACTGGGTTCTGGATATAGAAACCTGCGGCAAATACAGCAAGCATCACGGCAATGCCCGTGACGATACTTGCCGTGGCAGACCGAATGGTGACAATGTGGGCATCGAGAATATCGGTGGTTGCGTTGGCTGCTGTGTTGAGGGATGAAGCTACGGCGTGGGTGAGCGGTGGTGCACCCGCCAGTGGATTCGTGGCAACACGTGGGGCGCATAAACGAGTGATGGATGTGGATAATGACATGGCGAAAACTTAACGGCTCGGTGACGGGGCTTACTTAAGGCTACGACACCACAATAACCACATCTGTCACAAACGCGCCGCCTGTTACAAAACTCTCATAAAATTCCCATAGAATCCCAAGAAACCCCAGGGTTGCCGATCAGCGTGGTGATTTCCGGAAATCGTGGGATTATCGTGTGTTGGTTTTGCAGACCTAAAACTCTAGCCCAAGCAGTGCATTCTCAATCAATTCTGGCAATGCTGGGTGAATCCAATACTGATCCCGGGCTGCTGCACGCACATCTAATCCGAAGGCCATGATCGTCACCAATTGCTGCACCAATGTTGCTGCCTGCGGCCCAATGATGTGTGCCCCCACCAGTTTGCCTGTGTCTTTATCGGCAATGAGCTTGGCGAAATTCTTCGTATCGTTCATCGCCCAGCCATAGGCAACATCACCATATTTTTGCACTTTCACCGTAACGTTGATGCCCTGATCCCGCGCTTCTTTTTCTGTCAACCCTACGACACCAATCTGTGGATGCGTGAATACTGCCGCAGGAACATTCTCATGCGGCAATTCCCGCAATTCATCAGGGTGCAAGATGTTGTGGCGAATGGTACGCATTTCTGCGTTAGCAACATGTTTCAGCTGGTACGGTGAGGAAACATCCCCTAACGCCCATACACCCGGCGCGGTGGTCTCCCCATATTTATTCACCTTGATGCGATCTCCAGCCATATCGATGCCAGCCTTGTCAAGATCCATGAGATCACCATTGGGAATTCGTCCAGTAGCAATCAGCATGACCTCGCCGTGAATTGTGGAACCATTTGACAGCGTGGCGGTAATACCTGATTCATCTTCTGCAAGGTTGGTGAATGTTACACCTAAATGCGTGGTCATGGCATCACTTATCGCCTGGGTGATTCGGTCAGAAATGTCCGTGTCAAATCGCTTCAACAGTCGATTCGACCGATTCACCAAGGTCACGTCAACACCCAGAGCCTTAAACATGTGACTCATTTCCAGCGCAATAAAGCTACCACCCATGACGATCATGGACTTGGGTAATTTCGGAAGCCGCATGATGTTTTCGTTGGTGTAGTAGGTGATGCCTGACTTGGTGATTACTTCGGGAATGGCCGGTCGGGATCCAGTTGCAATGACGATGGTGTCACCCGAAATAATGCGCTTTTCTGTGCCTTGACCGGTGCTTAGCGTTTTAGGAGCAACAAAGACCGCATGATGGTCATAAACATCAATGTTGGGGGTTTCAGGGCCACGACGGTAGGCTTCCCCACCTGCTGCGATGGGGTCGATGCGATCTGAAAACACTCGCTTGACAATTTCTGGCCATGCCACATCGGTGAGTTGTGCGAAAATGTTGTATTTGTCGGAAGTGCGAATGGTTTCGGCCACCTCCGAGGTATAAACGAACATTTTGGTGGGAATGCAGCCAACATTGAGGCAGGTGCCACCGAATTTTCCTTTTTCAATGATGGCGATGGATTTGTCATCAAATTCCGGTCCGGGGATGGAATTGCCTGATCCGGCACCAATGATGATGAGATCGTAATGCTTATCGACCCGAATATTTGTCATAGAAATACTCACTTTATTGTGTGGTGGAGAAAATCTTACGATCACCCTAACGCGCCATGATAGAAAAACATTCCCACGGCAGTCACACGTGTCACATATGTGTTGCGACTATGTGTCTACCTTGTGGTTTGTTCCGCCACACATGTCTGTATAGTGTGCTGTCGGTCGTGGGTGAATGCCTCTTAAACTCTGAGCGAGTCTGTCACTGTTTCCTATTATTGTGCGGGTATGCCCGATACGTGAGTTGCGTAAGGATGGGTTTTGGCTAGCTATTCAGCATCATTTGATTCCGTAATTGGTGGGTGCGCGACTGAATCTAACCATGCTGCACACATAGCAAATGCTTGTTGTCGTATGGGTTTTCGGGATAAGAACACGTCGTGTATTGCGCCATAAACCCGGATGGCTGTGACGTGAGCCGCTACCTGTGGCGCCCATTTATGGATTTGTTCTACGTCTAATAGCGTGTCTGCGCTATGCGACCTGTCTGGCGAATACGATTTTCCCAAAATTGACTCGTGCGAGCTTAACACCAGTGTGGGGACCCCTGCATCGACTTGGCCAGAATGGATTTGTTGCTGACCCTGTTTGATTGCCCGCAACCACCCCACATATTTTTTATGTCCGTATAGCGGTTTCATTGTGGTATCGAATTCCCATTCCCCACCTACGGATGCGTGGATAGTTTTGCCGTAGGTGCTCAAAGTTACGCCGGGGATAGCCGTGTGAGGTCGGTGCTTACCAATCACATTCACCACCGGGGTGAGCCCTAATGACATCCATGCAGGCACCATCATATCCAACCAGGGACTATTTAGGACTAAAGCTGTCATGTGCTGGTGTAATTGGGGGTTATGAGTTTTGATGTTATCTAACCAGAGAGGGGCGATCAGGCCACCGGTGGAATGAGCGATGATAACGATTTGTTGATGGATTGTTGCGAGATATTCCATCACGGTGGTGAGGTCGGTGAAATATTCGGTGATGTCAGTGATGTAATGCCAGGATTGGCCAGGGCGGTAGGATCTTCCGCATTTACGCAGGTCGATGGCGTAGAAGGCATACCCTTGGTCGGCGAAAGATTCGGCAACATGGGTTTGGAAAAAATAATCCGACATGCCATGGATAAGAAGGATGGCGGGTTGACTGTGAACACCAAGGGCAGGGTTGTTATCCCCGGTGGGGGTATTTTCAGAGGTTTCGGTTTTTTGGGCACTCTGGTTATTTTGGGTTTTCTGAACGCTTTGGGTGTAGCGAATTAATGTCGTATAAATGTCGGTTTCCCCATCTGGGTCTGTCCCGAGAGCAAAAGACATGTTTTCATAGTCGGGTCCTAACATGTCAGGCTGCCATTGGGGATCAGGTGTGGTTGAAAGAAATGTGTTATGGAAGTGATCGAGATGATGAGGGTCCTTGGAATGACCAGTATGGTCAGGATCATTGGTTGGGGGAGTGGGGGAAACAGAAGAATTCGCCATGCTTTTACTCTATTAGTAATTTCGTCAGACAGTTAGGTTGATGATGATATTTATTGCGTTTGAGTGGATTTTAAGCGGGAATGAATAGACTTTTCGAACGCGACTTGAGGCATCGAATTCGTATTCATGGGGTAGTGCATCATTGCTTTTCACGTATTGCGGTTTTTCAGATGATAAGAAGTGTTGTTGGGTTCTGGGGTGGTGTCAACGTAAACTCTCAGGTTTTCAGGGAATCCAATTATTGCCATGAACTTATTATCTTGAATAACTTCATCATATGAAGTGGAAAATAAATACTTTAGATTTCATTATTGATCCCCCATGGTATTGGGCCGAATATTGGGGGTGATTTACGAAAGAAAACCCCAGAGTCTTTCGCGAGAATATAGAGGTAATATACGTACTATTTACTTCTTATGGGGGTAATTATCTGGGGGTGTTTTGGGGATATTCTCGAAAAAATGTCAGGAGATACAAGATATATCCAATATTTTCAATACCCCCGATTAAATCGGGCGTACACTATAACCCCAATGGGTAGAGATTCCTCCGCATCACAGCCCAAAACCTATATTTATCCATCGCAACCACCGGAAAAATAAGGTTCCTCGGACTAACGGTTGCTTAACAGACCCACACACGACCAGAAGAAAATAAGGAAAAAGGAAAATCGAAATGTCAGATTCTGCTATCAGTGCAACAGCTGCCGCTGAAGTCGACGTAGCGCTCATCGGCGCCGGAATTATGAGTGCCACTCTAGGCGCACTACTTCGCACACTCGAACCACAATGGTCCCAAATAGTTTTCGAACGCCTAGATGCCCCCGCCGAAGAATCCTCTTCCCCCTGGAATAACGCTGGCACTGGGCATTCCGCACTTTGCGAACTCAACTACACCCCCGAAGTTCGGGGGCGAGTCAAAATTTCCAAGGCCGTTGCCGTTAATGAAAAATTCCAAGTCTCCCGGCAATTCTGGTCCTACCAAGTAAACCAAGGTGTGCTCCCTGATCCACGGGAATGGATCAACCCTGTTCCCCACGTTTCCTTCGGGCGCGGTGAAGAACAAGTGAGTTACCTGCGGAAACGATATGAAAAACTAGCTACCCACCCGCTTTTCCCCAATATGCAATTTGCTGATGATCGGCAAAAATTTGAAGAAATGCTGCCACTCATGGCTGAAGGTCGTCCTGAAACCGATAAGGTAGCAATCTCCTGGACCGATGCCGGCACTGATATTAACTATGGCGCCCTCACCAAACAATTTCTTGCAGCAGCCCAAACCCATGGAACCGAAATCCGCTACGGGCATGTCGTAGAAAACCTCCGCCGTGACGGTGACAAATGGAAAGTCATCGTAAAAAACCGCCACACCGGTGATGTATCCGTCGTCCGGGCGAACTTCGTCTTCGTTGGCGCCGGCGGCATGGCACTACCCCTCCTGCAAAAATCCCGAATTCCCGAAATCCGTGGTTATGGCGGATTCCCAGTATCTGGCCAATGGCTTCGTTGTACCAACCCGGAAATCATTACCCAGCACTCCGCCAAAGTCTATGGCAAAGCATCCGTTGGTGCCCCACCAATGTCCGTCCCCCACCTTGACACCCGCGTCATTGATGGCGAAAAAGGCCTCCTCTTCGGCCCCTATGCTGGTTGGACCCCGAAATTCCTCAAACAAGGATCCTGGTTCGACCTGCCGAAATCCCTCAAAATCACCAACGTTGCCTCCATGCTCTCCGTTGGTTTTAAAGAACTTGGCCTCACCAAATACCTCATCACTGAGCTACTCAAAGACAAAGAAGCTAAGCTTGAAGCCCTCCGCGAATACATGCCCAATGCCCAAGAAGAAGATTGGGAACTCGTTACCGCGGGCCAACGCGTCCAAGTGATTAAACCCGTTGTTGGTCCTTCCTTCGGTAAATTGGAGTTCGGCACCAATCTGGTCTCTCATCTGGATGGCTCCATCGCAGGCCTCCTCGGCGCATCCCCCGGAGCCTCCATCGCCCCGGCAGCAATGCTTGAGGTTCTGGAACGCTGCTTCGGTGACCACATGGTTGAATGGGGCGACAAAATCAAAGAAATGGTCCCATCCTACGGTGTGAAACTCGCAACCAATAAGGCCATGTTCAACGACATGTGGGACTACACCCAAACAACCCTCAAACTGGACAACTAACCCGCTACTAGCTCCCGTTTTCAATAAGCCACACGTTCATCAGGTATCTTAGATTTACCAGACGAGTTACTAACAGCCATCACCAGCTGTGGGTAACCACCAGCGTGTGGCTCATTGCCATGCCCACACCCAACTTAACCATCTAACAAGGTTCTACATGTCTGACATAATAGCTGCTAAATACCCATTTTCTGCCGTCGTAGGCCAAGACCAATTACAGCTCTCCCTCATCCTCACCGCCATCGCCCCCCGAATTGGTGGCGTTGTTATCCGTGGAGAAAAAGGCACAGCCAAAACCACAACCGTTCGAGCCTTCGCAGCCCTCCTTGGTGATGCCCCACTCGTCAACCTTCCCATCGGCGCCACCGAAGACCGCGTTGTCGGTGCCCTCGACCTGGAAACCATCCTTACCCAAGGCAAAGCCACTTACCGCCCTGGACTCCTTGCTGAAGCTAACAATGGTGTCCTCTACGTCGATGAAGTCAACCTCCTTGCCGACCATATTGTTGATGCCCTCCTCGATGCTGCTGCTACCGGCACCGTCACTATTGAACGCGACGGCATATCACATTCCGCACCAGCAAATTTCGTGCTTGTTGGAACTATGAATCCCGAAGAAGGCGAACTCCGTCCCCAACTTCTCGACCGCTTTGGCCTCTCCGTCGATGTTGCCGCATCTCGTGACGTCACCACCCGAACCGAAATCATCAAACGACGCCTCGCATTCGAAGACCAACCCGAAACCTTTGTCGCCCGCTGGCATGATCACGACACCACTATTGCCGACCGCATCCACAACGCCAAAAACCTTCTCCCCACCATCAGCCTCACTCAAACCAACCTGGAACGCATCGCGCACCTCTGTGCCGCCTTTGATGTTGATGGAATGCGGGCTGATCTTGTTATTGCCCGCACCGCTTGTGCTCATGCTGCTTGGGAAAACCGCATCCAAGTGACCGATGAGGATATCCGAGTCGCGGCTGAACTAGCCCTCCCGCACCGCCGTCGCCGCAACCCCTTCGACGAACCCGGTATCGATAGTGACCAACTCGACGACATCATGGAGGAAGCCCAGCAACAACACCCAGAACCCCCATCAGAAGAACAACCTGACTCCAACACCGGTGAAAACTCCGATAAAACCCCAGAAACACCCCCAGAGTCCACCAATACTGATAACCAAACTTCAAACGAGGAGGTAACAAGCGCCGACCAAGGCGCCCCCTTTCGCCGTTAAACAACTCCGCTACGCCACAAACAACAGTATTGAAGCCGCGCCAGGGCGTCGAGCCCCTGCCTACACCCGAGTTGGTTCTACCGCCTACGCCAGCAACACGGGTCACGGCCTGCACATCATCGGCACCCTGTGGGCAGCAGCTGACCGGGGTGTCCGGTTAGAAAATGGTCGGGTGGAATTCCAGCCGGAAGACCTGCGGGGGGCGAAACGACGAGGGAAAGAGTCCAATCTGATTGTTTTCGTTGTTGATGCTTCAGGATCCATGGCAGCCCGGGACCGACTCGCAGCAGTTACTGGTGCAGTGCATTCCCTCCTTGGCGATGCTTATCAGCGCCGGGATCGGGTCGCTGTCATTAGCGTCAGGGGACGCCAACCTGAAATACTTTTACCGCCAACCGGTAGCATAGATGTTGCGCGGCGTCGGTTGGAGGATGTAAAAACAGGTGGGCGAACTCCGCTTCCCGAAGGATTGAAACTAGCTGCGGATCTTATCGAACGAGAACATCGGCGTGAACCTGGCCGGCGGGCCATCCTGGTCGTTCTCTCTGACGGTAAAGCCACAGGCGCAAACGGGTTAACTAACCTTCGGGTAGTGGCCCACGACATTGCGCAACGCGGCTTAGTTGGTAGCGTCGTCATTGATTGCGAAAACCAATCTCGGATTCGGCTTGGCCTCGCGTTCGAACTGGCGAAAAACCTAGGTGCGCCTTGCATCAGCATGACCGAGCTCAACGCGGAATCCGTTACTGGGGTCATTAATGCAATCTAACCATCCATAATTCAACATATTTCATGCTTACACATTTCGTGTTATCAATTCCAAAGGAGTAAAACACTCATGCCTAAAGGCAAAATTGATCCGGCAAACATCCCCGACGACGGGTTAACCACCAAACAACGTCGTTCGCTTCCCATCACCGCAGTTCATACTGGACCGGGCAAAGGCAAATCCACGGCGGCCTTCGGTATGGCTCTCCGAGGCTGGAATAATGGTTTCAACATTGGGGTGTTTCAATTCGTCAAATCAAGAACCTGGAATTCTGGTGAAGAGGCCGTTTTCAAACGCCTAGGACAACTACACGACGAAACCGGGGTTGGTGGTGCTGTTGAGTGGCAGAAACTAGGAGAAGGCTGGTCCTGGTTGCGGAAGACAAGCAGTGAGGAAGAGCTAGCCCAGCATGCCAACGAAGGCTGGCAGGAGATTAAACGACGCCTTCAAGCCGAAACACACGACATGTACATCCTCGACGAATTCACCTATCCCATTACATGGGGATGGATCGACATTGATGATGTTGTAGAGACTCTCCAAAACCGCCCAGGAACCCAACACGTCATCATGACCGGCCGTAATGCAGACCCTAAACTTATTGAAATAGCCGACCTTGTGACCGAAATGACCAAGGTCAAACACCCCATGGATGCTGGGCGTAAAGGCCAAGCAGGTATTGAGTGGTAGTCATTTTTGACCGTCGGTCCACGGATTGCTAACCAGGCAATGGATACTACTCATGCAACCGCAGTGTCAGGTGGTCCGACGGTAGGCGGGTTCACCGCCGGGATTCCGTTATTTTTCGTGACACACCCGGTGTTCACCGCATTGGTCACGACAGATGCCTCAGACTCCTGACCCTGGGATAATATTCCGCCAGACACTAACGTTGCACACAAATCCGCTACATGAGCGCAAAGATATTCCTCCGCCGAAACATGGGCTTTTTGCGCTGTAAGCGTGAGTTGTTGGTGGAACACTTTCGCAGGCTCTGGTTGTAGCCGTAACACAACCTCTACCATCCCGTTGGGCATTGGAGTCATAACCGCTGGTTTGCTCTTATTAGCCTGTGACTGTTCTCGGCGTCGCGCTGCCTCTTGTACTTTACGCCGGGCGTCATCGTCAACAGTGATACGGGCCTGTGTGAGTAGTTTCCGCATTGCTGTGGGGGTGATCCATTCTGGGGAATCACATAGGTGCCGCAACTCAGACTGGATTTGTGACAGTTGTTTATTGCTGAGCCCACGCAAATGCTTGCCAATAATGGTGAGTCGAGCAATATCCATGGTTCCAGCTGTGGTGATGTTTTTACAAAGATTGGCGATCCGACTGAGCGCCCGAACAGCTATAATGAGATAGTTTGCATGGATTCTGCTTACCCCCAATGACTCCATGATGATTTTCCGCAGCTCAACAGGTTTATATCCTGGATCATGCGCGACGCCAAGGAGGAAAGCAAAGACCTTTCGATTATATTCTTGTGTCACAGCTTTAAAGCCTGGTTCCTGATTGGCGGCTGATATTGTTGCGGGCTGGGATGTGGTGGAACCGACGCAGCGGACTGGGTGATTCCGGCGATTTCGACGGGTTTTACGGGCTGCGGACATGGCAATGATCCTCTCGAAGAATAGAAGAAATGATATTTTTGGTGATGGAAGTTTTTCCTCTCGACTCCACAGTAAAGACACTTGTTGAGAAAAGTCCAGAAAAAACCAAAAATAATTTAGCCTGTGGATAACTAGTTTGCTATCCTGGGGAAATACGTTAGGGCTGCACATTAGTTATCCACAGGCAGATATGCTAGTTGTTATTTTCCTGGGTTTTTAGGTTTAATCTTATGAACTTATTGAGTGTGATTTGGGGGTAGATGATTGCCGGGGTTTAGAGTAAAGCGAGTGTGATTATGATGAAAGGATCATGACTAGTCACCCGCCATCCGTTTCATCAGCCACAGCCACTCCTGGAGTGTGCATTGCCGCCCCTGCTTCTGGTTCGGGAAAAACCACCATTGCTACGGGCCTTATTGCGGCCTTGGCCAGCCGAATGAAAGTGGCACCGTTTAAGGTAGGTCCCGACTATATTGATCCCGGGTACCATGGCATTGCATCGGGTTGTGCGGGCCGAAATCTTGATTCTGTCTTATGCGGTAATGACCTCATCGGTCCTCTCTATCGTCATGGTGCGCAGTGTGCTGATATTGCGGTGGTTGAAGGTGTCATGGGGCTTTTTGACGGTCGAATATCCGATGGTGCCGGATCCACCGCGAATATAGCTGCCGCACTGGGTATTCCCATCCTGCTCATCGTTGATGCACGGGGCATGAGCCAATCTGTGGGGGCAGTGGTTCGTGGATTCGCAACAGCTCGTAGTGATGTGCGTATTGCCGGGGTCATTCTCAATAAAGTGGGAAGCGACCGTCATGCTATTGTGTGCCGGGAGGCAGTAGAAGCCGAGGGAATTCCCGTGGTAGGTAGCATTCCGCGCCAGCCTGACATTGTGGTGCCCTCCCGGCACCTGGGGCTAGTAACAGCCATAGAACATGGCGAAGCGGCGCTCAAAGCCATTCAAAGTATGGAAAAACTCATCGAACAAACTTGTGATGTTGATCGTATTAGTGCACTTGCTGATTGCTCCTATACTGGTCCGGCATGGGATCCAACCACTGTTGTGGATAAAGTTGGACATCCCACCATCGCCATGGCTGGCGGGCCGGCGTTTACTTTTGGCTATACGGAACACCGCGAATTATTAGAGGCGGCAGGGGCCACAGTGGTAGTTTTTGACCCGCTTCAAGACACTCTGCCTGCCTGTGATGGTCTTATCATTCCTGGTGGTTTTCCCGAAGAACACGTGGTAGAGCTCGCTGCCCGTCAGGACCTTCGGTTGGCAATAGCCCACATGGTGGCCGATAAGAAGCCCATCTATGGTGAATGCGCGGGGATGCTGTGGTTGTTAGAAACGCTCAATGATCATCCAATGTTGGGGGTTATTGGCACAGGTGCCGACATGGGGCACAGGCTCACATTGGGATACCGCACCGCGGTGGCGATGACTGATTCCATCATGTATCAAGCAGGGGAGCGGGTTATCGGTCACGAGTTTCACCACACACGCCTGCGGCAACCGCAGGCACCAGGGTTTGAACCGGCATGGGGCTGGCGATCTTGGTCAGGGGATAAAGTGTTCGAAGGATTTGTGGGGGGTACCGTGCTCGCCTCATATTTGCACTGCCACCCGGCTGCAACACCAATGGCGGTGCAGCGGTTTGTTGCGGCCAGCGAGGCCAGCCGCAGATAACCTAAGTAATCTCCGATTGGTAGCGTGATGACATGACAAAATCAGCTGAATATTCCACATGTGACACTCCCCATGGCAAATTTACGGTGGTGTGTGGGTCCGAAATAGTGTTGGCCGCCGGGTGGACCTCCGATGTGACCGAATTATTGGCGCTTATTCACCCGAACATCCGACCTGAAACAATAACCCAGGATGATGATCGGTGTGCCGCAGCCATATCCGCGGTGCAGGCATTCTATAAAGGGGATTTTTCAGCCGTCGAAAAGCTTGCTGTGCGGCAACAGTCGGGACCATTCCGAATGCGGGCATGGGAAACTCTACGGAAAATCCCGGCAGGAGCAACACTCACCTATGGTGAATTCGCGGTACAAGCCGGAAACCCGCGAGCAGTTCGGGCTGCTGCTGGTGCTTGCGCCGCGAATGCTGCGGTCCTTTTCGTACCCTGCCACCGAGTGGTGTCTGTCGGTGGAAACCTGGGAGGATTTCGTTACGGCGTGGACATTAAGCAAGAACTTCTTGAGCTGGAAACCCAGTGAGTTTCTGACCTAAGCTTACTAATCATGACTTTTCAACCTCTCGTTTCATTAATTGGTGGTGGCCCTGGTGCCTGGGATCTTATTACCGTGCGCGGAATGCGCAGATTGCAGGACGCCGATGTGATTTTAGCTGACCATCTCGGCCCCACTAGTGAACTGCACCAGCTATGCAGCATTGATAGTAAAAAGCTTATCGACGTCTCAAAGTTGCCTTATGGACATCAGGTTGCGCAAGAAAAAATCAATAATCTCTTACTCACCCATGCCCAATCCGGTAAGAAAGTAGCCCGCCTCAAAGGCGGTGACCCTTATGTTTTTGGCCGTGGATTTGAAGAACTGCAATTCCTAGCCAGCCATGGTATAGCCTGTGAGGTTATCCCAGGCGTGACCAGCGCGATTTCCGTCCCGGCGCTTGCTGGGGTACCCATTACTCACCGCAGCGTTGTCCATAGTTTCACCGTGATCTCAGGGCATCTACCGCCAGGACATAAAGATTCCCGCAATAATTGGGATGCTCTTGCCCACACTGGCGGTACATTAGTGGTCATCATGGGGGTGAAGAACGCACCAAAAATTACCGCAGCCATCATTGATGCTGGTCGCGCATCAGAAACCCCGGCAATCGTGATTCAAGAGGGCACCACCACTAACCAGCGTGGTTATCGTTGTACCTTAGGTACCCTTGTCGAAACTATGAAGATGCACAATATTCAACCCCCAGCTGTTTATGTTATCGGAGATGTGGCAGGGCTTTCCACAATGAGCCTCAACTCAGAAGAACCAACATCTATCTGAATTTCCATCCCCGCGTTGCGAAGCACATCAGCAACGTCATGGGCGGACGTGATATCTCCATCGTGCTCTGCCAATATCCGGGCGGCTAGCCCCTTATAGTGCTTATTGAAGTGACTCACTACCTTAAGCTTCCCATCCGGTTGTCGCTTTTCTACGCGCAATGTCACCGCCCTCGACACCTTACCAAGCTGTTGGTACGCGCCAGATCGCAGATCGACAATGAACTCGTCAACCGTGGCCAGTGCGGCAGAAATTTCCTGTCCCCAGCGACTTTTCATCGTGGGGGTCTCCCCATCCGGTCGCGGGAGCTTAGCATTTCCCGACAATCGATACATGGGGATACGATCAGACGCCATAAGCAGCCCGAATAGTGCATCCCCAACAGCAAGACGCCGCCATGCGGTAGGTGACAGGGTAGGGGCTGACAAGGCGTCGTAAAGCACACCAGTAAATCGAAGCAGTGCCGGTAGTGTAGGACTGGACAACAATACCCTGTTACATTCAACTAGTCTTTGTTGTTTCTTGGAGACCCCCAATACCCCCAACGCCTCAGACAAGGGTAAGCGAATAAGGTCAGAAGCAATATCTTCCCGCGTGGGGTTCAGTATCGGAAACGACAAGGTGGTGAAATTAAGGGGGGAGCCGTTACCACCTGCGGCTTTGGTCTCGGATGGCGGCAAGATAATGAGCATGGGAATAAACCTACTAGCTGGGGTATTGCTGCAACAAACGTGGAAAATCCTGTCAAACCATCCTACGAAATATCAAGTGGAATAACTATGGATGGTGGGGAAAAGTCCCCACCAAAACTAGACGTTATTGATGAGAAGCGACTAGCCTTGGTTACGCACTTCAGTCAATCATTAATACGATAAAGATGTGGAGCCTATGGTGGCAAAAACGCTGAGCATGGTGAAACCAGATGATGAATCAACGGTACCTTCAGCAGGCCAGGTTGTGACCAACCAGCCTAAAGTGGCGCCATTCTACGCCAGTAACACTAGAGTGAGCAGCTTTCAGCTCATCCCCAATAAGCAGCGGGGACAGGTGGTACGCCGAATGCTTAACATTGGTCCGCCCACCGACACAGAGTTGTCTGAACTCGTGGACGCCACCCAGCCGGCTCCCACTAAAAAAGCCAAATATCGGATCCGTAGAGTATCCGCCATTGATGGGTTACGTGGCCTAGCAGTGCTTGTTGTGGTGATCTATCACTTTTTCCGCAATGTTACCCCCGGCGGGTTCATGGGTGTAGACATGTTCTTTGTGCTCTCCGGCTTCCTTATTACTTCGTTACTGCTGCGAGAACAGGCAGTTACTGGCACCGTTAGCCTGCCACAATTCTGGAAACGCCGGATACGACGCATTTTCCCTGCTGCGTTCACCGTGCTGTTCATAGTTACCGCACTTGCTGGGCTTATCAGCGGTGATGTTGCGGTAGGGCTTGTTAACCAATTTATTGGTACTGTTTTCTTCGCTAATAACTGGGTGCAAATAGCCGGAAGCGAAAGTTATTTCGCCGACTCTGGAGTGCAAATATTTGCCCACTACTGGTCACTAGCGGTGGAAGAACAATTCTATGTCATCTTCCCACTACTATTTTTGGTCCTTGCCCGACTGCAGCCACGAATCGCTAAATTCGTCATCGGTGTGCTCATCATCGTGTCATTCGTCCTCATGCTGCGGTTCTATGATCCCACCGCCGACCCCACTCGGGTTTACTATGGAACAGACACCCACTCCTTTGGTCTCCTCATCGGTGTGTTGGTTGCCTACCTCACCACCAGCACTAACCCCGAATCAACTAGCGACTCCTGGCCGGTTACCGCCTTGCGTAACCACCCGCTTCTCACTCAAATCATCGCCGCAATCGCATTCATAGCGTTGCTGGTTATGGTGTTTACCGTTGCCGACACAGCCCCCATCACCTACCGGGGTGGCCTGCTGCTTGCAAGCATCCTCACCGCCATTGTGCTTACCACCCTGTTGACGGAAATTGGCCCGGTGCACACCATTATGTCGCACCCGGCATTTCGTTGGTTAGGGGAGCGGTCGTTCTCACTCTACCTGTGGCACTGGCCCATTGTGATGCTGATCAAACAGCTATTCATGAATAATCGTATGGCAGTGTCCCAATGGACTATCGGTGCTATCGCCTTCGCTCTCTCCATTCCCATCGCCCACTACAGCTATATGTGGATCGAAACCCCCATCCGCCGTCGTGGCTATCGAGCCGTACTGGGCAATATTTGGGGAGGCACCGCATGGTGGGGTCGCGGCATTGTCGCACTCGTAGTAGCAGGAATTATGATTTCTACCACAATTGCTGTTGCTACATCACCAACAAAAACCAGTCTGGAACAACAACTTACCACTATCGCGGAGGAACAAGCGCCGAAACACCACGAAATTACTGCCATCCCAGCTGCAGAAAACACTGATGTTATGGCGCCAACCTTTGGTCCGCAGCTCACCCCACCCGGTGATAGGATCACCGCTATCGGTGACTCTGTAATGTTGGGTAGCCTTCCCGCACTGGAACAACGATTCCCCGGAATCTACGTTGACGCCCAAGTATCCCGCGCCCTCATTAAAGGCACCGAAATTATTCGGGAACTCAAAGACGCAGGCAGGCTCGACCCATTCGTAATACTAGGATTCGGCACCAACGACCAGCTAGAACCCGAAAAACTAGAAGAAGTGATGCAGCTTGTGGGGCCGGAACGCATGGTTATTATGATAATGCCCTACGGGGATCGGCAATGGATTCCGCAATCCCAGGCAGTCATTGCTGAAGCCCAAAACACCTACCCCAATCTTTTCGTGGCAGATTGGTGCCAACGGGCCAGGGCCGATAAAACCCTGCTTCACACGGATTTAATTCACCCCAGCCCAGAAGGCGTCCGTCAATATACGAACAGCATTGATGATGTATTCCACCAGTGGGCCAATCACCGTAAGCGTCCAGTTACCCAGTGCGGCGTATAGAATGTGTAATCTGAATCGGTGATCGTAGAGCAGCGAGCGTCGACAGGCGAAAAATTAGAAATAATGCGAATCCGTTATTTGGTATTGGCCATGCTATTTACGTTGGCCGCATGCACGCCAGGGAAAACACCAACAGCTGGTACCGCCACCCCTGGCACCGCGGTCATAGGGACCAGCACAATCACTAATTTTTTGCCTATAACCGCTCCTAGCGCTACCTCCACCGGTGACCGGCTGCTTGCGGGCATCCTCTACCAACCCCTATTCAGCTACCAGCATAAAACACCAACAAAATACAGCCTCGACACCCTACGCTCCCTCGCCGAAGTCACCAATGTGAGCGAAGACGGACTCACCTACACCATCACCCTAAGAAACCGCAGCTGGTCTGACGGCATACCCATCACCACCTCCGACATCGAATTATGGTGGCGGCTCATTCTCGCCAATAAAGAAAACTGGCGGGGATATCACCAGGGTCGAATTCCAGACACCATAACCTCGCTCACTATCACTGATCCCATGACGTTTACCGTCACCACCGATAAACCCTACGACCCCAACTGGTTTGTAGGTAACGAACTCGCCCATGTTATTCCACTGCCACAACACATATGGGACCCGGACAACATCGCCAACACCCCAGCCGGTGCCGCACGTCTCTATGCGGATCTTATAGCCGCTGCACCGGATGCTAAAAATAAATTTCTCACCGCAGTGTCCGGCCCGTACAAACTCGACAACCTGAACAACGGCATAGTCACTCTTACCGCGGTAGACAAATACGACGGCCTTGACAAGCCCCGCATAGACACCATAAAACTCCAACCAACACCCGATAATGACCTGGGTACCAGCCTCGCAACCAAAAAGCTCGATGTTGCCATGTTGCCATCAGTCACCCCAGCGGACCAGGTGAAAAAACTGCAAGACAGCGGGTTTACGGTGGCACCTCAATACGATTGGGGAATCAGCTACCTCAGTTTCAACTTCAACAACAAAACATCCCTGCCATTGCTGGAACAAACATATATACGGAAAAGCCTGCAACGGCTCATCAACCAAGATAACCTGATAAAAAACTCCTGGTCTGGTGAGGCGCGCAAAGGGTGCGATGTCCTGCCAACAGCACCCAACGCACTGGATAACCCCTGCTCCCCAATCATTGCCTATGATCTGCAGGCAGCCAAACAAGAACTAGCACAACACGGCTGGCAGCAACACGGTGCCGACATGGTGTGCACCGAATCTGCTAAATGTGGTGAAGGAATAGCACCCAACACCAAACTCGCATTCACCGTGGTTGCCACGAAAAACAGCCCAGCCATCCGGGAACTTGAACAACTACGCGACGAATTTGCCCAGGCCGGAATCACACTAACCATCAACCAAGTACCAGACGCTGTGGCCGTCATGTCAGACTGCACACGAACCGCACGGCAATGCGAATGGGATTTGGGCCTGGCAACAACCCCACTATCCTGGGTGTTTCCCACATACCCATCGGGCGAACATATCCTAGCCACAAACAGCGCCGCCAACTTTGGGGGATTCTCAAACCCCCAAGCCGATGAACTCATCGCCAAAACCTACCAATCAACCACCCCCGATTCCCTAGCCACCTACAGTAACTTCATCAACGAACGACAACCAGTGCTGTGGCTACCACAACCACCAGCACGATACATCGCCTACCCCAAAGATCTCAACGGCGTAGACAACGATGGCCCCCTCATTCCCCAAAACTGGTCCACACCCTAAACCCATATCCATCAGGGCCATCTTTGACCCTCCCCACCATTATTTATTTCTTTGCCTCTATACCTAAAGAATTCACATACGAATACACTTCATCCTCACTCGGCATTTTCGAAGAAAACTGAAGATACACTGTAAACTCATCCCGCGGATAATAAAAATACACAAAACCCAAATTCCCCTTCGTCGAACTCATGCCGACC
>CAUVMZ010000014.1:0-25376 GCA_963552855.1 uncultured Corynebacterium sp. | reverse complement strand
CTGGGAAGCCATGCCAGCACTCCGCTTCGGCCCCCGCGACGGCCTCCAAGACGAAAGCCTCAAAACCCACCACAAACCCGATAACGCGCAACCAATCATGCGTCGAATATCACAAATCCCCTCGGCCGAAGCCTTCACAGAAGCAACCCGAGTAGGACTCGGCTGGTCACTCCTGCCACTACAACACGCACAACCACTCCTCATGAGCGGCGACGTGGTCCGACTCGACGACACCATCCTTGACGTGCCCCTCTATTGGCACAGGTGGCGGCTCGAATCGCCAGCATTGGAAAAACTCACCACCGCCGTACAAACTGCCGCGCAAACACTGCAGCGGTAATCGCTGATGTTCCCCCATGTCGTGATAATCTAGCGCCGATGACCAGAACAAAATTAGTAACCACATGCGCAACCACCCTCTTCGTAGCCCTATCACTCGTAGCCTGCGACCAAGGTAGTAGCAGCTCCCTCGCCCGCAAATCAACCACCACAAGCAGCCAACAATCGCCTGTCGACGACGGGACCAGCAGCAACGGGGAAGAAAACGAACTCCCCGACGACGCCGACACCGGCGACACCGGTGATGCCACCGGCCAGCCGGCACCGGCACTTTCCGCGGTCGACATCAACGCCGCCCGCACCGCCCTCGGCAGCCTCCCCACCCGCGGTTTCAGCCCCAACGTCCCCAAATACGACCGCAACGAATTCGGCAAACCCTGGAGCGACGACGTCACAGTGGACGGTGGCCACAACGGTTGCGACACCCGCAACGACATTCTGGCCCGCGACCTCACCGACGTGGAATTCAAACCCGCCAAACGCAACTGCATCGTGACCAAGGGGAAACTCAACGACCCCTACACCAACACCACCATCAACTTCAAACGCGGAAGAAAATCCAGCGACCTGATCCCCATCGACCACGTGGTGGCTCTAGGCGACGCCTGGTATTCGGGTGCCTACCAGTGGGATGCGGACCGCCGACGCAACTTCGCCAACGACCCCATCAACCTCCAGGCCACCAACCGGGAATCCAACACCCAAAAATCCGCCAAAAATGCCGCCGAATGGCTCCCACCAAACACCGCCTACCAGTGCGAATACGTGGGCCGGCAAATCACCATCAAGTCCACCTATGGGCTCAGTGTCACCCCGGCGGAGAAAACCGCAATGGAGAAAGTACTCACCACCTGCTCCTAACCTCCAAACAGGGCAGGTTGCTGTAGCCCCTCACACTCCCTGGGATGCTGCCGGCACCTGGGTGCCCAACGGCTTGGTGTGGCCAGCATGGCAACCAGCACTTGCTGCCATGCTGCGGTTATGGGTATCCAGTCCCGCGGCCGGATTAGTTGCGGTCCAAATGCGGCCACGTATGTCGGCCCGGGACCTGCCCACACACCCCGCATGCTATGAAACATCGGCCGCCCACACCAGCCTTTCCTTAATGCGTTCTTATTCAACGATGGGGGAGGAGGGGTAGCAGATAAAACATGCCAAATGGGAAAACCTTTCGAACAAACATTCACCAATGGTGATCGTGTGTTCGCCGCAACAAATTCCCCCATCCCAGGCATATCCCCACCACATACCCCCAATAATAGGTTCGAAAATAATTTCTGACACAGAAATCCCACCCGGTACGGCGTGGCCGGTTTGGGATGCCCGTATAGTTATCGAATACCCTTGATAAGTATGAGCGACGACACTAACAATTCTCATCAACACGACCCCTTCGCTAACCAATTCCCCACATTCGATGGGCAACGAAAACCCGCCACCCCAGCATCCGACGTCTACAACCGGGCCGGCCGGGTCGTACCAGAAGAAATCACCCCCCATAAACCTAGGAAAACCGATAACGACACCACCGTGATGGCCACATCACAACAAAACCTATCCGCAAACGTATTCGGAAACACTTCCGGCGATGGGTCGAAAACCCCCCAATATTTCCCGCCCACACCCAGGCCAACACCGCAACAACAGTCGACGGCGGATGACTACGACGACTCCTCATATTTCGCCACCGCCGAACTCACCCGCGACGACAGTTACGCGCCGGGTGGCCCCAATAGCCCAGGGGGTACCCCCGATCCGGTGGACGACTATGAGGACTACGACGATTATGAGGAGTCTTATCCCGTCACATCCGAAAATGAAGCGATTCCCACGCCGGGCGCTTCGCCAGTGGTGGCGGCGCCCGCCATGGCCCGGGATCGGCAAATCGTCAACGAGGAATTCCTGAACGCACGATCTAAGGATGAGCCCAAAGAAAAACGCGGCACCCTGGATTTCGGGTTGCTGCTGGTGCGGGCGATTATCTCCACCTACCTCATCATTGTGTCGGTGAGTACGTTCTTCCAGATTGGTGCGAACCCCGGCCTCACCGGCCTGCAACACGACTTCGCCACCTACACGTTCGGCTCCGCCTTGTCGATCATTATCCCCACCCTGCAGCTGGCTGCCGGGGTTTTCCTCCTGTGCGGCCTGCTCAGCCCGGTGGCTACCGCATTGGTGATTACCGTGTGTGGTTTCAGTACCCTGCACGCCATTGATAAACAGCCCAATTTCAGTGTGCTCAGCCCTAACGACTCGGTATGGTTGAGCGTGCTGCTCACCGCGTTGGCGTTCGCCATGGTGTTCACCGGCCCGGGCACCATATCATTCGACCGCAGCCGGGGTTGGTCCCGCCGACCGTTGGCGTCCTCCTGGATTTTCGCCGCCGTTGGGCTGGTTGGTGCCGCCGCCTTGTGGTGGTTTGGTGCGGGCGTGAACCCCTTTAACTAGGCTGGCTTGTCGACGCCCTCTGGTGGGGGTCCATCACCAGTCATCATCGTAGGGACCAGTCGTCATCATCGTAGGGCGGACGAGGGCCATCCGGGGAACGCTCGGCAAAGAAAATATCAAGAAGCTCTTTGCCGTTAGCAGGCTGGGTACCAGTATCGTCATCAAACCATAAACCTTTGGCGGGTTCAATGGTCCAGGCAATGTCCTCCCAGGAATACCCGCGGTGGTAGGCCTGGTACGCCATATCAATGGCATCTATTCGATCGTCACCATCTTCGTGGAATTTACGCATGGCAGGAAGCGGGTTTTCCACCGGAATATTATCGACAAGTTCCCAATCATCAGGGGTAATATGCTCATTTATGGTGTAGTTACACAGGGAGGTTTCGTCGATATAAGGCAGTAATTCCGGCGGGGTCATGATGATATCAGCCACCGCGCACCGGCCGGTGTCAAACCCGTGGGCTTTTAACGCTTTTGTGCCACAAACATAGGGGGTTGGATGTCGGTGCTCTGGCGGGATAGTGGGGAAAGCGATCAACCAATCCAGGTAAATATCATCGGCCAGGTGGCCACCAACAAGTTTGGTGCAGTACGCGTATTGCATGTACTTAGTAGAAGCACGTGGTATTTCGTCGGAGCGACCGTGGTGAAAGTGCCATTGCATTCCCGGCGGGCTGCAGATGAAACCGGTGCGGATAGCATCGGAAAACTCCCGATCGGATAGCTGGGACGAAAGAAGAAACCCGCGCTGTTTCACCGCTAATTCCTGGTAATCCATACCACCATCATGCCTGCTGTTGGCGGGGGTGTGCTTGTCGACGTACTCTGTCACCACTTTTATGGCGTTGTCTCATTCTTCTTGGGTGGTCCATGTACCTGGTTGGGGTGGGAGCCGTTGAATGTTGATGTCTTTCGCAGCCTAGGAGCGCACGTATTCTAGGACCTTATCCCATTGTTTTTGATGCAGCAGTACAAAAAGTTTACCATACACTTCGGATGCCCGGGCCCACCCCCAGTATTTGCCGTGTTCTACGTGGTATATGGATCTTGAACATCTGCTAATTCTGACTATCTGGCTGGTAGATTCTGGTCGAGTTGTGTGAATCATTCTTCCTAGTGCTTACCGATGGTTGGTTTCTCTAAAAATTGGGATTTCATTGCCCAGGGAAAGCCGCAGTAATTAGGGACATAGTTGAGGAAGGTAGCGAAATTGCCTTTGAACGTTCCGAAAGGGATATCTGCCACGCTGGGTGAGTGCGAGATGCAGTTTTCCCATGCTAGGGAGCATAGCTGAGTGCACAACCTGGGTGCTGTAGTAACGGTCATCGTGCGTGGATGTGGCGGAAAAATAGATTTCGAAGAGTAAATCATTATTCTTTATCACGAAGCCACGATCCATGCGCGAACCAGTGCCGGCGCTAGCCAATAATCCCCGCCAGTGGACACGTCGATAAGCTTAGCGAGTAGGGGAGACCTGGTCGGGCCGGGTCAAATCCATGATCCGCGGCATGGCCACGCACAACATGACGGTCAGCATCAGGCACCAGAAGAAATAATCGTCCATAAAAATCTTCATAAACAGGTGCTGCTGAAAATCCTGGTCCCCGGTGGGGTCCCCCAGCCACCATTGCGGCGGCACTGTCAGCGTGAAGAAGCTAAGAATCGCAGCGGTCACCAGGCCGTCACGGCTGCGCAGCCGCCAACTGTAATGCCACAACACGATCAGCCATAGCGGCAACCACACCCAGTGGTGATTCCACGAAATCGGGGAAATCAACAGCATCAACGCCGAATTGGCGAATGCTGCAAGGAGGAATAAATCCCGGTTCAGCAGGGCTTTAATAATGAAATAGAATGCGGCAATGGTGACTGCGACCAGGAACAACCAAATGATGTTAATGAGGCTGCTGGCGGCATTCGCGGCATCGTTCGACGGCCACAAACGGGTGATGACCCCCTTGATGGACTGGTTGGAAATGTAGGCGATATTCACCCCAATCTTGGAATTATCGTTCATGATGAAAATCGCCCGGGTGTAAAAATCCACCGTTTCCCGGGTGTTATATAGTGCCGCAATCCCGGTGGCCCCCAGGAATCCAATGATCGCCGAGCCGATCGCCCGCCAATCCTTCTTCATCAGGAACACAAACAGCATCACTACCGGCGTGAGCTTAATGGCGGCCGCCACCCCAATCAGCCACCCCTGGGGGATGCGCCGGCGGCGGGGAACCAGGTCCAAAAACACCAGCACCAGCAGCCACATATTGATCTGCCCGAAAGACGCATTGGCCCGTACCGGCTCCGACAACAATATGAGCCCCCACGCCCAACTAGTGAGCAGCAACGCTAACCCGGTGTCACGCAGTAAATTCTGGGCCAAAAACCATATGCACGCCAGCATGAAGAGCGCGGAAATAACCACCATGGCATAGCCCGCCCCCACATCCGTCAAGAGGGTAAACGGGGCCAGCAGCAGGGCCGCAAATGGCGGGTAAATAAACGGCAGTTTGAGGCCGAACACTTCGAACGGTTCCTCGTAAAGACTCCCACCATCCACATAGGCTTGGGCGCCCGCCCGGTACACCATCATGTCGATCCGGTCGGTGGTGCTGAGCACCTGCACCACCATGACCATGATTGATGCCAGGAAACCGCAGATGGTGAGACTCCGCACCACGATTTTCGCCGAAAATGCGGATTCAATGGCTTCGAGCAGCAGGGTTAATGTTTTATTGGCAGTCACTGGTCGCTGACGATCCTTGGTTGAGAGGCGGTATGCTTGCACGGCAAGTGTAACGCACGCCCCGAAACACCGACCAATATCTGGCCCATCACCACCCGTCGGCCAGCAAGTCGTGGCGAGCGTGGCCTAAGGCCTGGCCGGCGCTCACTACCCGCCTGCACAGGCCGTAGGCCATGGTGCTTTTGAGTCGGGAATGGTGGAGGTTGGTTAGTCGACCAGCCGCACCGCGCCCTTATCGGCGCTGGTCGCCATTTTCGCATA
This sequence comes from uncultured Corynebacterium sp., assembly GCA_963552855.1. GTDB lineage: Bacteria > Actinomycetota > Actinomycetes > Mycobacteriales > Mycobacteriaceae > Corynebacterium. Next base: position 19,582 of record CAUVMZ010000014.1, on the reverse strand, counting down.
GGCCCGCAGCGCCTTCGACACCTGCCGGTCCCGACTGCGCGGCGTCCACGGCTGCTCCCGGGACAGCATTTCCTGCCGCCGCCGGTCGATCACATCATCGGGCACATTGAGCGTGAGTACCCGATTCTTCACCGAAATAGTGATCGAATCACCGTTCTCAATCAAGCCAATCAACCCGCCGTGGGCAGCCTCGGGGGACATGTGGCCGATAGATAACCCGGACGTGCCCCCGGAGAACCGGCCGTCAGTGATAAGTGCGCACTTTTTACCCAGGCCAGCGCCCTTTAAGAACGATGTGGGGTGCAGCATTTCCTGCATACCCGGCCCCCCAGCCGGCCCCTCGTAGCGGATGACTACCACCTCACCGGGTTGCACCTCACGCTTGAGGATCGTGGATACCGCCTCCTCCTGGGATTCGCACACCCGTGCGGGCCCGGTGAATTCCCATAATTCCTCATCCACGCCGGCGGTTTTCAACACAGACCCGTCGGGGGAGAGATTGCCGCGCAAAATAACCAACCCGCCATTTTCGGAATAGGCGTGCTCCATGTCGTGGATACACCCATTGACCACATCCAAATCCAGGGATTCCCATCTGGTGGACTGGCTGAACGGCTTCGTGGTACGCACCCCACCAGGCGCGGCGTGGAAAAGCTCGATCGCCTGGTCAATGGTTTTCCCACTGCGGATATCCCAGTCGTTGAGCCACCCATCCACCGTGTCGTAGGCGATGGTGTGCACGTCTTCGTTGAGCAGGCCGGCCCGCCGCAGCTCCCCCAGGATCGCGGGGATACCGCCGGCCCGGTGCACGTCTTCAATATGGTAGGTGCCATTGGGGGCGACCTTCGAAATGCAGGGGATGCGGTGAGAAAGCTCATCAATGTCGGCGAGAGTGAAATCAATGTCACCCTCCTGGGCGGCGGCCAACGTGTGGAGCACCGTGTTTGTGGAGCCGCCCATGGCCATATCGAGGGCCATAGCGTTACAAAACGCGGCTTTCGTGGCAATATTGCGGGGAAGGACGGATTCGTCTTCCTCACCATAGTAGCGGCGACACAAATCCACAATCATTTCGCCAGCCTGTTCGAACAACTGGCGGCGGGCGGTGTGGGTGGCCAGGGTGGTGCCGTTCCCCGGCAGTGAAAGCCCCAATGCCTCCGTCAGGCAGTTCATCGAGTTAGCGGTAAACATACCAGAGCAGGAACCACAGGTAGGGCAGGCAGACGCCTCAATAGCATGCAAATCCTGGTCAGAAACATCCTCCGAGGCAGAGGCAGTAATTGCCGTGATAAGATCCGTTGGGGTGTGAGCTATGCCATCAACGGCCACGACCTTCCCGGCCTCCATGGGCCCACCGGACACAAACACGGCGGGGATATTCAGGCGGAGGGCAGCATTGAGCATGCCGGGGGTGATTTTATCGCAGTTAGAGATGCACACCATGGCGTCGGCGGTGTGGGCATTGCACATATATTCGACCGAATCGGCAATGATCTCCCGGGATGGGAGGGAATACAGCATGCCGCCGTGGCCCATGGCAATACCATCGTCGACAGCAATGGTATTGAATTCTTTCGGCACCCCACCAGCGGCCCGGACAGCGTCGGCCACAATGTCGCCAACATTTTTTAAATGGACGTGGCCGGGCACGAATTGGGTGTACGAGTTCACAATGGCGACAATGGGCTTGCCGAATTCGTGTTCTTGAGTGCCGGTGGCACGCCAAAGAGCGCGGGCCCCGGACGCATTACGACCAACAGTGGTTACGCGGGATCGAAGCGGAAACATAAACTAGTCTTCTTATAATCGTATGTGGGTGCGGCGGGTATGGGTGTCCCCGCACGTATCAAGTCAGAGTGTGTTCTTAGCCTATACCGCACCGTGGCATGCTGTTAATCCGAGTCGGTTTTCGCCTGCTTATCGACGTCCCCCGCTACCCGCTCGTATTCCCACTTATCGACGAGCACCTGCCGGCCATCCTTATGCACAATCACCACCTTGTCGTCCGCAGCCTGCCTGCCCTGGGTGAGAGCGTCGGGAATCCGACCGGCAGAGGCCGCCTCCAGCTGAGGGAGAGAATGAAAAGTCACCCCAGGCAGCGTGATTTTCTTCCCCTCCCTGGTTTGCAGGAATGCCTGGGACCGACCAAACCCAATGCCGGCAATATCCGCCCAATCGGTGGCAGTGGCCTGGGCAAATGCGGGATGGGCGGTGATACCAGTGTCGTCAACAATGGTGTGGGCACGCAACACCCACATAATGAACACAACAGGCAGCAGCGGCAGCCAAAACAGGTAGAGAAGATCACCACCAATGATAAACAGCGACAGGAGAATCATAATGATAGCCGCCAAAAGATGGGTGCGTTCGGGCCGGAACACGTGATGCTGTTGCTCTGCCATGGGCACCCATAGTAGCTGATGGCCGGCAAAAGCCCCAGTTCACGGTATTGAACTGGGGCTATCCGATTATCCGAGTGCGGCTAGCGCCGGGAATTATTGGGTGGCGGCACCACCTGCAGTGCCGCCACCGGTACCACCCGTGCCGCCGCCGGTTTCACCACCAGTGCCACCCGTAGTGCCGCCACCGGTACCACCTGTACCGCCGCCGGTTTCACCACCAGTGCCACCCGTAGTGCCGCCACCGGTATTACCGCCGGTGCCGCCACTCGTACCACCCGAAGTACCGCCGCTAGTGCCACCACTATTGGTGCCACCGGACGTTCCGCCCGAAGTACCCCCGGCAGTACCGCCGCTGGTATTACCGCCGGTGCCGCCACTCGTACCACCCGAAGTACCGCCAGCGGTACCGTTCGTGCCACCCGACGGCTCCTGACCGCTGTAATCATTATTCGAGTTAGCGCCCCCCGCCCCGCGGGATGACGAACCCTGCGTCGGGATGGTCTCTGAACCACGCGGATGCCCGGACGAGTCCGTGCTCTGCGACTGTTCGTCACTAGGATTCGTTGACTCCGAATTCGTCCCAGTGGCCGGCACATTCGTATTCGTCGACTGGGACACCCCATAACCATTACCAGGGGCATTCACGCTCTGCGTGGCCTTGGGGGCCAAAATACCAGCCTTACCCTCTGCACCATTGGCGGGGGTGAACGTGAGACCCTTTAACACCAATAACACCAGGGCGGAAACCAACAGCATGGTGGTAGAAACCCGCACCCGGCCACCAATCGTCAAAAGCTTCTCCCAGCCCTTCAGTTTGCGATCCTCCTTGGGCTTCTCTTCTTCCTTTGTGGCCTTCTTCTTGTCATGGTCAGGGATTGCCGGATCATTGGTGGTGAGCAAGCCCCGCTCGGTTTGTGACTCCACTTTCTCGGGAGGCACCACGTCGTCAGGTGACAACACACCCTCGGGCGCATGCCGTAGCCGCACCTCCCGCAGCTGGTCAGTCGTTAACGACCTAAACTTCTGGTCCTGATCCGCCGCCTTCGCCGCGTCGCTAGCCGACGTGCTGGCAAACATGGTGGTCTTCGGGGAGCTCGTGTCTGCACCCACGCCATTCTTAGCGTTGACATCATGGAGCGAATACTTACCATCCAACGACGACGTTGACCGGTACTCATTCCAAAACTCGCTCACCAAACTCATGCGGATCGCCCGCTCCACCAACCACTGGCTACCCGGCTTCACCTGCGCCAAGAACCGCACACCAACCGTCCACGGCATGCCCACAGTGGTCGGTTCGGTCACATTCACCGCGGGGTGCACGGTCAATGCGCCCCACACCACCTCGTCTATCTTCGGTTCCGTCAACGCGGCCTCCGCCGCCTTTGTCGCCCGCTCAACAGCTTCATCAACCGTCGACGACTCCAACAGCGGGATCTGCATGGTCACCACCGCGGACGACCAGTGATTGGAATTATTAATCGACACGCCAGCCTTGGAATTCGGAATAATCACCGTCTGCTCCGCCAAGGTTCTAATCCTCGTGGACCGCATCGTAATCTGAATGACGGTGCCCTCAATATCCGTGGCACCACCTTCAAACCGCACCCAGTCGCCCACGCCATATTGCTTCTCGCTCAACACGAAAAACCCGGCAATAAAGTCCGCAATAATCGACTGGGCGCCAAAACCAAGAGCGGCCGACGCCGCGGTTGCCGGGATGGTCGCGCCCGCCAGTGAAAAGCCCAATGCACTCAACGCAAACACGAAAACTAGGAAATACGCAGCTATCTGCGCCAAATACACCAACACACCAGCTAATGCCAGTTGGGTTTTCGTATCATCCTCATCAGGCGCCACGATTTTATTGGTAATCAAATACATCGCCAATCGCCCGGCGCGAGGAATCAGCAATGCAATAATGAGCCACAGCCCAAGAGTAAGACCCGGATCAACAATCCAAGCCCAAAACAAAGATGCAATGGTAGATAGGGGCATAATGTTCGAGCATAGCGAAGACCTGAAGAAGGGATACAAGTGTTCGACCACACCTACCCCACAGCTGAACTGCTACGTTATGGTGAGGGTAAGAGGAGACTGAATTTTCCAGCATACGGGGGTGGATTTGCGATGAACCACCCCTAGGGGGGTAATATGTGATCCCATGAACATTATTCAGCTTGTACTCGTGGTAATTGTCGCGGCGCCTGCCGTGTCAACTGCCTAGTGCAAGTTGATTTGTCAAGCGCCCTCGGTTCACGCCACAAGTGTTGAAACGAGGGTTTTTGCATAGGATTCTACCAAGTCATATCTCACCCACGATGTGGAGCCGGCGGAAACCTTTAAAAACCCAGTGATTTTACTCAAGGAGTCTGAAGTCGTGGCAGCTTCCTCACACCCCACCCCGGCAACGGTCGCTCACCGAAGCCAAAAACCGCAGGATACCACCAAACCCCAAGCCGAACGCATCAGCGGTGCCGAAGCGATCGTCCGGTCACTCGAAAACCTTGGCACCGACCTCGTCTTCGGCCTGCCCGGTGGCGCCGTCCTCCCGCTCTACGAAGCGCTCTACTCGTCCACCAAACTACGGCACGTCCTCGTCCGGCACGAACAAGGCGCCGGCCACGCCGCAACCGGCTACGCGCAAGTCTCCGGCAAAGTCGGGGTGTGCGTCGCTACCTCCGGACCCGGCGCCACCAACCTGGTCACCCCCATTGCCGACGCCTACCTGGATTCTGTGCCGATCGTCGCCATCACCGGCCAGGTGCCCCGCCCCATTCTCGGCACCGATGCTTTCCAAGAAGCCGACATCCGCGGCATCACCATGCCGGTTACGAAACACAACTTCATTATCACCGACGCCGCCCAAATCCCGCAGGTCATCGCCGAAGCCTTCCACCTGGCCGCCACCGGCCGACCCGGACCAGTCCTCGTCGACATCCCCAAAGACCTCCAAAACACCGAACTCGATTTCGTCTGGCCACCCCAACTCGATCTGCCCGGATACCGGCCCGTCACCACCCCACACAGTCGGCCCATCGAACAAGCCATCAAACTCATCGGCGAGGCCAAACGCCCAGTTCTCTACATTGGCGGCGGCGTCATTAAAGCCAATGCTGCCCCCCAACTGTTAGAGTTCGCTAACCACACCGGCATCCCGGTGGTCACTACCCTCATGGCATTAGGGTCGTTCCCCGATGACCATCCACTACACCTGGGCATGCCCGGCATGCACGGCACGGTCGCCGCCGTGGGTGGTATGCAGGGATCTGACCTGCTCATTACCATCGGCGCCCGCTTCGACGACCGGGTCACCGGCCAAACCGAAACCTTTGCCCCCGACGCCCAGATCATCCATGCTGACATCGACCCCGCCGAAATCGGCAAAATCCGGCCCGTCGACGTTCCCATCGTCGGTGACGCTGCCGAGGTGCTCGCCGCACTGCTTGCCGAATTCAAACGCCAACTCCCCGACGGCATCGATATTAGTGACTGGTCTCACCACGTCCAGGGGCTGAAAGAAAAATTCCCCCGCGGCTATGTGCGCACCCACGACGGCCTGCTGGAACCCCAACACGTCATCGAAACCCTCTCCCGCATCGCCGGCCCCGAAGCCGTCTACGTTGCCGGCGTGGGCCAACACCAAATGTGGGCCGCCCAATTCATCGACTTCAAAAACCCCCGCACCTGGTTGAACTCCGGTGGCGCCGGCACCATGGGCTACGCCATCCCCTCCGCCCTCGGCGCGAAGGCAGCCGCCCCCGAGAAAGAAATCTGGGTTGTTGACGGCGACGGCTCTTTCCAAATGACGAACCAGGAACTCACCACCGCCGCCGTTGAAGGATTCCCCATCAAAGTCGCCCTCATTAATAACGGCAACCTTGGCATGGTTCGCCAGTGGCAAACCCTGTTCTACGATGAGCACTACTCCCACACGAAACTGCGGGAACAACACGAATACATGCCCGACTTCGTCAAACTCGCCGAAGCCCAAGGCTGCGTGGCGTTCCGCGTGACCAAAGACGAAGAGATCGAACCCACGATCCGCAAGGCCCAAGAAATCACCGACCGCCCCGTGGTCATTGACTTCATTGTGGGCCAAGACGCCCAGGTGTGGCCCATGGTTGCCGCCGGCCACTCCAATTCGGATATCGAATATGCGCGCGGCTTGCGCCCCTTCTTCGATGCCGACCCAAGCGTTATCGAAAAACAATTCGAGGAATAAGGAGCCGAGATAATGCCTAATAATCCTAATAACACCGTGGTATCCCGCCATGTTTTAAGCGTGCTAGTGGAAGACTTAGACGGCATCATTTCCCGCGTGTCGGCCATGTTTACGCGCCGGGGGTTTTCGTTGGTGTCGTTGGTTTCCGGCAAGACCGAGCATCCGAAAATCAACCGGATTACGGTGGTGGTGGATGCCGATGAGGTCAATATTGAGCAGATCACTAAGCAGTTGAATAAGCTGGTTCCGGTGCTGAAGGTGGTGCGGCTGGAAGAGGGCACCATGGTGGCCCGGGCGTTGATGATGGTGAAGGTGGCCGCGGATGCGAATAATCGGCCGCAGGTGGTGGATGCTGCCAATATTTTCCGGGCCCGGGTGGTGGATGTGGCGCCGGATTCGGTGGTTATTGAAGCAACCGGTACGCAGGGGAAACTGCGGGCATTATTGGAGGTGTTGGAGCCGTTTGGGATTCGTGAGTTGATTTCTTCCGGCCAGATTGCGCTCAACCGGGGTCCGAAGACGATGGCGCCGAGCGTACGTTAGGGTGTGGTGGTGCGGCGACTGTCACGGTCGTTGCATCCGTATCACATGCTGACATGTCCCACAAAGTGAGACTGACCCCGTGGTTTCGTCTCATTCTGTGATATAACGTTAGGTAGTCAGTTTTTCAACGAAAGGTATATTGTTACTCATGGCTATTGAAGTGCTTTACGACGCCGATGCCGATCTGTCGCTCATCCAGGGACGTAAGGTTGCGGTGTTGGGTTATGGCTCCCAGGGGCATGCTCACGCCCAGAATCTGCGGGATTCCGGTGTGGAGGTTGTGGTTGGCCTGCGTGAGGGCTCCAAGTCCGCCGAAAAAGCCGAAGAGGCCGGTTTCAAGGTGCTGTCCAATGCGGATGCTACCGCTTGGGCTGATGTCATCATGGTGTTGATCCCGGATACCTCCCAAGCCAAGGTGTACAAGGAAGAGATCGAGCCGAACTTGTCTGACGGCAATGCTCTGTTGTTCGGTCACGGCCTCAACATTCACTTCCACCTGATCGAGCCGGCCGCTAATATCACCGTGGGCATGGTTGCCCCCAAGGGGCCTGGCCACCTGGTGCGTCGTCAGTTCGTGGATGGCAAGGGGGTTCCCTGCCTTATCGCCGTGGAGCAGGACCCCAAGGGTGAGGGCAAGGACCTGTGCCTGTCGTATGCTGCCGCTATCGGTGGCGCCCGTGCTGGTGTGATTCCTACCACTTTCGAGGCGGAGACTGTGACCGACTTGTTCGGCGAGCAGGCTGTGCTGTGTGGTGGCATTGAGGAACTCATCAAGGTCGGTTTCGAAGTGTTGACCGAGGCCGGCTACGAGCCGGAGATGGCCTACTTCGAATGCCTGCATGAAATGAAACTCATTGTCGACCTCATGTTCGAGGGTGGTATTTCTAACATGAACTATTCGATCTCTGATACTGCCGAGTTCGGCGGCTACCTGTCTGGTCCCCGCCTGATTGACGAGAGCGCTAAGCAGCGCATGCGGGACATTCTGTCCGACATTCAGGACGGCACCTTCACCAAGCGGCTGCTCGCTAACATTGAGGGCGGCAATAAGGAGCTGGAGGAGTTGCGTGCCAAGAACGCTAATCACCCGATCGAAAAGGTTGGCGATAAGCTGCGTGACCTCATGAGCTGGGTGAAGAACCCACTGGATGAGACTGCGTAGCATCGTCACAACGTATTGCGGTGTGCCCACCTGCCTGGCAATCTGCCGGCAGGTGGGTTTCCACATCATTGGGGTGGGGAAGTGATACTGGATTGCGCGGATTGGTGATCGCAGTACAGTTGATGCATGGGTCAAACTCCATCGGCACAGTACTATCACCAGTTAATCCAGTTACGCGCAACCTTGGGGGAGGAGCACCCCGATACGTTAGCCGCCTGGCGGGACTACACCACTGCCCTCATGGACGAGGGGGATGATAAGAAAGCCCAACCTGAGTTGCGGCAGCTTGTGGCGGCTTGCGAATGGACGTTCGGGCCGGAGCATCCCATAACCAGAAGTAACCGTGCTAACTGGGCGTTGTGTTTGAAAGAAACCAATTTACATTTCCAGGCATTAGAGCAATACCTGCTGGTCGCGGATTATGACGATGGCTACGATGTGCGGTTTGCCGCGGTCGGGTGTTTCATCCGGCTGGGCTGTTTTGAAGAGGCCACCTACCTGCTGCATGCGGTAGTGCGCGGCTATGCAGAAACCCTGGGTGGCCGGCACGATCTGACCCGATTAGCCCGGGGCACCCTGGTTTTCCTCCTAGCTGGGGTGCATCAGAAAGAAGCGTTGGTGGAGTATGGCCGCCTGTGGGGCGTCGACAAGCAGTCAATGCCCCGGTCGCTGGGAATCCTGGCGGAAACCCGGATGCTTCTGGCCGATATTGCCGCTAATCATCCGCAATATATTAGAAAAACCTTTAACCCGGTGGACACATTGCCGGTGCGGAACCCGGAGTTTTTTCGGTTTGTCGAGCGGTTGAAACATTGCGAAGATTTCTACCCTAACCTAATGCAAAGACTGGATCCCACGCTAGAAGCGCCCACGGATCGAAGTGATGTGCCACAGTGGCGGGCGTATTGCGCGGGGCTGACGCGTATTGGCCGAATTGACGAGGCCGTAGATGAATACGTGAAACTTATTGATTTTGTGGTGGGGAAATATGGGACGCAATCTGATTTATTTCGCTCCATTGTTTCAGAACTGGATTGGTATCAACTGCACAAGTCTGACCGGCATGCCCTTGCCATGGAACACGTCAATGAACTTCGCCAGCTTTCAGAAGGGCGGATTAATGTGGGCAATAACCAATTGAGGCAAGCGCGGAGAACCGGGAATTGGCTGAAAACCATGGCGCAAGTGCGAAAACAGTGGGATACGTGTCGGGACTTGGGGACCAGTATTCCAAAGATCTTGGATGATTGGTGGAAATACATTCAACATACAGTGATAGGGAAGAAGAGTGATCCGGCTATCACAAGTTGGCATGTGTGTCAGTGCCTCACCCAGTGGTTTCGATTTTACGGATGCATGGGTCCTCGAAGCCGTAATAAGTGCTACCGCTATCTTGATTATGTTGTACGCCATGGATGTATTGAGGAAGCGGTGGCGTTATTGGGGCCTGCGCTGCGGCTTTTTGATGGTGTGATGAATAAACCTGATGAGTTACTTTTGTGTTGGTCGCGGTATCTGTGGCAGTTACGGAACCAAGGGTGGTTGGATCTGGCGGAGTGGGAGTATTCTGCGTTTTTTGAGGAGTATGTGGAGAGCGGTATTAACGTTGATGGTATCCCATACACTGGCTACTGTTATTGTAACGATCATGACTTAGAAGTACTCCTGGTGAACATCCATGACGGTTATATTAAGGTGCTGTATGACCTGGGTAAGCGGGAGAAGGCATACGATGAATTGCAGCGAATGTGGAATTATACCGATGATACATGGGATCAACGCAGCTATTGCGCAGAGGCATTCCTGGCGCGGGTTGTGTATGTGAGATACTTAATCCTGCTAGGGCATTCTGCCGAGGCGCGGCGCCAGATTATTCCCCTGATCGCTGATTATGAAGTTTTCTATTTGAATGATCTCACAACCCGGTGGTTTCGCCGATGGTCTGAAGGGGAGTATCATGCTCCATCTAAGAAGCCTGATGGCTATAAGCTCTTTGCTAGAGGGTATGGGCGGCTGATCGATGTGATGGCTGATGAGTGGGGGAATGATGATTTTATTGTGATGTGTGCTCGCTATAATTATGCCTGCTACCTGCAGGATATTGGGCTCAAGGATTCGGTGGCGCTTGGGCAGCTGCGCGATGCGGCACGGGCGAGTGAAAAACTTTGTGGTGTGGATGCCCCATTAACCCTGCAAATCCAGCAGCGTCATGCTGAGATGTTAGTGTTAGCTGGCCGTAAGCAGCAGGGATTGGTGTTAGCGGCGGAGTTGGCTACCACCTGTGAGAATCGGTGGGGGCTCAGGCATCCAATGACTGCGCTTCAATGGGCTTCTTATGTGTGTTGTCTGCATTGGGCGGGTGAATATCAACAGGTTGTGGCCGAAGCACCGTGGGTGATAACGCTGTGTGCTTATGAATTTGAGTGTGTGCATCTAATAATGATGAAGCTATTTCATGCTGCGGCGGTCGCCCACGACAGTGCAGGACATTATGAAAAGGCTTGCGAATATTGGAAAATGCTGCGTGATTCGATGACATCCCCCTATGACACAAGTTGGTTGCGTTCGTGGGTAGAAAACCGGCATGCGGAATGCGAGCAGCGATGGCATGGCGAGGAAGGCTCTGCTTAACGACGCTGAAACGTCACCCCAGCGTCAGTGGGGGAGCTATCAATAGTGATAAACCACATAGTAGTGAAACCTAATGTTTATTTTCAATAACTGGCGCTAAATGAAAACAGCGTGTAAAGTGAGATTCATGACCAAGCCGAACACCGAAAACCAGGCTGACACCACCAATGTGGGGGCGACTGCTGTTGCCGACCACGACCATCACGATCACCACGACCATGAGGGTCATGAGGCTCATCACGAGGAACACCAACATTCCCATGATGCCCATGACCACCACGATCACAGCCACCACGACCACGATCATGACCATCATGGGCATGACCATAATCACAGTCATGTGCCCTCCTCCCTGAGGGCTCTGCTTGGTGTCTTATTCTTCACCGCGGTTATTTTCTTCGCCGAACTCTTCGGCGGCTGGTACTCCGGCTCCCTCGCGCTCATCTCCGACGCCATGCACATGCTGTCCGACTCCACCGGGCTTGTTGTGGCTGCCATCGCTATCCTCCTAGCCCGGCGCACCGCCACGAAAACCGCCACCTACGGCTATAAACGATTCGAAGTGGTGGCCGCCCTCCTCAACGCCGTGAGCGTGTCCATTATCTCCGTTTGGATCGTGTTCGAAGCCATCGAACGATTCCGCAACGGCGAAACCATCGACATTACCGTCATGCTTGTAGTCGGCGTGATCGGCCTCGTCGCCAATATTTTCGGCGCCATCGTGCTCCACGGGCACTCCCACGACAACATGAATGTTCGTGGCGCCTACCTGCATGTTCTCGTCGACCTGTTCGGATCCGTTGCCGTGATCGTCGCCGCTCTTCTCATGCAATTCACCGGCATTCTATGGGCCGACACGGTGGCATCCCTCATCATTGCGGCACTCATCCTGCCGCGCTCTGTGAAACTCGCGTGGGAATCGCTCCGGGTCCTTCTCGAACAAGTGCCGGTAGGCGTCGACACCGAGGGAATCGTCGAAAAGCTCGAAACCGTAGAAGGCGTATCGGCCGTCCATGACCTGCATGTGTGGTCACTCGACGGTAATAAATTGCTCGCAACCTGCCATGTGGTGATGGTAGACGAAAAACCCCTAGCTGATTGCGGGGTGCTCGATGATGTGCAACGGGCTTTCAAGGAATTAGGAATCGACCACACCACCGTCCAAATCGAAGGAACAAAGCATCATAATCACGAAATAATTTGCCACACTTAGCACAAGTCATGCCGCGGTTGGGTGGAAGCAGCTAAACTCAAATTATGGGTTTTACCACGCCAAGCTACGATCTCATTGACCTTTTTGACCTCATCAACCGCGGGGAACTGCAAGTCCCCGACTTCCAACGCGACTACCGGTGGAGCGTCGACCGGATCCGCTCGCTACTTGTCACGGTTCTCCGCGGATACCCCATCGGCTCCTTCATGGCGCTCGACACGCACGATGTGCCCGTCTACTTCCGCCCCCGGCCGATCGAAACCGCCCCTGACACCGGGGTTTCCCCAGGCCTACTGCTTCTCGACGGGCAACAGCGCCTCACCGCCCTCTACCAATGCATGCGGGGTGACGGCCTGGTGGAAAGCATGGACTTCCGCAAAAAGAAAGTCCGCCGCCGTTTCTTCATCGACGTGAATAAAGCCGTTTCCGAAGATGTGCTGCCCGACGAGGCAGTGGTCTCCGTCGACGAAAACGGTCATGTGAAATCCCACTTCGCCCCAGATCTACCCGAGGGACTCGCCACCCGCGAAGCCGCGCTCGCCGCCGGCTACATTCCCGTCTGCGACCTGCTTTTCGACGGCGGCACCGACCTGCTTTTTGATATTGCACAATCCGCTGACGCCGACGCCCGGGAACGCGCAAAAAACTTTTACACCCGCATCATTAAACCCCTCGTCGGCTACGCCGTCCCCGTGATCCAACTCTCCCGCAGCACCGACCATGCGGGCATCGGATCCATCTTCGCCCACGCCAACTCCGTTGGCCTGCAAATGGACGTATTCGAACTCCTCACCGCGAAATTCGCCACCGAAGACCCCACCTTCCAACTCCAGGAAGATTGGGAAAAAACCGAAAAAATCCTCCGTGCCTACCCCGCGCTTGCCGAAATTGACCGCACCGAATTCCTCACCTCCGTCGCACTCTACGTCACCGCGAAAAAAGGGCACGCATCCGCATTCCGTGAATCCATCATCGAACTCACCCTCGACGAATACCGGTCCGCGGCCGACACCATGCGCCTGGCCTTCCACGAAGCCGCGAACTTCATGGCCCACCGATGCATCATCACCACCTCCCAAGTGCCCTACTCCGCGCAGCTCGTCCCCCTCGCCGTCATAGTTGCCCTGCTCGCCGAACGGCCCGGCGTGCTCAGCCAACAACAGGCCTGGGACCGCATCCACCAGTGGTTCTGGTGCGGCGTGTTCGGCGAACTCTACGGCTCCCCGGCGCTCACCATCCGCATCGGTAACGATGTTGATGAAGTCACCGCATGGGTCACCGACTTCGATGGGCGCAATAATGTTCCCACCCCCCGGTCCATCGTCCAAGCCCGATTCGTGGAATCCCGCCTGCTTTCCGCCGGTCCGAACTCCGGCCTGTATAAAGGCATCTATTCGCTCATCATGGGCCGCGGCGCGAAAGACTGGCGCACCACCATCGAATTCAACCACGAAACTTTCTCCGAGCTGGGAACCCACTTCCGGCCCATCTTCCCCCTCAGCTGGTGCGAAGCCAACGGCATTAACAGCATCCTGGCGAACTCCGTGCTCAACCGCACCCCCATGGGCCGCCGCACCCACGTCATGGTTGAAGAATCCTCCCCGGCCCGCTACCTGTACCGCGTCCAATCCAAGAGCCTCCTCAACGACGACGATTTCGACGCCGTGCTCGAAACCCACCTTGTTGACCCCAAACTGCTCTTCCAGGCCAACGCCCCGAAATTCTTCACCGACCGGCGCCACCGCCTGCTGAAAATGATTGAAGAAGCCATGGGCATAGCTGCCATCCACGATGTGGACGAAACCGACCTGCACGCAGGTGAAGAAGGGCCTGGCGCATTTGCCTAGCCGCCCCCACGCCCGCGTCTGTGCCGCAGCCACCCTCCTGGTTGCGGCATTCCCGGTTGCCGGTTGCCTTTCGACGCCGCACCCCACACCCATCCCGACCGGCACCCCCACTAGCATCGATGGTGCCCAGGCGGACACCGGCATCAACCCCGACCTTATTGCCGCCCGCAACACTAACCTCAACCGGCATGTTTCCCCCGACTTTCCCAACCACCCCATTGTTCTACCCGACCGGGACCTCACCGGCGTGGACGCATCCCAACACTTCTTCACCACCTCAGAAACCCTCGTTGTCACTAGCAACGACCCCGCCAGCCAACTCCGGGCCGCCTCCATTGCGGTGATCAGCCACGCACCCATGCTCACCCTCACCACCACCAACCGGGCCGCCATACTCAACGAGATTGCCCGCCTAAAAACCCACACCATCCTCATCGTTGGCGACATACCCCACCTGCCGGCCCAACCCGGAATCGACTACATCACCGACCCCGAAACCCCCGATGCCCTGGGAAAACTCACCGCCCTACAGTTCATCACCCGCGCCGTCACCAACCCACGGCACATTCCCCACGCCATCGCCAACCTGGACGGCGATACCGCCGTCGAACTCATCCCCGCATGGGCCAACACCACAAGCGCCACCAGTACCACCGCGACCCCCACAACCCGGCCCACACAAGCCCCCACTAACCTGAAAGCATTCCCCGCCCAATCACGCCGAGACGCCGACACCGCCCCTATCGTCATCGCCACCGCCGCCTCCACCATAGCCGGCATTGCCACTGCCAAAGCCTTCGGCGCCACCATCCGAATACTCGACGACCCCGACCCCCGCTACAGCCTCACCACCATGAAACAGGTCGCAGGCCTAGCTGACCAGCCCCTCATCGCCCTCGGCGCCCAATTCGGCACCGCTGCCGCCCTCGCCGACCGCATCCGCCGCGGTGAACACACCCACCAATACCAGCCGGGACAATACCGCCGCGGCACCGTATATCCCCACCGCATTATCGTCGCCCACCCCATCAACCTCACCACCGCTCGCCCCGACAACCCTGTCGACATCGATGGTGAATTCGAACACCTACACGAGCGGGTCATGCGCTATATCACCCCAGACCCCGAAACCCAAGTAACCCCTGCTCTCATCCTCACCGTAGATAGTCTCCGCCCTGAACAACTTCAACTCTGGTTAGCCGAAGCCACCCGAAACAACACCTACCTCATACTCCACGGCGACTTCCACCACCTCACAACCTTTGAAACCCTGTTCACTAACCCCAATGTTGGTATGGCCCCCACTGGTGACCATACCCAAGCCGCAACCTGGCTGGCCACCCTCACCCACGACCACAACCTCCCCCAGAAACTCTTCCTCACCTTAGACGTCACCACCGCCGAAGATGCCCAAAACACCGCCACCTGTCACGACGACCTCGCCCCCGTCGCCCTCATCACCACAGAAACCCCCGATGACTACCACAAAATAGCAACCCGGCTCCCATCCGGCGTCACCCCGGGAATCAGCATTTCCGCACACAACCCCCTCAACGCCTGGGACATGACCCAACTCACCCCCAGGCCACTCATGATTAACCGCGGATAACCACCAAGCCCGCAACCAGGCCAAAACCCCACAAAACCCCAGCAAAAACCCAAAAACCCACCCATAATAATCGCAACCACCACACGAGAAACCTATCGAAGAACAGGTAAAAACCCGCCGGGTCGTTTACACTATGGGCAAGTCACACGCCACCCCCGGCGGAGACCAAACCCCAATGACAACCACCATTCCAAGGATAATCCAGGAGATTTCAACGTGAGCCACAACGGCAAGCCGGTAGTCCTCATCGCGGACAAACTCGCGCAATCCACCATCGACGCCCTAGGGGACCAGGTAGAAGTACGGTGGGTTGACGGCCCCAACCGGCCCGAACTCATCAACGCTGTCAAAGACGCCGACGCCCTCCTTGTCCGCTCCGCTACCACAGTCGACCGGGAAGTTCTCGAAGCCGCCCCCCACCTGAAGATCGTGGGCCGCGCCGGGGTGGGGTTGGATAACGTGGACATTGCTGCCGCCACCGAACGCGGCGTCATGGTCGCCAACGCCCCCACCTCGAACATTCATTCGGCCTGCGAGCATGCGATTTCGCTGCTGCTCACCACCGCCCGCCAAATCCCCGCCGCGGACGCCACCCTGCGGCAACACACCTGGAAGCGGTCCGAATTCACCGGTGTGGAGATTTTCGGGAAAACCATCGGCATCGTGGGGTTCGGCCATATTGGGCAATTATTCGCTCAACGGCTCGCAGCATTCGAAACCACAATCATTGCGTACGACCCGTATGCGAACCGGGCCCGGGCCGCCCAACTCGGGGTGGAGCTGGTCACTGACCTTGGCGAGCTTATGTCCCGTGCGGACTTCGTTACGATTCACCTGCCGAAAACCCCGGAAACTGCCGGCATGTTCGACGCCGAACTGTTGGCGAAGGCCAAGAAGGGGCAGATCATTATCAATGCCGCCCGCGGTGGGCTCGTCAATGAGCAAGCCCTGGCCGACGCCATCCAGTCCGGGCATATTCGGGGTGCGGGCTTCGACGTGTTCACTACCGAACCGTGCACGGACAGCCCCCTGTTTGATCTTCCGGAGGTTGTGGTCACCCCGCACCTGGGGGCATCCACCGCAGAGGCGCAGGATCGGGCCGGTACCGACGTGGCGGCCAGCGTGCTCAAGGCCCTGGCCGGCGAGTTCGTGGCCGACGCCGTCAACGTGTCCGGCGGGCAGGTCAGCGAGGAAGTCGCCCTGTGGCTAGAGCTGGCCCGGAAGCTAGGGTTGGTGGTGGGGCGCATGCTCGCTAAAGCCCCCGTGCGCCTAGAGGTAGAGGCCCGGGGCGAGCTCTCCACCGAGGACGTGAACGTGTTGGGCCTGTCCGCAGTGCGGGGCCTGTTCTCCGGCATCGTCGACGAGCCCGTGACCTTCGTCAACGCGGATACCATCGCCGCCGACCGGGGCGTGACCATTGCCGTAACGACCGCGCCCGAGTCCGTGTCCCACCGATCCGTTTTGGATGTGACCGGTATCGCCGCCGATGGCACCCGGGTGAGCGTGGTGGGCGCGCTCACCGGCCTGGAGCGGGTGGAGAAAATCGTGCGCATCAACGGCCGCGGTATTGACCTGCGCGCCTCCGGGCATAACCTGTTCTTTAACTATTCCGATGCCCCCGGCGCGCTGGGTATTGTCGGATCCGCCCTGGGTGATGCCGGCATTAATATTGTGGCGGCCGCCCTCACCCAGGAATCCGGTGGTGAGTTCGCCGTCCTGATCCTCCGCGTCGAGCGGGAAGTCCCCGATGAGCTGCTGGAATCCATCGCGCAGTCCCTCCACGCCGAGTCATTCCAACTCAACCTGAGCTAGCCGCACCATGTCTTACGACGCTCGACAGTGGGGGATGACCCACCGTTGGGCGTCGCAAAGCATAACCTAACTCTTTATTTTTTTCAGAATTAATCCTACGATGGGAGTAGAACCACCACAACAGATAAGAATGCCCGGCGCTAGCTGCACAAAATAGCGTCCCCGCGGCAGGTGCCCGGCATCATGGACGCAGGGAGCAACCATGCCACAACCACCAACAACCCCAGCACTAAGCCTCAACAACATCAACATTTCCATTGCAGGCAAGGAAATCTGTCACGACATTAACCTCACCATCAACCCCGGCGAATGCCACATCCTCATTGGGCCCAATGGATCCGGGAAATCCACCCTACTCTGCGCCATCATGGGCATCAAACCCTTCACCATCACCTCCGGCACCATCCTCCTCGACGGCGTCGACATCACCACCCGTGACATCACCGATCGGGCCCGAGCCGGCCTAGGACTCGCCTTCCAACGACCCATCAGCCTAGAAGGCGTCTCCGTCCGCCGCCTCGCCTACGCCCTCGGCGCCACCCACCGGCTCGACGCCGCCGCCCACCGCCTCGACGTCGACTACCTCATCGACCGCGACGTCAACACCGGCTTCTCCGGGGGCGAACTCAAACGATGGGAAGTCGCCAAACTCGAACTCCAAGACCCCCAAGTCTGCCTCTTCGACGAACCAGAATCCGGTGTCGACCTGCAACAAGTCGGCGTAGTCTCCACCGCCATCAACCACCTCATGTCCACCCCCACCGCCAGCGGGAAACGCCGCGCCGCCCTCGCTATCACCCACACCGGTTTCCTCCTCGACGGCGTTGACGCCACCACCGGCCACCTCATGGTCGACGGCCGCATTATCGAAACCGCCAACCCCCGCGACCTCTTCGAACGCATCCGCCGCACCGGATACGTACCCACCGCATAACCCACACCCCCTGAAGGACACACCATGACCACCAACAACACCCCAGCCATCCACTCCGGCATCGGCCCAGCCACCGCCACCCCCGAACTCTTAACCACTATCGGCTGGGCCCCCGAAACCCAACGATCCGGAACTAGCATCCTCATCGACCACCACTTCGGCACACTCACCTCCACCGACGGCGACGTCATCGTCACCACCCTCGCCGACGCCCTCGTCCGCTACCCCTGGGTCCAAGCCCTCGTCTTCGACCTCATCACCCCCGAAGAAGACGAAGTACTCCGCCGCGCCTTCGAATCCCAACGCGAACCCCTAGGCACCTTCACCTGGGTCAAAGACAACGCCCACGTCGAACTGCCCTCCCAAAGCTTCACCATCATGACCAAACCCCAAGAACGACAATTCGTCCACGACATCACCGTGATCGGGAAAAACGCCATCGTCGACTTCGTCTCCGGCGCCGCCGTCGCCCCTGAACTCACCCACGCCACCCACGTATCCGTCTCCGAAACCTACATTGGTGCCGGCGCCACCGTCCGCTCCATCGACGTCGACCGGTGGGGCGCCAACATGACCGTCCACTCCTACGACCGCACCAAAATCGACGAAAACGCCCGAGTCACCTCCGTCAGTGTCGCCGTATCCGGCCTCAAACAAAGCGTCAACAACTCCCACACCGAAGTAGCCGCCGGTGCCGCCATCACCGACCACACCATCCTCTTCGCCCCAACCGGCACCCGCCGCGACATGATCAACACCGTATCCCTCACCGGCCCCGGTGCCCAAGCCGAACAAGTCGCCCGCATGGTCAGCGACGGGGGAGTGATCGTCAACCGCTCCACCCTGGAAGCCGCCGTCGCTGAGGTACGAGGCTTCCTCGAATGCGACGGCCTCATGCTCCAAGACACCGGGCAGATCGAATCCATCCCCGCACTCGACGCAAAAGTAGCCCGAGCCCAACTCTCCCACGAAGCATCCGTCGGCATGATCGACGACGATAAAATGGACTACCTCATGGCCACCGGCCTTGACGAAGACCGCGCCCGAGACCTCATCGTCCAAGGCTTCCTCAACCTAGACGACCAACAAGTCCCCGCCTCGGTACGCGCCACCGTCGACAACCTAGTGACCGCCGCCCGGGGTGCCGAAAAAATGTAACCCCACCACCAACAAAACATGTCCGGGGGTGTGACTACCATAAATC
>CAUVMZ010000013.1:0-25879 GCA_963552855.1 uncultured Corynebacterium sp. | reverse complement strand
TCATATTTTCCCGGCGACTGAAGCTTCCATGTTCCACGTGAAACATCCATATCCAACAAGAAAAACTAAAACTCAAAACACCACCCCCACAACAAAAACAACCAACGTTTCACGTGAAACAATTGGGTTGTTGTAGAAACGCCGTGTTTCACGTGAAACATCGAGAAGCTTTCAAACACCAGGAAACACGACTGCAGGCGCAAAAGATTTCTTTTACAAGCATTACCCATGTTCCACGTGAAACACAGCAACTAAATAAACTCCAACAACTCACCACGTTTCACGTAAAACACGACAACCCACTCAATAAGCCCACACCAAGCAAATACACCCACAGAAAACGAATTACTAAAAAGCACACGCATTATGACCGATAGAGAAGTCGAGCCGCATTCCTCCAACAGTCAAAAAGAACTTCCGACTATTCTCCGGTTTCACGTGAAACACCAACTCCTCGATAACAATGGGAGGAAAACAGTTCTCAAAAACTATCCCCAGCAACTTAACCACCTCACCCTGCGTTTCACGTGAAACAGCCAAACCGCCATAAAATCAGTGAAGATGCGATTTGTTGATCCACCGCTCCGCATTCTTTCTCGGCGTTTCACGTGAAACAATTAGTTTGTTGTAGAGACGCCGTGTTTCACGTGAAACATTCCGCGGAATATCCGTCAAATCCCCGATGATGCTCCGCAGCATTCCAGCCAGTTTATCCCTGATACCGATTCCATTGCTGGGAAAAAGCTCTATTTCCTGAAGCTATGGCAACCGGGAAGAGTGAAATAGACAAGCTGTTTTCGTGATTTACCGTTTGCTTGAATGAGCTTTTCCCCACACCAAAACGTCAATGTTTCACGTGAAACACGGCCGGCTGCTATAGACGTCGTAAAGCAAAAACCGGTGTTTCATGTGAAACATGGGGGTTAATTCTCGCCCAGGCGCGCAGGAAACGTGCTAAAAAGCGGCAATGGCATAGCTTGTCGACGCATAACGTCGCCCCAAATATCCACACTACCTGCGGCAGTAACGTCGGAGGGAAGACAAGGGGCAACATACCATTCGCCGGCAGCAATCTCCTCGTCGAGCTGTCCGGGACTCCACTCGGCATAACCTATAAACATGCGCATGCCGGTAATATCCGCCTTGACCTCGGAAGGAGTCGCACCAAGGTCAACCAAAGCGAGACGGTTAGCCAGCTTCTTAAAATAGGGTCGGGAATTAATATCAAGGTCAGGCTTAGTCACGCACACGCCAACCGCCGACTGGGGGCTGACCGGGCCACCAGCATACATGGCCTGCGGCTTGGAAATACAATCCACCCAATCGGGGAGCACATTCGCCACCGCGATGTCCATGCGATGGGCAAGGTCGACGCCAAAGGTAGTATTGGCATCATGCTCCAATAATAGAACAACAGTTCGAGAAAAGGCGGTAGATTGCATACCAGGGGCTGCGACTAAAAGCTTCCCTGCCGCGGGTTCTTCTCGTTCCATGCCATTAAATAACCGGTCGGCAAAAATTTCTGACACGTGATTCCTCCTTGAGAGTCTTTAGGCCTTACGTTACCGCTCATCCTGCTGGACTTGGTGGATTTGTTGATCTTGTTGATCCGCCCACCATGTTGTTAATACTTTGATCGCTTCATCTCGATCCAACGGGCCCCGCTCCAGGCGAACCTCTTTCAAATACGACCATGCCTTCCCCACATCCGGGCCGGGCTGCAATCCCAAGATTGCCATGATCTCTTTACCATCCAAGTCTGGACGCACCTTCGCCAAGTCTTCCTTCGCCGCAAGATCAGCAATACGCTCCTCAAGCTGCGCATACATCTGCCGCAACCATGCTGCCTTTCGCCTATTGCGCGTCGTGCAATCCGCCCGCACCAACTTATGCAGCCGCGGCAATAAATCACCGGCATCCGTCACATATCGGCGCACCGCCGAATCCGTCCACTGACCCTCCGAAAACCCATGGAACCGCATGTGTAAATACACTAACTGGCTCACATCCCGCACCATGGCCTTCGAATACTTCAACTTCCGCATTCGGTTTCGCACAAGTTTTGCCCCAACTACCTCATGCTGGTGAAAACTCACCCGACCATCCTCAGTGAACTCCCGAGTATCCGGCTTACCAATATCATGCACCAGTGCCGCCCACCGCAACACCAAATCCGGCTCACCCGCAGCCTCTTGATCCATCGCCTGCCGGAGCACCTGCAGGCTATGCGCATACACATCCTTGTGTTGGTGGTGCTCATCCTGCGCCAGCTGCAACCGCGGCAACTCCGGGAACACATAATCCGCCAACCCCGTGGTCACCATGAGATCAATCCCCAACCACGGCTGCGCCCCCAACAACATCTTATCCAACTCCGCCCGCACCCGCTCCACCGTGATCCGCTGGATCTCTGAAGCTAAATCGGTCATGGCCGCCCGCACCCGATCGCTCACCGCAAACCCCAACTGGGAACTAAACCGGGCCGCCCGCAGCAACCGCAATGGGTCATCGGCAAAACTCTGGTCCGGTGCCGCCGGCGTATCAATCACCCCCTTCATGAGATCCGCAAACCCACCCATGGGGTCGAAAAACTCCAACTCGGCCGCGGCAGGCGTAGTGCCTACAGCATCGGGGACCGACGTGATCTCCACTGCCATGGCATTAATCGTAAAATCGCGGCGCACCAAATCCCCCGCCAATGTGTCCCCAAACACCACCTCAGGATTGCGGGATTCCCCATCATAAATATCGGAACGAAACGTGGTAATTTCTATCTGTTGCCCCGATTTTTCCGCCGACACGGTGCCATATTCAATACCAGTATCCCAAGTGATATCGGCAAAGTGTTCTAGAATTTCTAGTATGGTTTCTGGACGAGCGTCGGTAGTGAAATCCACATCATTGCCCAGCCTGCCAAGAAGCGCATCACGAACCGATCCCCCCACCAAATACAGGTGATGACCGCGAGTGTTGAACTCGGCAGCCAAAGGCTGAATGATGGGCATCAGCGCCAAAAACGAGGCTTCAGCACGCGCAAGGACTTCGATTTCTTGTGGTTGTGTCACAGGGAATGATTCTACCCGTCTAGGGAAGGTATCATTGAATACTTCAATATTCCACAGGAAGGCCCAATACCCCACTACAGCTTATTTAAGGATTACGATCACAGGATGACTGAGAAGAACAACGACACCCGCGAGGCACGCTCCACCCGACGGCGTAACCGGCGTCGATCCCGGCAGCGCACCCCTCAATCTCAGCCACCCACCACAACGCTTGTCGACGCCACAACCTCCGGCAACCAAGCCAAAACCAGCGGAAAAACCAGTGGCAAAAAACGTCGAAAAGCAACCACTGCCAACCGATCCCGGGCCACAAAACCCCGCACCACCGAAACCAGCATGGAAACCCGCAACGAGACCTCCGCCGGCGGGCTCGTTATTTCCGGCCTCTCGGAAGCCGTAGCAGCCGACGGCAGCGTAGACTTGAGTCGTGTCTACGTCGCGCTCATTGGCCGACTAGACCGCCGTGGCCGCCTTCTATGGTCCATGCCCAAAGGACACGTCGAAACCGGGGAAGACATTACCGCAACCGCCGCCCGCGAAGTTTGGGAGGAAACCGGCATCCATGGCGAAGTCTTCGCCGAACTTGGCGTCATCGACTATTGGTTCGTCTCGGAAGGTACCCGCATCCACAAAACCGTGCACCACCACCTACTACGCTACGTCGACGGCGAACTCAACGACGAAGACCCCGAAGTCACCGAAGTCGCCTGGATCCCAGCATCTGGCCTTATCGAACGCTTCGCCTACGCCGACGAACGCAAACTCGCCCGCATCGCCCACGATCTGCTACCCGACCTAGCCCGTGACGAGCAGGCGGCGGGGAGGTCCACACCCCGATGACCCACCATATTCCACACCTATCAATCGGCCCACTCAATCGGATACGACGCCGACTCCACCACAGCATTATTCTCGGACTCACCGCCCTCACCACAGCCACCGCCACTACCTTCTGTAGCACCAGTGCCATCCCCACCGCCCACGCCGATGCACTCCCCAACTTTCCCACAAACCCCATAGCCAAAGCCCGATGGGTCAATCCCAACCTCCGCCCCGGCGAAGAAACCAGCAACTACAAAATCGAAATCCTCCGCGTCCCCCAACACATCAAACTCGGCGAAGAACTTAAGGTTACTCTCAAAGTTGTTAATAATTCACCCGAATCAATTGCGGGCTTCAAAATTGTTCCCGCCCACGCCGACGCCCCCAAAGATCTAGCCACCGCACGCATCGTATTATCCCAAGAGCCCGGAGCATACCCTTATCAAGCCAAAACGATTAGTAGGGATGATATTATTGCACCTGGTCATAGTGTAGATATTGATGTTATTATTCCTACAGCGCCCGGAGCAACGGGTGGATTCAATATCAGTGAGGCAGATTTTTATCCCGTGTTATTCGCGTTACGGTCATTAGAGAACGATGCATTACTCTACACGCAACGCTTCCTCCTCAACGTCAACGCCAAAAACACCACCGGATCGGGGGCAGCCACGGGAGCCACACACCAAGGAAACTCCGGGACAAATACCGGCAGCCAAACCACCGACACCAATTCGAAAACCAGTTCACAATTATCGCCCGGGGTGACCGTAGTTTATCCCCTCACCGCCACCGTCGATAGTGTAGGCGGCGAAACCGGCGAAGCACCAAACCAC
Organism: uncultured Corynebacterium sp.; assembly: GCA_963552855.1. GTDB lineage: Bacteria > Actinomycetota > Actinomycetes > Mycobacteriales > Mycobacteriaceae > Corynebacterium. Next base: position 21,156 of record CAUVMZ010000013.1, on the reverse strand, counting down.
CCACCCCTCATCCTCGAAAGCGAACAACTAGCAGAACAACTACGATCCGGCGGTCGCCTTGACACCCTTCTCAAAGACTATTCCACCTACACCAAGGCGTCGGAAAGCCTCGCCGCCGCAACCTGCCTCGCCATCGACCCGCAACTCGTCAGCGTCGTCGAACGCATGGCCGGCGGATACACCATCGCCCACGACCGACCCAGCACCGTATCTCAAAAACGTCGACTCCGCGACTCCTGGGGCACCGACGACGAACCCGAATCCGGCACCCCCGGCACCGGCGCCGACGACGCCGGCCGCTGGCTCACCGAACTGCGGAAAACCGCGCAACACGCCAAATGCACCATCGCCCTCCCCTGGGGAAATACCGACCTCAACTCTGTGGCCGCCACCGGCAACGATTGGCTCATGCGGGAAGCCGTCCAAACCGGCCCAGGCATTATCGCCAACATCCTCGGCATCACCCCGGAAACAAACATTGTGCTCCCCGGGGCTGGCTACGTCACTACCCAAGCCGCCGGCAACCTCGGCTGGGCCGACCTCGCCCCCTACCGATCCCGCAACGAATACCCAAACATTTCCGAAGAATGGCAAAAAGACTCCAAACAGGTAGGCGCCCCCATCCCCACCGCCCCCGTAGACGTGCTAGTCGCCGACAACACCGTGTGGGGAATCCCCAAAGTTGATAGGTTCGGGGTGCTCGACACCGCCGGGGCGACCAAAAACGCCACCACCAACAGCAATATCGGCGGCGGTATCCGCGCCGTCACATATTTAGGATCCCTCGCAGCCTCCCTCGCCGAAGCAACCGACACCGCAACAACCGTCGGATACAGCAACTATAATGCCCGCTTCAACTACGACCTGGATTCCCTGCCGGCGCGCCGGGCAACCGCCACTTCCGCCCTGCAAATGAGCATTATGAAGGCCAACAGTGAAGGGAGTGCGAATGATTCCCGGGGCGACTCACCAGTATCAGGGATAAGTTCACTACAGCCGCTGCTGGTACAACTGCCGTCAGCAATGTCTAATACGGCAGAATGGCTCGATGCTCTTGCAAAAATGTTCGAATCAAATGCGGCCACGCCCATGAAGCTATCGGACTACGTGAGCCCCTCCCTGCAGCAGGTAGAACAGTTGGCAAGCATGACGGCGGCCACCTCCGCGGCCGCTGATGCAGCAGCTGATGCGGCAACCGAGGTAGATGAACAACAACGACTCACGCAGTCGGCACAGACGGCACGATCAGGGCGATCTGCCCGGCTGGCGGGCTCGGTGCGGCCGGCGAGTTCGGTGGATTCCCAGCGGACACAACGGGCACCGGCGCCCACAACAGCGGCAACGGGCACGGCAAGCGCCGCAACCGCTGCGGAGCAGTCGCAACCAAACTCCACCCCATTTGGGGCGCCGCACGAGGATCCCGGCGTGATTTCCGACTCAGAAATCTTCCGGGCCACCAGCCTCCTCGAATCAATCGACAATCTCACCCAACTCGTCATCAGCGACCCCACCATTGCCCTCACGCCCTACGGCTTTACCGAACCCCTACGACAGGATATTTTGCGGGCACTCAGCCGGGACCGACGGCGGGCAATGTCCACCTACGACACGAATGTCCGAGACGTACAACGCCTCCTCGACAACGAAGACATCGTGCTCAAAGAACTACGCAGCTCGGTGGCCCTGATTCCGCCGGGGAATGTATACACCCGAATTTCGGAGTCATCACCACTCCTTATTGTTGCCCGCAATGGGCTACCATTGCCGGTCGATACGCGCATCCACTATTGGGGCCCAACGGGGGCAAAGATTAATATGCCAGAAACAATTTTCATACCAGCCAAAGGTTCAATTACGGTACAAATGACCGCCAGCTTGCCGACGGATACTGCGTGGGATGAACGCACCGATCTGAACCTATGGTTAGCCACAAATAGTGGGTCACGGTTTTCGGACGAGATTACGATTGGGGTACGAACCCGTTCGGGTGTACTTGGAACATCCGGTGGTTTAGCCAGTTTGGCAGTCATAGTGTTGTCAATTGCGCTACTAGGACGGTTAACGTTACGACGTCGTAAAGCTAAAACCGAAGCCGCAGCCGACTCAAAGAGTACAGTAAGCACAAATTCTGACTGATAATCTGAAATATTCCATAAAGATTATTAAGGAGTATCCCTTTGAATGACAACGACCAGCAATCGGGATTCCGACGTCGAATCATTCCGCCGGCACCCCCCTCGCCGGTGCCTGCTCGTCGGGAGCTTCGTCGGCGACGACCGGCAAACGACCGCTCGCTCTTAAAACAAGCCCCCTCCGCAGAGGAAGCACCTGGGCTCTTAGCGGCAATGCACAACGATGCGGCGTTCATGCCTGCCGGGACGGCGGTGAAAACTAGGCCTAGCCGGCCAGCCGCGGAGGCACCACCCGACGACGCCGACGGCGACACCGGCGATGACAACACCTCAGACTCGGAGGTCCTGCAATCATCCGGGTCCATGGCGATTGCCACGCTGCTGAGCCGACTCACGGGTTTCCTCCGTAACATGCTCATCACCGCCTCATTGGGTGGTGCAATCGCATCGGCATTCAATACGGCGAATCAGCTACCCAATATTATTACGGAAATTGTGCTGGGTGCGGTGCTGACTTCGCTGGTTGTGCCGGTGTTAGTGCGGGCGGAAAAGGAAGACCCCGACCACGGTGAAGCGTTTATCCGCCGGCTATTTACTCTATCGGTGTCACTCCTAGGCACTGTCACAATACTCTCGGTCCTTCTTGCGCCCAACCTGGTGAAAATGGCCCTAAGCTCCGAGAGTAAGGTGAACCTTGCTATCTCCACAAGTTTCGCCTACTGGCTGCTGCCGCAGATTTTCTTCTACGGGGTATTTGCGTTGCTCATGGCCGTGCTGAACACGAAGAACGTGTTCAAGCCTGGGGCATGGGCTCCGGTGATTAATAATATCATCACCCTGACCGTCTTGGTACTTTATTGGGTCCTGCCGGGGGAGCTCGACCCCAAAGACCACAGCGTGGGCATTTTCAACCCGCACGTGCTGCTGCTGGGCATTGGCACCACCACCGGTGTGATCGTGCAAGCGCTCATCATGCTGCCCTATATCAGGAAATCCCGGGTGTCTCTCAAACCCTTATGGGGAATCGACTCCCGCCTGAAACAATTCGGCGGCATGGCGGCCGCAATCATCGTCTACGTGGCTATTTCCCAATTCGGCTACTTTGTGACCTCCCGAATCGCAGCCTCCGCCGACGCGCTGGCCCCCAACATTTACCAACAAGCATGGCTGCTGCTACAGGTGCCCTACGGCATTATTGGTGTCACCCTGCTTACCGCAATCATGCCACGGCTCTCCCGCAATGCTGCCGACGGTGACGACAAAGCCGTGGTCGAAGACCTGGTCATGGGCTCAAAGATGACCTACATCGCGCTCATTCCCATCGTCATCTTCTTCACCATTTTCGGCACCGACATTGCCAAAGGCCTCTTCGCCTACGGCAAATTCGACGTCGAAGCCGCAACAGTGCTGGGCTGGACGCTCAGCTTCTCCGCCTTCACCCTCCTGCCCTACTCAACGGTGCTCCTCCACCTGCGGGTGTTCTACGCCCGAGAAGAGGCCTGGACCCCCACCTTTATCATCGCCGGCATCACCGTGACCAAAGTTGCCCTGTCATGGCTAGCAACCATGGTGGACACCGAACCACAGAAACTCGTCATCCTCCTGGGTGCGGCCAATGGCTTCGGCTTCGTGGCCGGCGCCCTCATCGGCGGATTCCTGCTGCGACGGCAACTAGGGGACCTCGGCACCAAACAAGTTACCCGAACATGTGTTTGGGCACTCATGTCCTCCCTTGTGGGCGGCAGCATGGCCTTCGGCCTGCACTACCTGCTCAAATTCGCAATGCGGCCCGTAATTATGCGGATAGGCAGCATCGGCTTCATCCTCGACCTGGCCATCACCGGTGTGGTCTTCCTCGTGATTACCGGCATCGTGCTCTCCCGATCCGGCCTGCCCGAACTGTCGGTGCTCTCCCGGGTGGCCCGCCGCATCCCCGGCCTCAGCCGGTTCATTGCCGAACCAGAACGCAACGAATACTACGAAGAAGTCGCCACCCCGCAGCTCCGGGCGGCAGCCACCTATGTGGACGACACCTTCAACGCCACCCCGGTGCCGCCGCCCATGTCGGCCGGTATTGTGCGCGGGCCACGCCTGGTCCCTGGTGCGGAAGTGTCCGACGGCTCCTTCCGGCTCCTGGCAGACCACGGTTCGGTGCCGGGTGCCCGCTTCTGGCATGCCCGGGAAAAAGCCACCGGCAAGGAAGTAGCCCTCACGTTTGTGGACACCTCCGGTTTAGCCCCCATGGCCCCGGCAACCCCCGCTGCGGCCCGGGCGGCCAGCGAGCTTGTGGCGGCACGTACCATGAAACTGGGGCGGATTAATAATGCGGCCATTGCCTCAGATATCGAGGTCCGTTCCTACCGCAGTGGCTGCCTGGTCATCGCTGAGTGGGTGCCGGGCAGTTCGCTGGCGGCGGTGGCGCATGGTGATGTGAACCCGTATGCGGCAGCTCACGCCATGCAGCCCCTGGTGGAGGCGTCCCAGGTTGGGGTGTTGGGCCTGGATAATCACGCCCGGATCCGCATTAACACCCAGGGTATTGCGGTGTTGGCGTTCCCCGCGGTATTGGAGTCGGCGTCGCATGAGAAGGATCTGCGTTCCATCCGTACCGCCCTCAGCTCGCTTATCGACGCCCCAACGGCGCCCCCCGGCATCCACAATCTTTTGACCTGTGAGCTGGAGGATATGCCGGAGGCCTATGCCGCCCTGATGATGAGCCCATCACCAGCCACCAATGTAGAGCAGCCGCTAGAAATTGAAGAAGAGGAAGTCCCACAAGTGACGGCAGCTCCCGGCTTCGGCCGAGGCTATTCCCGGATGACCACGGGCATTGTGCTGGTGGGGGCCACGATCCTGGTGATTATTGCGGCCATGCTCACCGCCTTCCTCATTACTCTGTTCAACCAAAACAAGGATTCCCCACTGCGGCAAGATTCGCTCACTTCCCGGATTGCGTCACCACCAAAGAAGCCGGACGAGTTGCTGCCGATCAAATCGGCTTCCGCCTGGGGCCTGGAGAATCCGACCGCCGCCTACACCATTGACGACAATCCGGCAACCATGTGGGAAACTGGCCCAGAAACCGGCCTGGTGTTGAGCCTGGATTCGGCCCATCGGATTAAGACCGTGGTGTTGTCCGGCGTAACCCAGGGCACAAACGTGCAGGTGATTGGTTTGGATACGACAAATCCGACCCCAAGCCCCACGAGTTCGGCCCAGATCACGTCGGCGATCAACCAACTGTTGGCGAATAATGTGATTGGTAGCACTGATGTGAACAGCACCAAGATGAATGTTGATATTAAATCCACCAAGAAGTTCAATCAGATCCTCCTGTGGGTGGTCACCCCCAATGGTAGCCCTCTGGTGATTAAGGACATCACAGTGGTGGGCGAGCCTTAAGCATCCTGGTTGATCCCCAGCCCCAGCCTTATTCTTCGGCTGGGGTTTCGCTGTGCCGGCCAGCCGCCAGCCCCACAACCGCAAGGCTTCACAGATGCTAAGCGGGGTTTCTGCGCCAAGCAGCGCCCTGTGGCCCGCCGCAAACCGGAAACCCCGCTTAGAACATTTGCAGCGGGGGATGGGGTCTGGCAGCACTTTCGATAAGCGGGGTTTCTGCCCGGGGAAGCTCCGTAGGATGGTGCCTGATGGAGAAACCCCGCTTAGTAAGTGTGCAGCAACGCCGGGGACGAAGGCTGCACTTATGCTAAGTGTGGTTTTGGCATTGGGAGGCGTCGTAAAGCCTAGGAATATGGGGAATGTCAGCTCCTGCTGCATAAATGCTAAGCGGGGTTTCTGGTTTGGAGTGGGCTGTGGGATATGGCATACCGGAGAAACCCCCGCTTAGAACATTTGCAGCAGGGGAGCGGGATTGCCGCCCCGGCCCTGTTTAGGGGGCCGGGAGGCGTCGTAAAGCAACGGGATGCAATAGGGAAGCATGGGGTAGAGAGATAACCACCATTAATTATACGAATACATGTGCTATAATTTTAGAAGAGTGCTACCAGGTTGCGGCAAACATGAAGCAGTAAAATACGCATTATACCTGCGGTTTTGCGCGCACCACTCCAGTTACAAATGTATTGGGAAATTACCTCTATTCCAGAGTGCAGTAAACGTGGTTGAATATTAATCAAATCAATGCAGCACCTGTGTAACCAAGAGGTCAACATGAATACCAGAGAAGATGAGCGGCACCTCATCACTCAATTGGCGGGCAAGAGTCTTTATCACCGCCTCAACCATCTGCCAAAATCCCTCACCGAACTCAGCGACAGCGAACTCGTCACCGCATACCTGGATGGTAATGCCGCTGCCTTCACCGTCATTATTTCCAGGTATTACCGGCTCATGCTGTGGGTGGCGCACAAATACACCGATCGGATCATCGACGCCGAAGACCTGCTACAAGAAGCCTTGCTTCGGGCTGCGAAAGGCCTCCATATGTACCGGGGTGAATGCAACCTTGGGGCCTGGCTTCATCGCCTTGTCGCCAACGCCGGCTACGATTACCTGCAGAAAGAACCCACAGCGCATCCAGCCGCGCTCGACGACGACAACCAGCGCCGCACCATCGAAAGCATGCTGGCGCACAACCCGGTCGACATGGAGATCGCCGCCCTCGAAATCCGGCGGGCCATCAACTATCTCACCGGAATATCCGCCGAGCTCGGGGAGGTATTCATACTGATGGATTTAAAAGGCTACAACCAGCATGAGGCTGCCCGCATCACCGGGGTTTCCGGTAGCACCGTCAAAACCCGAAGATTTCAAGCACGAACGTACCTGCGTGACGCCCTCGCCGCATAATCCTGGGTAGGGCTGGGTGCCAGAAACAAGCCCGGCGGGAATACACCAGCATCTGGGACTGTTACTGTGGTTAGCGAAGAATAACCCATAAACAAGAACCCAGATGAAAGGTTTACCGTAACTATGACAGTGCATGATGTCATCATCATTGGCTCGGGTCCCGCCGGCTACACGGCCGCGCTCTACAGCGCCCGGGCCGACCTAAAACCCCTGGTCTTTGAGGGATACGAATACGGTGGCGCGCTCATGACCACCACTGAGGTGGAGAATTTTCCCGGCTTCCCGGATGGCATTATGGGACCAGACCTCATGGAGGCAATGCGGAACCAGGCCGAACGGTTCGGCGCCGACCTGCGCCCCGAGCTGGTCACCAAGGTGGATCTTACGGGGGACACGAAAAAGGTGTGGGTTGATGACGAGGAGTTTCAGGCCCGCGTCGTTATTCTCGCCACCGGGTCGGCAGCCCGCTACCTGGGGGTTCCCGGGGAACAAGAGCTCCTAGGGCACGGGGTTTCCGCCTGCGCTACCTGCGATGGGTTCTTCTTCCGGGACCATGACATTGCGGTGGTTGGGGGCGGCGATTCTGCCATGGAGGAGGCTATTTTCCTCACCAAGTTCGCCAAATCCGTGACCATTGTGCACCGCCGAGAGGGGTTCCGGGCGTCGGCGATTATGCTGGAGCGTGCCCGGGCCAACGAGAAAATCCGGTTCGCCACCAATAAGGTGGTGGAGAAAGTGCTGGGTGAGAGCGCTGTCACCGGGCTGGAGCTCCGCGACACCCAAACCGGGGAAACCTCCGTCCTGGATGTGACCGCCATGTTTGTGGCCATCGGACATGATCCACGCACCCAACTATTCCGGGATGTGATCGACACCGATGAGGCCGGGTATGTTACGGTCCAGCACCCCACCACCAAGACCAATATTCCCGGGGTGTTTGCCGTTGGTGATTTGGTGGATAATCACTACCAGCAGGCGATCACCGCAGCTGGCAGCGGCGCCCGGGGGGCCATTGATGCCGAACACTACCTGGCGGCGCTGTAAACATATAAAACCTGTGGGCGTCGACAAGCAAAAAATAAGGAGACAACATGAAACCTATTGAAGTTACCGAAACCACGTTCCGCTCTGTTGTGGTGGAATCCGACAAACCCGTGCTCGTGGATTTTTGGGCGGAATGGTGCGGGCCGTGTAAGAAGCTGGCGCCGGTCATTGACCAGGTGGCGGAGGAATTCGACGGGCAAATCGTAGTGGCGAAAGTCAACGTTGATAATGAACGCAACCTGGGGGCCATGTTCCAAATCATGTCCATCCCCACCCTGCTCATCTTCAAGGACGGCAAAAAGGTCGAGCAATTCATAGCCCGCGGTTCCAAAACTGAAATCGTGGCACAATTGAAGAAACACCTTTAGGGGAACTCCACTGTGCTACCGGAATTGACTGGTATCCTGACAAACAACATAGTTCACCCGTGAGGATAGGAGAAGCGTGTCTGATGTTTTAAAGGTGGGCGATAATAGCCCTCGTGTTGCTGAAGTGCGAAAGTCGCTCGCACGTTTGGGATTGCTACCTAACTATAACGAAAGCGGCAACCCCGACCACGCAATTTACAACGCGGACACGCTTTTCGACGACGAACTAGAAGCAGCGCTCCGCGGATTCCAGCAAGCCCGCGGCATCATCGCCAGCGGCGAAATCAACGAAATGACCCTCCGCGTCCTTAGGGAGGCATCCTACGAGCTCGGGGCCCGCGTCCTCAACTACCAGCCGCATAACGAAATGAGCGGCGACGACGTGGTCCAGCTGCAACAACAACTCCAAGAGCTCGGCTTCTACTCCGACCGTATCGACGGCCACTTTGGCGAGCACACCTACCGGGCCCTCCTGAAATATCAGATGAACTACGGGCTTAATATGGATGGCATTTGCGGGCCCAACACCATCAGATCACTGAATCGGTTGGGGCGCCGCATCACCGGTGGGTCACCCCAAAAACTTAGGGAACGCGAACGCATGCGTGCCGCCGGCCCCCGCCTCACCGGCAAACGCGTTGTCATCGACCCCTCCCTGGGCGGGGCGGACAAAGGCATGACCGTCCGCGGCCTGTACGGCGAAATCACCGAAGAAGAACTCATGTGGGACCTGGCATCCCGAGTGGAAGGCCGCATGATCGCCGCCGGCATGGAAACCATTGTTTCCCGACCCCGGCACGATAACCCCTCCCTCCGGCAGCGGGCCGACATCGCCAACGCCTTCAATGCCGACCTCATGATCTGCCTACAAGCCGACCGCTACCAAAACGACAAGGCCTCCGGCTGCGCCACCTTCTACTTTGGCTCCGAACAGGGCAATTACTCCATGACCGGGGAGCTCCTCTCCGGGTTCATCCAGCGGGAGATAGCGCACCGCACCAAACTCGTTAACTGCGGCAACCATGCCCGCACCTGGGATCTACTGCGCATGACCCAGATGCCCTGCGTGGAAGTGGTCACCGGCTACCTCACCAACCCTGGTGACGTGCGGATACTCACCAACCCCGCCAAACGTGATGCTATAGCCGAATCCATTGTGGTCGCCGTGAAACGGCTGTATCTCATGGATAACGACGATAAACCCACCGGCACCTTCAAATTCAGCGAGCTACTGGCCCAAGAAATGCTCAGCTAGCTGGCGCCGCTGGTATTCAGCGTTGGGGTGGGTGTTTGAGCACCTGGCACCCACTCCAACACCCGGCCCTATACCACTTGCCGCCAGTTTCAGCCACTTTCAGCACACCTGCTTACCCCCGCTGTTTACCCCCTTGAATGCAACCCCATCGGCCAACCCCGCCCTGACACTCCCATAAGGTGATTGGTGTGGAACAGTTACAATTGGTGGCTTGGCCTAGAAAACCGCAGGTGCCGGCGTCGCAAAGCGGCGGCTGGAGTGCCTCGGACACCTTCGAATACCGCTATATACAGCTAACAAAACGGCTGGGATCGTTACGGTTTGCCTATGAGGAGGCCCCGTATTTCCTGCGATTTCTGCTGCATATCCAGGTTGCGCAGCTGTCGTGCCGCACGGCGGTGATTAGTTGCCTGGCGGCGGCGCGGGTGCACGGGATCCCCACGCTGAACCGCGAGCACTCCACGGTGGTCGAGCTGAACCTGCCGGGCCACGGGAAGCCGTCGTCGACGTACCCGGAGATTTTTCATTACCGCTGCGCCTACCTGCCTGAATCCGACATTACGGTGGTGCACGGATATCGGGTCACAACGATAGAGCGCACCTTTGTGGACATTTGTGCGGTCAACGGCGCGCTAGAAGGGCTGGCGTTTATCGAGGCAGCGCTGCGGCAAGGCTTCCGAAAACGGCAATTCCAAATGTATTTGGATTCGCATCGGGGCAAGTGGGGGATCACGAAAGCCCAGGAGGTGCTGGACCAAGCGCTATATGGCATTGATTCGGTGCATGAGACGCACGCCAGGTATGTGATTATGACCTGTCTGCCGCAACTCTCCGTGTCCGCCCAGGTAGTTTTTTACACCCTGAACTCGTATTATCGGGTTGATTTATTGATCGCGGATTCTTTGATCCTTGAGGTTGATGGCCGCGATAAGTACGCCGGCCCCGACCGGCAGGCGCGCCAGGTCTACAGGAAGCAGATCGCCCGCGAGCAGTTCCTCCTCGACCTGGGCTACCACGTGGCGCGCATCCACCCAGACGAGATCGCCACAAAGCTGGTGAACAAGGTGGCGTTCCTTACCAACAAACCCCCACTAGACCGACACGTGATTGTGGACTTATACCATCAGCCGCCCTGGTGGCAACGCACCTAGCTCGCTTTACGACGCACTCTGCACCCCATCCCACAATCCGGGATCCTCCCTGGGTCCTCCGCACCCCAACCCCGCCCAGCAGATCTGCTGGGCGGGGTTTTTCGGCATTGCACCACCCCGGAGCCCCTACCGCACAGGTGCTAAGCGGGGTTTCGGGGATAAACAGCGCCCTACAGCCCACCTCCAGCCAGAAACCCCGCTTAGAACATATGCTACGCGGGGGAGCCGGGTGAGGGATTACGCCGTGGGGGCGTCGTAAAGCCAAAAATGCGGGGGCTGCACAGGGGTTTCTGCCACAACATACCCCACAACTGTGTGCTGGGAGGGGGAACGGGCTAGGCTGCACGGATGCTAAGCGGGGTTTCTCCGGTAAACAGCATCTCGTGGCACCGTTTGGGGCGGAAACCCCGCTTAGCACAAGTACAGTAGGGTGGGCTATACCACGATGCTATTCAGCAATTCTTCGGCGGCCTGCACGGTCAGCAGCTCACGGGCCGGCGGCAAATCCAGGCGCAGCTTCGGCAACACCCGATGGTCTTGCGCCACCACAAACCCCGCAGCCTGGAGCACCTCAACATCCAACAAACCAATATCATGAGTGCGGGCCAAAATATCGCACTGGTCGGGCGGCAGGGGCAGGTCGGGGTCCTCCACAAAATCGGCGTAGTAGCCGAACGCCTCCAGGGCGGAAAGATCGGCGGCAACCGCATCCATGATGACGGCATCCAACAACACCGCCTCCAGGCCAATACCAGCATAAACCGGGTTAATGTGCAGGGAAGACACCAACCAGGCGTCATCAGATACGGGGGCGGACGGAAGCTGCGCAGCACCCGGCGCGAACGTGGGGGAGCAGTACAAGATGGTGGCGATGGCGCGCAGAGTTGGCATGCTGTCAGGCCGGTCGTATTGCAGATTAAACCCCCGACACACACCATCGAGCATGCCGGTCGCTAACCACGCCTCCTTCTCGAACAGACTATCGAGATTTTTGGTGTGCTGGTTTTGGGCGCTGAGTTCCCAGAACACACTGCCGGCACACTCGTGCTGCACGAGAGGGATAGTTTCCGCGGTCAGCGCCTGTAGCTGCACATCCATCGGCTAGGGCTACTCCGGGGCATCCGCAGGCGGCAGCACGGCGTCGGTGATTCCCGCGGTTTCCGCCAAGTCGGCGGCTGGCCCGGCACTTTCGTCACCGCTGAGCAGCCCCATGATGCGTTCGAAATCGTCTTTGCCGCCGAACTCCACCACGATGCGCCCTTTATGTTTGCCCATGGACACGGATACCTTCGTGTCCAGGTTGTCGGCCAGGGATTCCGCGGCAGTGGTCAGGTATTCCGGCATGGGGGCTTTAGCACGCTTCCGCACCGGCCCGGTTTCCCCATGGCTGAGCAGCACCACGGCCTCCTCGGTGGCCCGGACGGAGAGTCCTTCGGACACAATGCGGTTTGCAAGCCGTTCCTGCCCTTCCTGGTCCTCGTTGATAGCGAGAAGCGCCCGCGCATGGCCGGCACTAATAACCCCGGCGGCGACTTTTTGCTGCACAGCAACCGGCAGTTTAAGCAGCCGGAGCATATTGGTGACCACCGGCCGGGACCGCCCCAGCTTGTCCGCCAACTCGCTTTGGGTGACCCCGAACTCTTCGAGCAATTGTTCGTACGCTGCGGCCTCTTCGAGGGGGTTGAGTTGGACGCGGTGCACGTTTTCCAGCAGCGCGTCGCGGAGCATGGAGTCATCATCGGTTTTGCGGACAATAGCGGGAATGGTATCAAGCCCGGCTTGGGTGGCGGCCCGCCAGCGCCGTTCACCCATAACCAGTTCGTACCGGTCCCCGGATCGCCGCACCACAATGGGTTGGAGCAGCCCGAATTCCTTGATGGAGTGAACGAGCTCGTCAAGGTCGAAGTTGTCAAAGACTTTGCGGGGATTTTTGGGGTTGGGGTCGATGAGGTCGGTGGGGATTTCTTGGTAGTGGGCGGCGAGCTCGGTTTCGGGCACGACCTCCAGCTGCGGCCGCAGTGCCGCACTTGTGGGGGTTTCTTCGGCGTCGGGTTCTGGCTTGCGGGCACCGCCGATCACGATGTCTGCGGCATTATCACCCAGTCGGGAGTCTGGTTGGTTGGTGATGAGCGCAGCCAGCCCCCGCCCTAAACCACCTTTTCGAGCGGTCACGGTTTTCCCTTTCTCTGGTTTTTAGCTTTTCGACGAGCGTTGCCCGCCTCGCTACTTCACGAAGCGAACATCTCCCCGGTTGGCGAGTTCTTTCGCCGCATCCATGTATGCCATGGACCCGCGGGACCCGGGGTCATAATCCAGCACGGTTTGGCCGAACCCGGGGGCTTCGGACACCTTCACGGATCGGGGTATTCGGTTACGAAGCACTAGTGCCCCGAAGGTGTTGCGCACGTCGGCGGAGACTTCTTCCGCCAGTTTGGTCCGACCGTCAAACATGGTGAGCAGGATGGCGGAAATATGCAGTTGAGGGTTGAGCTGGTGCTGCACCATTGTTATGTATTTGAGCAGCTGATTCACGCCTTCGAGCGCATAGTACTCGCACTGGATGGGGATGAGGACTTCCTCAACCGCGTTGAGGGCGTTGGTGGTCAGAAGCCCCAGGGAGGGCGGGCAGTCGACGAAAACATAGTCAAAGCCGGCTTCTTTGATGAATTCGGGGCTGAGCGCGTCCCGAAGCCGGTATTCGCGGCGAACCTTGGACACCAGTTCGATTTCAACGGCGGCCAGGTCGATGGTGGCTGGGATGCAGAACAAATTACCGTTGGCGGTAGACCGTTGGATCACCTGTTCGGGGGTGCAGGCGCCGAGGAGGAGTTCGTAACTGGAGACGGTTCCTTCCCGATGCTCCACCCCTAATGCTGTGGAGGCGTTACCCTGGGGGTCGAGGTCAACCACCAGGATTTTCAGCCCATTGCGGGCCAGGCCCGCGGCCAGATTGACGGTGGTGGTGGTTTTGCCGACCCCGCCTTTTTGATTAGAGATGGCCAAGCGCCGGGGGCGTTCTGGGCGGGGGAGTTTCAGTGCGTGCGGCGTCAATATTTGGGCTGCACGCTGGGCTTCCGCAGCGATGGGGGTGTCATCCCAGTCTTGTTCTTCCATGACCACCTAACTACCTGCTTGTTGTGTTTGTATTAAGTATCAATTCTAACATCACCGTTTCTTTGGGATGTCGATCACGGTGGTGGGTTCCGGCAGGTCGTTTCCTACAGCAAATATTGTGGCGGTGCCGCCGCCGGCTTTGCGGATTTCGACCCGGTCCCGGGCGAGTTCGTCATATACGGAGGCGCCTTTCATGGCGAGCATATGGCCGCCGGGTTTGACGAGGGGGAGTGACCAGCGGGCAAGTTTTCCTAGGGGGGCTACGGCCCGGGAGGTCACGATATCGACAAGCCCGAGGGTGGCTTTGACCTCGCGTTCTTCGGCGCGGCCGCGGATGACTGTCACGTTTTCCAGGCCCAGTTCGTGAACAACCTCGGTGAGGAAGGTTGAACGTTTCAGGAGGGGCTCCACCAGGGAGATGGTGAGGTCGGGGCGGGCGATAGCGAGGGGAATGCCGGGCAGGCCGGCGCCGGAGCCAATGTCGGCGACAGTGAGGCCGGTTGCGATGGCCTCGCCGAGGACGGCACAGTTGAGAATGTGGCGGTCCCACAGTTTGGGGGTTTCGCGGGGGCCAATGAAGCCGCGGGTGGCGCCGGTGGTGGCCAGCAGGTCATGGTAGCGTTCGGCTCGCGCCAGGTTGTCACCGAAGATGCGAGCTGCGTGCGTCATGGGGTCTCCTTGGGATAGTGAGAAGCCGCCGCATATGAGGCTGTGCGACGGCTTCCTCTAAAGTTAGCGTTTCCGCTTCTTCTTTTTGTTTTGGTCGGTGGGTTTCTGACCAACCTTGGGGGCGGATGCCCGTTTGGCGTCTTTCTTGGCCTGAAGTTCGGCCTCTTCCTCAGTGTCCATCAGTTTGAACACCCAGCGTTGCTGGAAGAAGGTCCACACGTTATTGGACACCATGTAGAACAGCAGCCCAATATGCCAGAAGGTGCAGGTGAGCAGGATGGTGCCGGGCAGGAACCACAGCATCATTTTGTTCATCATGTCGGCCTGCATTTGCATTTGGTCGTTGGCCGCGGGTTTTTGTTTCCCAGAGGCGATGCGGGCTTTCTGCCGGTCCACGGACAGGCGGGCGTTCATGTGGATGGCCACCACGATAATGACCACCAGGGGGGCCGCCAGCATGATGATATTGGTTTTGGTGAAATCCCCGGGGAAGGCCTGATACATGGACTCCGGCATGGAGATATAGGCCGAGAGCGGCACCTTAAACAGGCGAGCGTCCAGGAAGGATTGCACGTCTTCCGCGGAGAAGAAATAGTTGGGGGTCATCCGGTTTTGTTCCGGGGTGAGCCCTAACTGGCCGGCACCGGTGCCGGTGCGGTTGAACGAGCGCAGCACGTGGTAAAGCCCGAGGAAGACGGGCATTTGCACCAGGATCGGCAGACAGCCGGCGAGCGGATTGAAACCCATTTCCTTTTGCAGTTTCTGGGTTTCCTGCATCATTTTCTGCTGGTCGTTCTTGTATTTATTGCGGATTTCCTGCATTTGGGGCTGGATTTCCTGCATTTTCCGCATGGAGCGCATTTGGTTGATTGTGGGGCGAACCAGGAGGATGCGCACGGTGAAGGTGAGCAACACAATGGCTAGCACCCAGGTCAGACCGGAGTCTGGGTTGAGCACAAAACTTAAGGCTTTGTGCCATAACCAGAGTATGACCGAGATTGGCCAATAAACGAAGTTAAGCACAGGGGTTGTTACTCCTCGAATTGGTAAAGGGTTGTTTGCGGCACTGGGTCGAAACCACCCGGATGCCAGGGCCCGCACTTGGATAGTCGCACCAAGGCTAACACTATGCCCTTGAGGGCGCCATGGGCCCGCACTGCGGTAATGGCATACGAACTACAGGTTGGTTCGAACCGGCAGGAGGGCCCGCCTTTGAGGCCGGAAAGATAGTGTTGGTAAAAATGTCCCGCGGCAATGAGTAGTCGGGCGGCCGGGCTGACGTTAACGCTCACGGATTTTTGCGAGTGCTCGCTGCACATCGTGGCTCAACTCCTCCGAACTTGCGTGTGCCGCTGCTGGTAGGGCGCGAATGACAATGAGCGTGCCGGGCGGTAAGTCGTCGAAAAGCGGACGGATGATGACGCGGAGTTTTCGGCTCACCGCATGCCGGGTTACTGCATTGCCAACGGCTTTGGATACCACTAAACCACAGCGGGGCTTAGAGGTCAGCACATCTCGGGAGAATAATACATGAAGCACAACGGTGCCCCCGCCTGCACGCTTACCACTCCGAATGGTTTTTCGAAACTCTTCGGAGGAAGTGATTTTGTGCTGAGACGGGAGCACCGTTATTTCAAGGGTGACAAGCTGACTATGCGGTCAGCTTTGCCCGACCCTTGCTTCGACGTGCGGCGACAATTGCGCGGCCGGCACGAGTGCGCATCCGAATGCGGAAGCCATGCTTACGTGCGCGCCGCCGATTATTCGGCTGGAACGTCCGCTTACCCTTGGTCACGGTAGTTACTCCTATATATGTTGCAAGACGTATCAAACGCCTCAAGCTGAATGATGATACGGAGCAAGCATATCCATTGTGCTTTCGAATCTTATTGCTAAAACCCAGCTCAAGCACCTAAATGCGGCAAGTCCGCACAATAATTTCCTTACTCCAGACACGATCGGTATCTCGATATTTCATCGGTTCCGATGTGACAGACCTGTACAGACTACGTGAATTTTCCAGCTCAGGCCAAATCGCCCCATAAATACCCCCGATATACCCAGTAATTACAAATCTGTAATTAAGGATCTTTTTAGTAGTAGGTAGTGCTTATATCCACCCGAAAGGTCACTAATAGGTAACAATCCGTTACCCCACCCGGCTACCCCCGTCGCATCGACATCGCACCGACGCCACCGCTGCTCCGCAGCCATATTGCCGCCACACACAAAGTAGCAATTTTGCCACTGACGTCCCGAATTACACAACTGTAATTCTGCTCCCTGTGGATAACTTTGCCGTTTACCGCTATAATTTCCCCCGATATTAAAATAAGCGCAGCTAAATGGGTGTGAATTTTGCCATAGATTTATCCACAGCTTTTCCCACACCCTGTGGATAACCATGGGTTTTCCCCACCCGCCCTGGCTGTGGATAACGCGCGGATATTCCACCCAGCATGGACCTTCTTCGCGGCCGCCTGCGGTCCGTCACACCACAAAACGGCCTACACTGGGTGCCATCCCCGCCGGAAAATTTGATAACAAAAAGATATAGACGGGTAGCACTACAAAGTTAAGGCTATTTTTAGCCCTCTTAGCTTTACGACGATAACCCCAGGTAATTCTTGCAGTTTCTCGGAAATTTTTCGGCCCCAAATTTGAAATGAGGAAGAGCATCGGTGACTTCGAGTGATTCAAACCAGGCATCCCAAAAAACCTGGAAATCCGTTGTCAAGGAATTAATCAATGGAAGCGAACAATCCGACGACCTCCATATCGAACCAATCGGCCCCCAACAGCGAGCCTATTTAAACCTTGCCCGACTCATTGGGCTGCTCGACGGGGTAGCGGTATTGGCCGTGCCGTCGGCGAAAGCCAAAGAATATTTAGAGGGTAACCTTTACGGGGTAATTTGCATGGCCCTCAGCAATAAGTTTGGGCGGGAATACAGTCTAGCGGTCACGGTCAATCCGACGATCGGTAAGCGCAGAGACGAACCCGAAGAGTCTGAGGATGCAGAACAACAAATGTTGGATATCGCCACCCCAACATCGGGGGGCCGGAGGTCGAGAGGCGCAACAACAAAAACATCCGCGCGGAAGACGCCCCGAAATTCCCGGAGGGGGAAAACCGCGGCGAAACCCGACCCAACGCCGGCGGCCGCGGCGCCACAAGTGACAACCCCATCGGTGTCAGAGCCGCCGACAGCCCAGCCACCCTCGGGCAAATCCGTGCCCAGAAAGTCCGCAGCCGCCGTCCCAGATGCATCACCCCAGCTAGAGCTGGACGACCGGGATATGCTCACCATCACCGCCACCGGCTGGACCACGAGCCACACCGACCAGGCCGACAATCCGGTCACCCCGCAGCCCACAACCACGGCTGGGGTCACGCTGCGATCCCGGGAAAAACCGGCCCATAACCCGGCCCAAGACGATTTCCTCAATCCCCGATACACCTTTGACACCTACGTCGTATCGGATTCGAACAAACTTCCGACTTCGGCGGCAATTGCGGTGGCGGAGAAACCGGCCCGCGCCTATAACCCGCTCTTCGTGTGGGGGGATTCCGGCCTGGGGAAAACTCACCTCATGCATGCCATCGGTAACTACGCCCAACAGTTGGACCCAAACCTGCGCATCAAATACGTGTCCAGCGAACAGTTCACCAATGACTACATCAATTCGGTGCGGGATGACCGGCAGGAATCCTTTAAACGCCGGTACCGTAACCTGGATATTCTCATGGTGGATGATATCCAATTCCTCCAGGGCAAGGAGGGCACCCAGGAGGAGTTTTTCCACACGTTTAATGCCCTACAGCAAGGTGGCAAGCAGATTGTATTGAGCTCGGACCGGCCGCCAAAACAGCTCACCACCTTGGAGGATCGGCTGCGCACCCGGTTCCAGTCGGGCCTGATTGCCGACATTTACCCCCCGGATTTGGAAACCCGCATCGCCATTTTGATGAAGAAAGCCGAGGCGGAACAGATTGTGGCATCGAGGGATGTGCTGGAATTAATCGCCTCCCAATTTAGCTCCAGCATCCGCGAGCTGGAGGGGGCGTTTATTAGGGTGTCGGCGTGGGCGTCGCTCAATAATCAGCAGATCAATTTGAAAACGGCCGAGCAGGCGCTGGAAGACCTCATGCCGGAGCACAGCGTCTTGGAGGTCACCACGGACACGATCATGGCGATGACCGCGGAGTTTTTTGGGTTTACCATCGCTCAACTGTCCGGTACCAGCAAGTCCCGCCCGATCACGCACGCCCGCCAGATCGCCATGTATCTGTGCCGCGAACTGACCGAACTGTCCCTGCCGAAGGTGGGGGAGCGGTTTGGCCGCGACCACACCACCGTGATGCATTCCGAACGCAAAATCCGCAAAGAACTCGCCGAGAAACGCGACACCTATGATGAGATCCAAAAGATCACCACAATGATTAAAAATTACGGTCGTGGTTAATAGCTTTACGACGGTTACCCCCGTGACAAATCTTATATATAGAGGTCATCAAGCCTCAATATCATCGTATTCATGCGTCGTATCAAATTAACTATCGTTGCCACATGCGCTGCAATCGCAGCCGCAACCATCACTCCGGCCCACGCTGCGGAAGAGCAACACCGCGGTTCTGTGGAAACTAGCGTAGATGTGCTCAGCGTTGCGGCCGAGCCAATCTACGGACCAGTCATCCGCTACTTGCTGTGTGCCAGCGGGTCGTCTCATGGGCTGCCATCGGTACCTCCCGGATATTGTCTCCGGGAAGCCCTATCCTACTAAGGGTTATCCACAAACCCCAGTTCAAATCATGAATCAGCGCTAAAACATAAGGAGTTATCATGCGCCGTATCAAACTCGCCATCGTCGCTACCTGTGCCGCAGTCACAGCAGCCACCATCACCCCAGCCCATGCCGCGGAAGAACAATCCTCCCTGGAAGCACTGAGCACAGCCATCGAAAAAGACGGCCTCGTAAAAACCATCGAGTCAGGGCTTGTCGGCCTCAGTCTGTTTCCCTTAGGAGTCATCCTCCTGCTATCCAGCAAACCCGGCATGATTTAAGACACAACCATGCGTTCCCTCAAAACCGCAATCACCACAGCCTGCCTGGCCTTGGCGGCAACCTCACTCACCCCAGCAGCAGCTCATGAAGTTGAACCGACCGAACCCGACCCTGCTGGAACCCGGCTGGTACTAAGCCTGGAGCCGGTAATGATGAGCATGCCATCAACTCTGCGACCGGTCATCAATGGGTTGATTTGCACCTCCTACACCCCACCGGACCGGCCGGGAATGTGCGAAAACCCCAACGAAAACATGTTCGCACTATCCCAATACTGACGAATTATTGGAAAGGAATATTATGCGCCGTATCAAACTCGCCATCATCGCCACCTGCACCGCAGTCACAGCAGCCACCATTACCCCAGCGTATGCCGCGGATGTCGAGCCCAATACCCTGGCCGCGCTCAGCGAAGAAGTCAAGGAAAATGGCGTGCTCAAAACCGCCTATATGGTGCTTTGGGAGGTCGCCATGCTTCCAGTCGCACTCTCGATCTCGCTATCCGTCGAGCCTGGCATGATCTAGGACAGGAGACCCAGCTCAAACCATAAGGAGTTATTATGCGCCGTATCAAACTCGCCATCGTTGCCACCTGCACCGCAATCGCAACGGCTACCACCATCACCCCGGCCTACGCTGCGGATGTGGAACCTGATACCTCGACCGCGTTGAGCCAAGAAATCGAGCAAAATAGTGTGCTCAAAACCATCTATTCGGTTCTTTGGGATATCGTCACATTCCCGCTGGCGCTCTCGATCGTACCGCTCATGAAGCCAAGGATGGCCCCCCAATTCTAGGAGATCACCATGCGTTCCCTCAAAATCGCAATCACCACAGTCTGCCTGGCCTTGGCAGCAACTTCATTCACCCCAGCATCCGCAGGAGAGCAGTTTGAGCTCCCTGCCTCTGTGGACAGTAGTCTGGATTTCCTCAGCCTCAGCGCCCTGCCAATCTATGGGCCAGTCATCGCCTATATGGTGTGCGCCAGTGAGTCTTCCCCAGGAATGCCTCCCGGGCACTGCCTGCGGGAAGCCCTAGCTGCCTCCTCCTACTAAACAGTATCCACAAGCCACAGGTGAGTACGGTCTTGAGTATGCCGTACTCACCTGTGTCGACGAACCAGGTTTGCCACTGCATCCGCAGGAAACAATCCTCCTGGCAGTGTTCGGCGAATCCTCAACCACGCTCAAGCCACCCAAGAGATATACACAAACCCCAGCTCAAAGCGTATTTTGGCTGGGGTTTTACTCTGTGTATAGCCCATGTGCAGCCGGGTTTTCCACAGTTATGCACAGTCCAGGCGGACCGTCCGCCATGGGGACATGTGGATAACTCACCGGTTTTACCGGGTTTGCCCTGCTCAATGGGCATTTTTAGGGATTGTAACATGGTCATCCACAAGCGCAGGCGGCGTCTATGACCAATAGTGAGGCAAAAATGCGGTTTAGGCTGGGGAAATATCGAGTTATACACAGCCCGGGCTGCCTGGACCACCCAAAACCGGCAAGGGGGTAATTGCATGATCTGCACCACATTTATCAAGTTTGC
>CAUVMZ010000012.1:0-26433 GCA_963552855.1 uncultured Corynebacterium sp. | reverse complement strand
CCGCAAGTGTTTTGCGAAGCTTAGTGCTGAACATACAGGTAGAACCCTTTCGGAACAAGAACAATTTGCGGCTTCTAAAATGAAGTCACATTAAATGTATCGTAAAACATGTGAATTAGGTACTGGTTTTGTTGCGAACTACGTCAAAACCTACCGCGAGGGCGATGACGATGCCGATCACGATTTGTTGCCAGAACGATGGCACATTCAAAATATTGAGGCCGTTACGAATAACCGCCAGCAGAATTGCGCCCACTAAGGTGCCGGAGGCCTTGCCGGAACCACCAGCAAGGGATGCCCCACCGATGACGACTGCTGCAATGGCATCGAGCTCATAGCCCAAGGCGGCCTGGGGCTGGGCGGATGATAATCGGCCCATGATAACGAGACCGGCGAGGCCGGCAAAAAGGCCTGAGAGGCAGTACACAATTACTTGGATGTTTTTCACGGGGATACCGGAGAGGCGTGCTGCTTCCTCATTGCCGCCGATTGCGTACATGTTTCGGCCGATAACTGTGCGAGACAAGATAAACCAGCAGATCACACCTGATAATGCCATCATGACGATGGGCATGGGAATGCCGAAATAGTTTTTACCCAGCATGGTTACCGAAGGTGGGGCGGACATTGGGTTGCCCTTAGAGATCACCAGGGTGACGCCGCGGGCGACGGACATCATGGCCAGGGTGGCAATGAAGGCAGTGAGGCGACCATAGGCGATGGTCAGGCCGGAGATTGCCCCGGCGAGAAGCCCTACGAGCAGGCCAATGATAATCATGAGCCAGTCGGGCAGACCAAGTTTGGCGAAGCATACTGCCGACACCATGGCGGAACAGGCAGCCACGGATCCTACCGCGAGGTCGATGCCGGCGGACACAATAACAAAGGTCATGCCGAACGCCAGAATGGCGACGGTAGCGGTTTGAATACCCACATTGATGAGGTTTGTGGCGGTGAGAAAGTGTGGGGTGGCGATAAACAGCCCCACACATATGACGATGAGCCCCACGAGGGCGCCATTATTGATCATCCAGTTGATGATGGGGTGTGGGGCTGTGCTTTTGCTTTTCGACGCTGGTCTGGTGGCTGTGAGGGTATGGCTCATGATTCCTCCGTGATTTCCTCTAAAACTGCATCTTGCAGTGCATCTTCTACATGTGAAACGGCTAGTGCCATAATGTCGTCCTGGGAGGATCCTGCTGGTAGTTCGCCGGCTAGTCGACCGCCGGACATGACGAGGATCCGGTCGGACATGCCGATGATTTCCGGTAATTCGGATGACACCATGAGCACTGCACCACCCGCGCTGGTGATGCTATTGATGAGTTGGTAGATTTCCACCTTGGCACCCACATCAACGCCTCGGGTGGGTTCGTCGAGTAGTAGCACTTGGGAGTTGGCTAGTACCCATCGGCCGAAGACAGTTTTTTGTTGATTACCACCGGAAAGGTCCTTGACTGGCTGGTCAATTGAGGCCATGCGGATGCGTAATTGTTTCGCAACCCTGGTGGCTCGTTGTTTTTGGCCGCGTCGGTCGGCAAGACCAAATCGGGAGGTGGATTGTAGGGTGGCGAAGCCTAGGTTTTCATTGACGCTGGCGGTTAGGACGAGTCCTTGGGCTTTGCGGTCTTCGGGGACATGCCCAATGCCGGCCCGGATAGCATGACGAATATCACCTAGTTTGAGGGGGTGATTATTGACCATAATGCGTCCCCCCGTGACGGGGTCGCAGCCGGCGATGGCGCGGATAACTTCGGTACGTCCGGCACCTACCAGACCGGCCATGCCCACGACTTCACCGGCATGTACGGTGAATGATACATTCTGAAATTTATCGTCGCTGCTTAAATCTTGGACTACGAGGAGGGGGTCACCTATTGGGTGGGATTCGCGGGGATATTGATTGGTAATTTCCCGTCCCACCATGAGGCGCACGAGTTCTGCTTCGCTGGTGGTGGCGGGTACTTCGTCGATAAGCTGGCCGTCGCGTAATACTGAGACCGTGTCGGCGATTTCAGCGATTTCGTCAAGGTGGTGGGAGATAAAAACCATGGCCACGTTTTGGGCTTTGAGATCGCGGATCACCTTGAATAGTTGTTCAATTTCGTGGTCGGTGAGGGCTGCGGTGGGCTCATCTAGGATGAGAATGCGGGCATGCATGGAGAGTGCCTTAGCAATTTCCACCATCTGCTGTCGGGCAATGCCCAGGTTGCCGATGCGATCGCTGAGTTTTACATCTACACCAATGAGGTCTAAGGCTTTCTGGGCTAGGGCATCTAATTCGCGGTGGTTGACCAGGCCATAGCGGGTAGGGAAACGGCCAAGCATGACGTTTTCGGCCACGGTCATGGTGGGAACTAGGTTGAGTTCTTGGTGGATGGTGGCAATGCCGAGGTCTTCCGCGGCTTTGCTGGTAGGTAAATGCGTTCGCTTGCCATCAATAATAATGGCACCGGAATCGGGTTGATATACCCCCGACATCATTTTAATAAGTGTTGATTTGCCTGCCCCGTTTTCGCCGAGCAGTGCGTGTACTTGTCCGGGGCGAACATTGATACTGACCCGATCGATCACATTGACGGGTCCGAAGGATTTGGAAACCTCTTTGAGCTGGAGAATCGCTGACGAATCATCATCTATGTCAGCTGACGGTTCGTTGGTTGATTGTGTGTGAGGACGTCTGTAGGGACTCGACATGTATGTATGCCTCCTTAAAAATCGTCACTACATCAGTGGTGAGAGCGGAAATGAATTGGGATAAATTATCAGCTAGGACAATGGAACTAAAAAGCCGGCCCAAAACAACCTTTGTATATTTTAAGGTTGTTTTGTACCGGCTTCAAAGTTGTTACCGAATTGTTGAAGTTTTGCTACGCCCGTTATGGGGCAAGCATCGTGGAACCGCGACCCCGATAGATTGACGGGATTTTCATGCTCTTCGGCGCCTTTTCCAAGGTGATGTAGTCGTAAAGCATTTCGAATGCTTTCTTACCAATGAGTGTGACATTTTGGTCAATGACACTAAGCGGTGGGTTTTGCAGACGGAATAATTGTGTGTCGTCATACCCCACTAAGGCCACATGCTTGCCGATCTTGAGGTTTTTCTCGCGCAACGCTTCCACAGCACCCGTGGTCATCATGGTGTCACTAGCTAAAATACAGTTCACACCCTGCTCTAACAGGTCTATTGTGCCTTCAAACCCTGCTAATTCTTGGTAGCCGCCGAAGAAGATTGTTGGCGGTTCCAATCCCATTTCTTTCGAAATTTCTTTCACCAAATTGAGACGTTCCTGCCCGGTTGAGGTGTCCTGCGGGCCGGCCAAGTATCCGATTTTTGCGTTCGGCAGTGCGGATAACGCCATGAGTGCATCTGTGATGCCAGGGACCGCGTCGGCGGTGACTGAGGGAATGATTGAATGGGGAATAAGACGGTCAGCGGCAACAATGGGCATGCCGGAATCGTGCAGTTCCAAAGTTGCGCGAGCTGATTGGATATGAGGAACCACAATGATACCGTCGACCCGTTGGCGCCCCAGCATTTCTAATGCTCGGTTAAGTCGATCGGGTTTTTCGTCAGTGTGGCTTAGTAGCATCGAAAACCCATTCTCATATGCCGCCTTGTGGATTGAGGCGGCCAAGGTAGAGAAGAAGGGGTTTTGGATATCGGGCACCAGTACGCCGATAATATTGGTGCGGGCATTTCGCAGGGCGCGTGCCTGGGCATTGGGCCGATATTTTAATTCTGCTGCCGCCTTTTCCACGATCTCTCGGGTAGGGGCGGGGATGACAGGGTTGCGTGATAGCGCACGCGATACGGTACTAACAGACAGGCCAGTGAGTTCGGCTATGTCCTTCAATGTGGCGCCATTGCCCCGATGTGCTCGGCGTCGGCCAGGGCGATTGGCGGCGGTGCTATGGGGACTGGTTCGTCGATTCTGCTCGGTGGGGTGTGTGTTCTCTCGGCCGCGTGGCGAGATGGGGTTATCTGCCATGGGATTAGCTTCTTCCGCGTTTTATCAGTATTGGAGGTCACGCAAACGTTTGCATGACTCTTAAAACACAACCTATCGTAGGCCGCCGAAAAAGACAATAGGAATCAGCCAAAAAATATGAAAAATCTTTTTAAGTTGTCGATAGCGAATGTGTCAGAAACCAATGATTTTGACTAATTTTGCACACCATGCTTTTCGACGCTCCTACGGTTGGGAAACCCCAAATAACCCCTATATCATGTCCTTTTTGTATATCATCAACCTCGATATCAGTGGTGATTCCCGTAAAATATGTGGGTGCGAATTGTGATGAGATACTCTTGCTACTTATAAGAATTTACCCGGTACTTCCCCAATTGAAAATTTGCCCATCTCCCCCCAAATAGGTGGGAGAGGGTGCGAAATTCCGGTCTTTATCACATGTGATAAAGACCGGAATGTTATTTGAATGTCACTTAGTAGAAGCTGACATTCCTAAATGCCGATGGGTTATAAATCATAGGCTGTTGCAGGCGTTCAGAGATATTTCCCCACAGGTTACGTTCACGCTCCGGGGCCACAGCCGAGGCGGCGTTATTTGCCATGGTGGCAAATAACGCTGTGAGGGTGGCCACCTCAACATCACTGGGATTGCCCTTGATGATCCGTAGGAATGGTTTTGGGTCAGACATTGGGAACTTCCTCACGTCGAAAAGCTAGTTAGTTATAGCGGAATATTACCGTGCTTCTTGGCCGGCATATTCACGACCTTACGATCGAGCAATCGCAGTCCCTCGATGATTTGGCCGCGAGTCTCTGACGGTGGGATAACCGCATCCACGAAACCACGTTCCGCAGCCATGTAGGGGTTGACCAGCGTCGTTTCATATTCCTGCTCGTATTTCTTGGCGACGGCTACCACATCCTCACCCCGGTCGGCGGCAGCCTTGATTTCCTTCCGGTAAATAAAGCCCACGGCGCCAGCGGCACCCATCACCGCAATTTGGGCGGTAGGCCAGGCGAACACTAAGTCGGCGCCCATGTCCTTGGACCCCATCACGCAATAAGCGCCACCATAGGACTTACGGGTAATAACAGTAATCTTGCCGACGGTGGCTTCCGAGTAAGCATACAGCAGTTTCGCTCCACGGCGAATGATGCCGTTGTATTCTTCACTGGTGCCGGGGAGGAAGCCAGGCACATCGACAAACTCGATGATGGGAATGTTGAAGGCGTCACAGGTGCGGATGAACCGTGCAGCTTTCTCCGCAGCTCGAATGTCCAGACAGCCAGCAAATTCGGTGGGTTGGTTGGCTACCACACCCACGGATCGGCCTTCGACCCGGCCGAAGCCAATGATGATATTGCTGGCGTAGCCCTCTTGGATTTCAAAGAAGTCGCCATCATCAACCACATGAGTGATGACATCTTTCATGTCGTATGGCTGGTTGGGCGAATCGGGAATAATGGTATCGAGTTCCAGGTCGGAATCGGTGATGTTTTCCTGAACCGATCCCACCATAATGTCGGCAGGCTCACGTGGCGCCTCGGCACGGTTATTTGATGGAAGATAGCCCACCAAATCCCGCACCCAGTCGAGTGCATCGGCATCATCAGTGGCCGTATAGTGGGAGGTGCCCGAGGTGGCCATATGCGTGTGTGCGCCACCCAATTCTTCTTGGGTAACAACTTCACCGGTCACGGTCTTAATAACGTCAGGCCCGGTGATAAACATTTTCGAAGTCTTATCGACCATGATGATGAAGTCAGTCAAGGCGGGAGAATAGACGTGGCCGCCGGCGCAGGCGCCCATGATGAGGGAGATCTGGGGGATTACACCCGATGCCAAGGTATTGCGATAGAAAATTTGGGCATAGAGGCCTAGTGAGACCACACCCTCTTGGATGCGGGCGCCGGCACCCTCGTTAATACCGATAAGTGGCACGCCGGTTTTAATGGCTAAGTCCATGATCTTGACGATTTTTTCGCCGTAAACCTCACCAAGAGCACCACCGAAAATGGCACCGTCTTGCGAAAAAACGCACACCTTACGGCCATCAATGGTGCCGTAGCCGGTAACCACACCGTCGGTAATAGGACGCTTGGCGTCCAAACCGAAATTCTTGGATCGGTGGCGGGCCAGGGCATCGACCTCTACAAAAGAACCATCATCGAGCAAATATTCGATGCGTTCCCGGGCGGTTTTCTTTCCGGCGTCATGGACTCGGTCTACGGATGCTTGTCCCATGGGAGTATGGGTTTCGGCAATACGGGCCCGCAGGTCGGCGAGCTTTCCGGCAGTGGTGGTTAAATCTGGTGCTGCGGCACCTGTGGTGCCTGGCTGTGAGATTGTTGCGGCTGTCATAACTTCACAGTGTAGGGGTAAGCCTCAAAAATTGTGAAGTGTTCGAAAATTTTGTGACTTATTGTCTTGAAAAACCACCAATCGGGGGTAGTTACCTTGAGATAATGCCGATTGAGCAGCGATTATCCCTATAGCGGATCTACGAACTATGGTGGTGGGTAAATCATATCCGGTATGTTTGGCACCTTCGGGTACCCCCGATGGGTACCCCTGTTCGTGGTTGTTTTTCGGGTGTCCCTGTGCGGGTATCCCCGATGGGGCGCACCTATTGGGGTGTACCTATCGGGGCGCATTCGAATGTGCTCAACCATAAGAAGGATAATGGGTGCGTATGAAAGTATATAGGGTGTAAAGGGGTAGGAAACACCAAGAAAACCTACCAGCCCCATCACCATCAGCCTTGCGTATCAGCGGTTTCTGCATTCGCATGAGTCGCAGTTACTAAGGAGGCAAGGGGATTGATGATCCCCTTGAGAATGCATGCGATGCACCCACAATACGAAGACGATGGCGGCAGCCAGTAGGTTTTCGAGTCTCGAAATCCTATTCGGTTTTGAGTCTTTCATGATGGCGGCAATGGCCGACATTTCGTTTGGGGCGGCTAGGCAGCGAACGCTTTGAAGGATTCACTCTATTGCGGAGTTAACAGCCATCCCAGACGATTATTGTGGTCGCCCACCATCAATGTCGTGAAGTATTGATTTAGAGTGGAATATTGCCATGCTTCCGGGCCGGCCGGTTCACATGCTTATTACGCAGCAGCCGCAGATTCCGGGAAATCTGGCCACGAGTTTCCGAAGGCAGAATGACCGCATCAATCAATCCACGTTCAGCAGCCAAATACGGGTTCAACATGTGATCCTCATATTCCTTCTCAAAAAGCTTCTGCAGCTCTTGCAGCTCGGAATCATCCAACCCCTTCTCCTTAGCGGCTTTCAAATCCCGACGATGCAGGAACCCAACCGCGCCAGCAGCACCCATCACCGCGATCTGGGCGGTAGGCCAGGCCAAATTCACATCGGCGCCCAGGCCCTTAGAACCCATCACGCAATAAGCTCCGCCGTAGGCCTTGCGCATGGTGACGGTGATCTTCGGGACGGTAGCCTCACCATAGGCGTAGAGCAGCTTAGCCCCACGCCGCAAAATACCATTATGTTCCTGGCCTGAGCCGGGCAGGAAACCTGGCACGTCAACCAGCATTACGATGGGAATGTTGAAGGAGTCGCAGGTACGGATAAACCGGGCTGCCTTTTCCGAAGCATCAATATCGAGGCAGCCAGCCAAGCAAGTGGGTTGGTTAGCAACGAACCCCACGGATTGCCCTTCAACCCGGCCGAAAGCCACCACCACGTTTTCAGCACGATCAGCCTGGATCTCCAGGTATTCACCATCATCGGTGACGGACTCAATGACCTCACGCACATCATAAGGAACGGTGGGGGAGTCTGGGATAATGGAATCTAGCCGCAGATCATCCGGGTTCATGTTTTCCTCTAAAGAACCCTCCTCCGGCTCAAAATCGCTCACAGGGGCGAACTCCCGGTTATTAGACGGTAGGTAGCTCACTAGGTCGGCCACAAAGTCCAAGGCGTCCTCATCGGAAGAAGCAGTGTAGTGGGAGTTACCTGCCTGACGCATATGCACGCTGGCGCCACCCAATTCCTCTTGTGAAATATCCTCGCTAGTGACGGTCTTAATCACATCCGGGCCGGTTACAAACATCTTCGAGGTCTTATCCACCATGACCACAAAGTCGGTCAAGGCGGGAGAATAAGCATTGCCGCCGGCACATGAACCCATAATCACCGAAATCTGGGGGATCACACCAGAAGCATTAATGTTGTGGTAGAATGTTTGGGCGATCAAATCTAAGGAAACGGCACCATCTTGGATGCGGGCACCCGCTCCTTCATACAGGCCGATGAGTGGACGGCCGGTGGTAATGGCTAGCTCCATGAGCTTGCACATTTTTTCGCCATAAACCTCACCCAGGGCGCCGCCAAACACAGTGCCATCTTGGGAGAACACGCACACTTCCCGACCATCAATCGTGCCCCAACCGGTGATAATGCCATCCGTAGCGGGCCGCTTGCTGCGCATGCCGAAATCATAAGTACGGTGACGGGCTAATTGGTCAATCTCCACAAAAGAATGTGGATCAAGCAGATAATCCAGGCGATCACGCGCGGTGAGGCGACCATTGTCGCGTACCTTTTTCTGGGCTGCCCTACCAACAGGGGAAGCTGCATCAATACGACGAGCCTTAAGATCGGCGATCTTGCCAGCAGTAGTGCTGACATCCGGCAGGGAAGCAACATCAATCAAAGGTGAGGAAATAGTCATGTTTTGGGATTTTAGATGAGGATTTTTATAGTTTCTAGGGGCTAAGGCAAAAAAGTTGAGGATTTCATCATGTTTTGGATTGAAAGTCGCTGCATAGTACCTGTTTCAGTGACTAAAAGTAATTTAGTTCACACTTTGAATTCAGCTGCCGCATAGGTGCCCCTGTCTGCGGTGTCCGAAAAAGCCTATAATCATGACTAATCAAAAACAAAACCATACTAGAATGTGTATTTTGGCTAGGAAATCAGGCAAATCACAATGAAATCCACACGGAATGGCCGCAGAAAAACTAAGGCCAACCTGAACGTCGAAAAGCCCAAGACCACAGCTAACCCGCACAAACCAGCGTCGACAAGCAAAAACCAAGATAGATAGCAACCCAAAACATACCCCTGTCCCAGGTACACTCACCCTGCCCATGAGACGGGGGTAACGTACCATAGTCGCCATGGATAACCGCGACCCCCTCAATATCGATTACCTTCGTACCCAACTCATCACTAACGGACCCTATCGACACATCGAATACTTC
Organism: uncultured Corynebacterium sp.; assembly: GCA_963552855.1. GTDB lineage: Bacteria > Actinomycetota > Actinomycetes > Mycobacteriales > Mycobacteriaceae > Corynebacterium. The sequence continues at coordinate 17,222 of CAUVMZ010000012.1, read as the reverse complement.
CCCGAAGTCAGCTCCACCAACACCGAACTCGTTGCCGCAGCCCATGACGGCGCCCCCGCCTGGACTGCCTTCCTCACCGACCACCAAACCGCCGGCCGCGGCCGCATGGGGCGAAGCTTTAGCGCCCCACCCCGCTCCCAAATGCCCCTCTCCATCCTCATCCGCCCACCCCACGAATCCGTCACCCGCCTCGGCACCATGCCGCTCGCCACCGGTCTCGCACTCATCGACGCCCTCACCACCCCCCAAATCCAACTGAAATGGCCCAACGACCTGGTTATCGACGGCCGGAAACTCTGCGGTATTCTCGCCGAAGCCGTCTCCCTTGGTGACCAACCCGCCGTCGTCATCGGACTCGGACTCAATACCTCACTCACCAAGGACGAACTCCCCGTCCCCCACGCCACCTCACTTTACCTCGAAGGCATCCCCTATGAACGCAATGAACTCGCCGTTCGCGTCTTGAACGCTCTCCACCACCGCCTTACCCAATGGGAAACCAACAACCCTACCCTCATGCCCGACTATCGCGCAGTCTCTGCCACCATCGGGCAAAATGTTCGCGTCATCCTCCCCAACGACACCGAATTATTAGGAATCGCCGAAGGCATTGCAGACGACGGTCGCCTCCAAGTCCGAGACCAAACAGGTACCCTGCACGAACTCACCGCCGGCGACGTCACTCACCTGCGACTTCAATAACAACCAATAACCCCGGTCGACCCCCAGGGGGATAACATTGCCCCCATAATCCACTAGGCTTTTAATTATTATGATGCCTAGCGAAGAACGACTCCGAGTCGATGTCACCAGCCCCTATATCAGCATGCTATTCCCCGCGCTGGAACTCATCATTATCACCGGCATCACCTGGATCATCATTGGATACATGGATTCTGACAAAGCGGCATGGTTCTTAGACACCAACATACGTAACCTCATGGTAGGAATCTGGGCAGCGTTATCACTTTGGCGGTTCGTCCTCCCCACCATTCGGCTCCGCAACCGACGCATCATGGTCAACGACGAACGCATCATCATCCACAGCGCCACCCTCCGACCCACCACCCACACCATCCCGCTAAAATCTATCCGCGCGGTCAACCGCAAACGAAACGAACTAATCCTGACAGTCATAGGCCAGCCGCAGCCAGTGGTGCTCCGGGATGTCGCATACAGCCGGCGAGTGCAAGAAGAAATGGCGGCGGCAATGGCCCGCACCCCGGCGCGCCGGGAACAAGCCAGCTACTTTTAGACCCGTTTGCTCCGTTACTGGCTCAGACCCCCTAGCGTTTATAATGCTTGCGTCTATGCAGGCAGGCCAACACGGGCCAATACCGTCATGCTGTCACGCCGTAGACCCAGCGTCGCCACAATATGCGGCTACAACATGCCGCCATAATGCATCAGACCCAGCCGGGAGCACTGTGATTGCAACATACACAACACATACATGTTGATCCGATGACTTGGGGGAAACGTAGGAAGGCTGGCAGCTTAATGCGACCCACCCTGATGTTGGCCAATTCCTGCCATGATTCCTAAAGTGGTAAGGCGTGACTGATAACACCCACCCCACCTGTAATAATCCCGCCCAAAACGATGCCGCAGCCCAGGAAGCCGCCGCAGCTCATAACGATGTGTCAGGAAACCCAGCCGCACATACCCCCGGCATGCCCATCGTTGCGGTCATCGGTGACGGCCAATTAGCTCGCATGATGCACACCGCAGCCATTGAGTTGGGCATATCGTTACGGCTTCTCGCCGGTGCACGGGATGCTTCCGCCGCGCAAGTCACCTCCGATGTTTTCCTTGGTGACTACACCAACCTTGATGATTTACGTCGCACAGTTACCGGTGCTGACGTCATGACCTTCGACCATGAGCATGTTCCCACCGAATACCTCACCACCTTGATTGCCGAAGGCGTGAACGTGCAACCGCAACCCACAGCCTTGGTAAATGCGCAGGACAAACTGGTTATGCGGCAACATTTGGCGGCCTTGGGGGCGCCGGTACCACGATTTGTGGCAATCGAAAGCGTGGCCGATATTGAGGCTTTTTGGCGGCAGGTTGATGGCGAGGTGTGTTTGAAGGCGCGCCGGGGTGGCTATGACGGTCATGGGGTGTGGTTCCCGAAGTCTGAGGGGGAATGCGTGGAATTGGTGACCAGGCTGCTTGATGCGGGGATGCTGCTCATGGCCGAGCAGAAGGTTCGGTTGGTGCGGGAATTGTCGGCCATGGTGGCGCGGACCCCGAGTGGGGCGACCCAGCCGTGGCCGGTGGTGGAATCGGTGCAGGTGGATGGGATTTGCACGGAGGCGATTGCCCCCGCCCCCGGGTTGAGTGCAGAGTTGCAGCAGGAGGCCCAGGCGTTGGCGGTGTTAGTTGCCACGGAGTTGAATGTGACGGGGGTGTTGGCTGTTGAATTATTTGAAACCATTGATGTGGCCGGTCGCCCAGTGATTTTGGTGAATGAGTTGGCCATGCGGCCGCATAACACTGGACATTGGACGCAGGATGGGTGCGTGACTGACCAGTTTGAGCAGCATATTCGGGCGGTGTTGGATTGGCAGCTGGGGGATGTGGGGTTGACTGCCTCGGTGACGGTGATGGCGAACACGTTGGGGGCGTCGGAGGATCCGGCAATGCCGATGCCGGAGCGGATGCGTGAGGTGTGGCGTAGGTTCCCGCAGGCGAAGATTCATTTGTATGGGAAGACGTATCGGGCGGGTCGTAAGTTGGGCCATGTGAATATGTCTGGTGCGGATGCGACCCAGGTGCGGGCGGATGCGCGGGCGGCAGCGCATTTTATTAGCCATGCGGTGTGGCCGGAATAGGTTTTATGGTTGCGGGTTCAGGTCGTGGCGAGTTCGCTGTGACCTGGCACTGTCAGCGGGTATGGGGGTAGTGGGGGTAGTTGTTCTATGAATTGCGGATTGATGATTTCGGTTGGGTTACTCGAACTATATTTGTGGGTAATATGGGGATTATTCCAACAGAGGTTGATGGACAAGGCTGTATTGAAGGGGTTTACATGACTGCACTTGTGGGTTTGATAATGGGATCGGATTCCGATTGGGTAACGGTGGAACCGACCGTGGAGGTTTTGGCAGAGTTTGGAATTCCGTTTGAAGTGGGGGTGGTGTCGGCGCATCGTACCCCGGAGAAGATGTTGGCGTATGCGAGGGCGGCCCAGGGCAATGGGTTGAAATGCATTATCGCATGCGCGGGTGGGGCGGCGCATTTGCCGGGGATGGTTGCTGCGGCGACGCCACTGCCGGTGATTGGTATTCCGCGCGCATTGGACACATTGGATGGTATGGACTCCTTGTTGTCGATTGTGCAAATGCCGGCCGGGGTTCCGGTGGCCACGGTGTCGATTGGCGGCGCGAAAAATGCTGGCTTATTGGCGGTGCGGATTTTGGGCGCGGGTGACCCGGCTTTGCTGGATCAGATGGCGCAGTATCAGGAGAAAATGCGGTTAGAGGTGGAGGAGAAAGACCGTCGGTTGCGGCGGTTGTTATTAGGGGAGTAGTTGTGAGCTTGTCGACGTCCGTTGCTGCGTTGTTGGACGCCTATATGTCCGAGGTGTTCCAGGCCACTCACGCACCTGGCATGCAGGTGGTTGTGGTGGATAAAGATTCGGTGTGTTATGCCAGAGCTTTCGGGGATGCGGTATCAACAAACCAGGTGACGGGTATCGGGTCGCTCACGAAGTCGATGACGGCGTTGGCTATCCAGCAGCTGGGAGTGGATCGGCAGGCACCAGTTACCCAGTATCTTGCAAATCTTCATGTGCCGGATTGGGTGACGATTGACCGGTTATTAACACAAACCAGTGGGATTGCTACCCAGGCAACGCTTGACAATATTATTGTCAACGCCCCTGGTGTGTTCGAATACGCTAACCTTAATTATCATCTTTTGGGGCTGGTAATTCAGGCAGTATCGGGGGAAGCATACGACTACTACATGCGTAAGTATGTGTTCGAACCCCTGGGCATGCAGGATACCACTGCGGACTTGGGTAGGGTCACTGATCTTTTGACCGGCCACACCGTATTTTTCGGGAAACCGGTTCCGTGGCGGATGGAACGGTTCTTTCCCAATAGGGTAAATAATGAAGCCCGGTGGGGAAATCTGTCCGCAGGGTTTGTGCTCTCCAGCGGTCGGGACATGGGGATTTATCTTCAGCATTATTTGAATGATGGTGTGCCAAAGGTGCCAGATGGCGGCTACCAGGATGGTTGGTTCCGGGCTGGCGATCGACTGTTTCATGCCGGCTCCTTGGAGGGTTATTCTTCCTTCATGATGCTGCTTCCCAAGCTGGGGGTCGGTGTTGTGGTTTTGACGAATATGCAGGATTATGTGGGAAATACCATGTCTGGCCTGCAGATAGAGGCAGGGATTGTTGATATTCTTGCGGGTCGGCAATCTCCGCCTGTTGATCGTGGGCTTTATTGGCGGCGCCATGGATTATTATCGGTGCTTTATCTGATTATTATGGCGTTGCCGCTGGTGCGCTGTCGTCATAAAACGATCTGGAATGTGGTGTTACCTACAGCGCTTTTGTCGCTGCCCCGTGTTGTGAAGACTAGGTGGGCTACTGTGTGGGGTTTCGCCCCAAACCTGTTGGTGAGCCTGGTGGTGTCTGCCACGTTGTTGTATGCCAGGTGGTTTACCGCAGAGACACGGTAGATTATTGGTAGCAAAGCTCCCCCATCTTTGCGATAGGGGAGCTTTGCTGATTCCCCACAGGGTGCAGGAGGCGTTATGGTTCCAGATATCAGCGCTTTTGCATTCATAGGAAAGCTCCACTTCCTATCAGTAGCCTGGTGCAATAGAGACAGTACGACCGAAGTGGAGCTTTTGGTTTATGGCTGTGGGATCACCCTATGCCGATATTGTGGGTGCGAAAGCTCCACTTCTCTAGCTTTCCTAACAGTATTGTGCAGATGCCGGTGGGGAAGTGGAGCTTTCATAAAAATTTATGGTTTTATCCCCAGTCTGGTGAGGATGTTTTCCGCGGAGATGAGACACATGGGAACTCCCACTCCTGGTGCTATTGTGCCCCCCACATAGAGTAAACCTATAACCCTGCGGGAAATATTTTTGCCACGGAAAAAAGCTGATTGTGTCAGGGTATGGCTTGGCCCTAACGCCCCACCCTGCCACGAATAATAACGTTCCTCAAAATCCTGAGGGCCTATCGTGCGTCGAATAATAACTCGGTCCACTAGGTTTGGTATGTTTGCCCATTCAGCAATTTGTCGTACCGCTGCTGAGGCGATTGTCCGCACAATCGGTGATTCCTCTTGGCGGTAGGCATTGCCGTGGCCAATGCTGGTGTTTGATGCCACAGGTATGAATACAAAGAGATTCTCGCATCCTTCGGGCGCTACCGTTTGATCCGAGGCTGAAGGTTTTGATACATAGATTGACCGGGATGCCTGCATGCTTCCTGGGTTGTCAAATACCGCAGCGAAGTCCGCATCCCAATCACGACTCATCAATAGGTTATGGTGAGCGAGCGTTGGAAGTTTACCCTCCACCCCTAAGAGCACTAATACCGCAGAGATGCCTGGATCCCGCTGGGCGAAATATGACTGGTCGTAGCTGCGGAATTTTGGCGGTAATAGCTTCATCTCCGTGTGCTGAATGTCGGCGTTGGAAATCACCACATTAGCGAGTTGACCGCTGGGAATCCCCTGCCGGTTTACCATTCTCACCCCTTGCACCCCGGCGTCATCAACATAAATCTCCGTCACTTCTTGCCCCAGGCGGAACTGTACCCCTTCTGCTACCGCCAATCGGTAAAGTGCCGACACAACCTCCTGAAACCCACCCAGAGGGTACCGAACCCCTTGGGTGAGGTCTGCATGACTCATGAGATGGTAAAATGCCGGAATATGTTTCGGTTGTGATGATAAAAACACTGCCGGGTATTGCAGGATTTTCCGCAGTCGATGGTCTTGAAATTTGTGGTTAACGAACCTGCGTAATGATGTTCCCAGTAGCGGTAGCTTTGACAGCGTTGTTCGGGAAAATAATAATCGGGGTGATGTGAAGTTGTTGTACAGGTATTGCTGTAGTGCCAATTGGTACATTTCAGCTGAGCTGTGTAAATAATTCCGAATCTGTGTTCCCGCACCCGGCTCCACCGATTCGAATAATTCTTCGATTTTGGTGGCACCATGGGATATATCCATGGGGTTCTCGCCTTCGAAAAACATTCGATATCCAGGATCTAATGTCACCAGATTCAGTTCTGCTTCCGTTGATGTGCCCATTAATGCGAAGAACCGGTCGAATACCTCCGGCATGAGGTACCAGGATGGCCCTACATCCCACCGGAAGCCATCTAGCGTCAGGCTTCCGACCCTGCCACCTACCTCATCATTTTTTTCCACCACGGTTACTTGCACACAATGTTTAGCTAGCAATCCGGCGGTGGCTAAACCACCGATCCCGGCACCAATGATAACGGCAGAATTGGGTGGCATGCTTAACTCCTTTGTGTGATCTTCGATATGCCCGGGATCCGCGCTATTGTCGACAGGGCGGAGTCGCCACATACCTGGGCAATAATTCGGGCCCGGGTGGTGGGGGTTAACCGTATCCTGGTGGTGCAGATCGAGTGAGTATCTGTGTGGTCAAGCTGGTTGGTGAGTTCCGTAAAAAACTGGGTTGCTAATCGCACACCTGTACGGGAACTTGGTGGTAGTAAATGAATGGCAGTTTCCGCGGTCGTTAGGTCGGTGCGAATATCCGCGATGAGGGCCATTTTTGTGGTTTCAGTCAGTTCCTGGGTGAAGTATTGTCTTCCCAATGTTGTACGGTCTTCGGCGTAGTCGCGGAGGAAATTAATTTTTTGAAATGCCGCCCCTAGGGCTTGCGCCCCGACTGTCATGCGGGCCAGGTGGCAGGTTTCGACCCTGTGACCCGCTAGAAACACCGATACGCAGAGCATACCAATCACCTCTGCGGAACCATAGATGTAGTTTTTATAACTTGTGGTATTATGCGTGGATTTTTGCAGGTCGGAGCGCATTGATGCGAAGAACGCGCGAATATGTTCGGGGTCAAACTTGCATCGGAGGGCGGTGATTGCATACGCATGCAGGATGGGATCTGGGTGGAAACGACGCAGTGGGGCGGCGAGAACCTGCTGTTCGTACTCCTCAAGCAGTGCGCTGGTGGCGGGTATATCGAACCCAGCTGCCTTGGTGGTGCCATCGACGATTTCGTCTGCAATACGAACCATGGCGTACAAGTTGCGAATGTCAGTGCGCTGTTGTTTCCCTAGCATTCGGGTGGCGAGCCCAAAACTGGTGGAATAGCTGAAAATGACCTGCTTGGCTGCTCGAAAAGCCATTCGATCATAGCGGCGGAGATATAAATCAACGCCGGGGTCGAGAGTGGAGGAATGCATGATATACCAAGAAAGGAGCGATGAACGCTCTTAGTATACTCGTTTAGAGTAGGAGAATGGCCATTATTGTTTTGGGATCCCATACTTATGAGGGCAGACCTGGGGCGGTTCTCGCAAGCCGCCTGCGGAAAGCCCATGATATTGCTGCTTGCCACCCCGCAGAAACCATTGTGGTTTCCGGTCGAGACGAAGCCCCAGTGATGGCGACGTGGCTGATTGATAATGGTATCGACCCGGCGCGTATCCTTGTCGAACCGACCGCCACAAGCACGAACGAAAATTTGGAGCGGTCGTTAGCACTGTTGCGCAGTTCCGGCCATCCCGATCCCAGCAGGGGGCAACCATGTATGGTTGTCACGAGCGACTTCCATAAATTCCGTACCCTGGTGTGGGCTTGGCATTTAGGTATCCCGATCACGGTGCTGACGGCGGTAACGTTGCCGCCGTACCGCCAGCTGGATTTTGCCCGGGAATTGACGGCGTTTCCGCACTCCCTGGCCCGGGTGTTGTGGCGTCGGTTGGTGGCGTGGTGGAAGCGGTGGCAAAAAACTTAGCCCGCCGGATCCGCCACAACACCAGCAGCAGTGTTACACATAAAAATAAAATTATGGCTGGCGTCACCGCTGGTTCAGGCCGAAAAATATTAGCGACCGCATTGAGGAAAAACATCAAGGTAAAAAACCCGACCATGCCTATGAGCGTGTCGAATGCCATGAGCTCCCTGGGACTGGATTCGGGGGTTTTTCTGGGTTTTTGAGGTGGTTGCTGCGGCATATTCCATATTGTATAGACTGGGTAACAGGCACTGTAATTCATGGAATACAGTAATAATCGCAGTTATTTAGGAGTAGTCATGACAATTACCCAACGAGTTACTTTTGGCGCCGCCGCGCTTATTCTTACCATCCCGCTGATGACCGCCTGCGGTAACGATGCTAAGAACACCACCAGTTCCGCGCCCGCGCGAGCCAGCCAACCAGTATCGCCATTGACTACCGCCGAGAAAACCGAGGCTATGGCCGAAGCTACCTCTCAGGCTCCCACCTCCGATCAGCCGCCCGCTGATACTACCGACCCGGTCATCATGGCCCTGGAGGCCTTCACCAAGGATCGTGCCGGGGTGGTCATTGTGGATGTGGATAGGGAAGACCATGCGGATGTTGTAGAGGTCAAGGTGGTTGACAATGATAAGGTGCAAAAGTTCCAGGTAACACCGGATGGCATGGCCACCGAGGTTCCCACCGACGACGCCAACGACGATGATGTTGCCAAAGCCAAGGCCGCCAAGGTCACTGCTCTCGATGCGGCCAAGCAGGCCCGTGCAAAGCAACAGAACGGGGCCATTGACAGCATCGACATTGAGGATGACTCTAACCCGGTGAGCTGGAAAGTCGAGTTTGACGACCCCAATGGGGTTACGGTTGCCCAGGAACTCATCCCTGCCCAATAACACCGGTAGGGCCAACTGTTAGGCCTTCACACCACCGGCAGTGAGCCCAGACACAATGCGTCGTTGGAATGCCAGCACCATGATGATGAGCGGGACGGTAACCAGTGCACCGGCCGCCATGACTGAGGCGTAGGGGTATTCAAAATGGCTTTCCCCGGAAAACCGGGCAATTGCCACGGTGACCGGTTCGGTGGCCTCCGTGGATAGCTGTTTGGCCAGCATGAATTCATTCCAGGTGGCGATGAAACACAGAATGGCCGTCGTAAAGAGTGCAGGTGCCGCAAGCGGTAGTAAAACAGTTCGAAATGCAGTGCCCCGTGATGCACCATCTACCCGGGCAGCTTCCTCTAATTCCCACGGTAATTGGCGGAAAAATGATGTTAATGTGTAGATCGTGAGCGGCAGTGCAAACGAAATATTTGGAATAATCAAGGCCCGATACTGGCCGATCCAATTCAAATCACCAAATAATTGAAACAGCGGTGTGACCAACGCAATACCGGGAAACATGCTTGCACCCAGCACAATCCCCGTCACAAACCCCTTGCCACGAAACTCCATGCGGGCCAGCGCATAGGCGGTAAACACCCCCACGGTCACCGCAATCACGGTAGTCAGCAGGCCGATGAGCAGCGAATTCCCAATAGCGTTCACGAAATCATTACCCTTTGCCGTGGACAATGCTTCCCGGAAATTCTGCAATGTCACATACGTTGGCCACGGCGTCGTATCAAAGGTATGGCGTTTATCACGTAGCGCAGTAATGACCATCCAATAAAACGGTGCCAACCCCCACACCAAAATTAGAACCACACCCAAATAATTATTGACCTTACGCACGACCTGCTCCAATCATCACCAATGGTTGTTGGGTAACACCCGGCCCAACAGGATCTAATTCGACATCCTGTTCGACGCGCTTTGCCCGCCGTAACTCCCGTTTTTCCTTATTACCGGACACATCTGCCCCCAGGAATCGGATCATGATGAATGCCACAAAGAAAATCAGTAAAAACACCATCGTGGACAGCGCCGACGCCGAATTAAAATTATTCTGCCGCATATCCGTCACCACCAATTGGGAGATTGTGGCCGTAGGAGAATTCGCCGACGACGAAATCAAAATCACCGGCAGATCATACATCCTGAGCGCATCCAAGGTGCGGAATAGCACCGCCACCATCAGTGCCGGCTTCACCAATGGCAGCGTGATCTTCCAAAACTGCTGCCACGCATTTGCCCCATCCACCTTGGCCGCCTCATACACGTCCCGAGGAATCATTTGCAGCCCCGCTAAAATCAGCAACGCCATAAACGGGGTAGTCTTCCACACATCCGCAATGATCACCGCCAACCGGGCTGCCCACGGATCCGTTGTCCACGCCACCGGCTCGCCCAGCAGGGAATTCACAATACCCCGGTCAGCAAAAATAAACTGCCACAGTTTCGCAGTCACCGCGGTCGGGATCGCCCACGGCACCAGCACCGCCGCCCGCACAATCCCCCGGCCGGTAAACTCCCGATGCATCACCAACGCCATCAACATGCCCAACACGATCTCCAGCGCCACCGTCACCACCGCAAAAAACAGCGTGACCTTTACTGACGGCCAGAAATCCGATGCCAATACCCCTGGCGGGCACGTTGCTGTCCCACAACGCTGCGATAACCAATACACATAGTGGTCAAAACCGGCAAACCCACCCTGCACAAACACCCCGGTCACCGGGTCTAAATGCTTATCTGATTGGAACGATAAATAAATAGCCCGCACAATCGGATACCCGATAACCACCGCCAACACCGTGATCGCCGGCGCAATAAGTAACACCGCCGCCCGAGTAGAACCCTGCTTCATGAGCACATAATCCTCCACTAACCACGAAAAACCAAACACCCAAAACCCCTCATCATAAGCGGTTTTGAGTGTTGGCTACGACAACCTACTTTGCTGCCTCAATAGCAGCCTTCATGTCTTTGGTGGCATCATCCACGCTCTTGCCGGCGGTCAGTGCCGCATAGACATTATCCTGGATGGCCTTCGAAATCTTCGGATAGAACGGGGAAGCCGGCCGTGGCACCGCATTCTCCAACGACTGCTTCAATGCCGGGAAATACGGGTACTTTTCAATCAACGCCTGATCGTCATACACCGAGGCCAACACCGGTGGGAAAGAATTTTCCGCAAAATACGTTTGGTTTTCCTCATTGATGACAAACTCAATGAAATCCTTGGCGGTTGCCTTATGCTTCGAATTCACATTGATGCCATTATTGAAACCACCCAGTGTGGACACGCCCACACCATCCTTGCCTACCAGGGGCTGCACCTCAAACTTATCCTTCACCTTCGACGGATCCTTGCCCGCCAGGTCAAACATGTACGGCCAGTTGATTGCGTACGCGGTCTTGCCCTCCGTGAACGCTTGGGCTGTCTCCTCCTCCGTGGTAGATGTTGAATCTTTGGAAATATTCCCCGCAGTGTAAGCGTCGACAAGCGCCTTCAGACCAGCCTTAGAGTTTTCGGAATCCACCACCGGCTTGCCCGAATCATCTAAAACCTTGCCACCCCAACCCTCCATGAAACCAATGGTATTGACCGTCAAACCCTCATACTGCTTGAGCTGCAACGTTAAACATTCCTGCTTCGCATCCTTTGCTTTCGAACACGAATCCACTAACTCCTGGAAAGTTTGCGGGCTCTCCGGCATCACCTCAGTATTGCGGTATAACAACTGGCCGTTGGTGTTCTGCGGCAGCGCATATAATTTATTGTTGTAGGTGCCAGACGCAACCGTGGATTGCAGTAGTCCTGAAGTGTCGACTGCTAAATCTCCCTCTAACGGTGCTAACCACTGGTTTGCCGCAAACTCAGCAGTCCACACCACGTCCAAGGCCATGACGTCAATGTCATCCCGACCTGCCTGCAACGTTTGCACCAACGAATCCCGCTGATCATCAGCCTCACCAGCTAACTCTTTAAACGTCACCTTCTCATCAGGGTGGACCGAATTCCATTTTTCGATCACATGCTGTAGCTTTTCCGAATCCACCTTGCCCATGGCATAGGTAATAGGACCATGCCCACCCTCATTCGAATTACCACCAGACGAACTCCCGGTGGATTCCTTCGAACAACCACTCAAAACCAATCCGCTGACCAATACAACAGCTGCGATTGATTTCCAAGTACTGCGGAGAGCCATAAGGTTCATCCTTTCGATCAATTAGGATACTTACTACAAAATGTAGTGAGAAAAACGATGACGTGTGTCTTTTTAACCACAACAAGGGGTAAAATGATACGAATCACACACGAATGCCGCTTATTGGATCAAATAGGTGTGCCATATCGGGGTCAAACCCAATCTGAATCTCACACCCCACCGGCGGCGTCCGATCCGCCCGCGCCACGAGTATCACATCGCCCGCCGCCCGAACATGCACAAATCGCTCCGCCCCTAACTCCTCTACCAACACTACCGTTCCGCTTATCGACGCCGCTGTTGACGGGCTAACCCCCACCCACATATCCGCTGGTCGCACCCCCATCACCACCTCCCGGCCAAATACCACCCCCGGAAATAAATTCATTGCTGGCGACCCAATAAATCCGGCCACAAACATATTCACCGGCCGATCATAAAGCTCCCGGGGCGTAGCAACCTGCTGTAACACCCCATCCTTCAACACCGCTACCCGATCCCCCAATGTCATGGCTTCCACCTGATCATGTGTCACATACACCGTCGTCACCCCCAACCGTCGCTGCAATGCTGCCACCTCCGTGCGCATATGTACCCGCAACTTCGCATCCAAATTCGATAATGGCTCATCCAACAAAAACACCTGGGGATTCCGCACCAGCGCTCGGCCCATGGCCACCCGTTGCCGCTGCCCACCCGACAAGTCCTTAGGCTTCCGATCCAATAACTCCGACAATCCCAAAACCCGGGCGGTTTCCTCAACCTTCGCCGCGATCTCCGCCTTCGGCATTTTCGCCAACCGCAGGGGGTAGCCAATATTCTTCCGCACATTCATATGTGGATACAGGGCATAGTTTTGGAACACCATGGCGATATCCCGGGCCGCTGGCTCTAATCCCGTTACGTCCTTCCCCCCAATGGAAACCCGGCCACTTGTCACCGGCTCCAACCCCGCTAATGCGCGCAATGATGTGGACTTCCCGCACCCCGAAGGACCCACCAATACCAGAAACTCACCATCATCAATGGCGAGATCTAACCGATCCACACTGGGACGTGTCGCGCCGGGATACGTGATGGTGACGGAATCAAACACAACAGTGGCCATAGCTACCAAAATAACAGTAAAGCCTGGGTTCGTAAGATGATGAATACTATATTGAGTAGCGATATAGGGCGAGTAGTGTGGGGAATATGAAGATCATTCAATACTCAGATTTTGGTGGCCCTGAGGTATTAGGGCTGGTCGAATCCGATAAACCTCTGCCAGCAACCGTGTCGCTCGATCGTGGTATGAATGTTACGGTTCATGCAGTCGGCCTCAATCCTGTTGATTATAAAACGTTCAATGGTAGCCTGCGGTTTCTGGAAAAACTGCAACGCATTATAACCCCCAAAAAATGGTTTCGACGCCGTTCCAGCACCTTTCCCCGCGGGGTGGCCCGTGATTTTGCCGGTGTCGATGATGCCGGAAACGCGGTGCTCGGAACCCTCTACCAACCGGTCACGAGCATCATGCGCCAAGGTGCCCTCGCCACCGAAATATTGATTGCGCCGGAAGACATGACCCTCAAACCTGAGGGCATCTCCTTTGAAACCGCCGCAGCTTTAGGTGTGCCTGGTCAAACCGCTTGCGGTGCTTTCCGGGCACTTGATCTGCGCGCTGGTGATGTGATTGTCATTAGTGCTGCCGCAGGTGGAGTTGGTTCCCTCGCCACCCAACTCGCGGTCCACCGGGGCGCAACCGTCATCGGTATCGCTAGCGAAGCCAACGCCGACTACGTGCGTTCCCTGGGGGCAATTCCGGTCGCCTATGGGGAAGGGCTGGTAGATCGGGTGCGGGCGGCAGCCCCAACACCCGTGACGAAACTGCTCGACTGCTATGGCAGCGAATACATAACCCTAGGGTTTTCCCTGGGCTTGTCCCGAAAAGCCATAGGCACACTTGTGCCCGGGCCAAAGGCAGCATTCCGAGGAGTGCACATCACGGGTATGCGGCACGCCCACCCGGCCAGCGATCTGGCAGAAATCGCCAGCCTGGTTGCCGACGGCATAATCACCATTGACATTGCGCACGAATATTCTTTCGATATTGATTCGGTCCGGGCGGCCTATACGCAGCTCATGGGAGGGCATGTTCGAGGCAAACTCGTGGTCAAACTACGGTGACCATAGTCATTGCCTCGCCCTCATTCGGGGAGGCCGGTCGTGTGGAGGCGCGTGGAGGCTGTCGATTGTCAGGATGTGGTTGCTTCCACCACACCACTGGGCATATTGACCTGAGTGCGTCAAGGTGTCAAGGTAAGCGTTCGGAAACTTTTTCGATATCAACAATCTTATCCAAGCGTTCCGGAGTGAGGCGATCCGGGTCGCCGGTGGCGATGACCACGGAACCACCCGCCGCCAATGGGGCCAAAACCTTGGCCACAAAATCCAACCGATCAGCCCAGCCCTGAATCAATACGCGACTGGCAGGGGAGAACCGACGAAGCGATTGCGGCAAGACATCAACCACGATATCCACCAACGACCGGGTTGGTTGAGCGAACTGGTCACCATAAAACCGTACGGTTGGACCAAAATCGATGGCTCCCGGTAATAATGTGCCACCGGTCTCCTCGACACCACGTCCAAAAGGATCATTCGTCACGATCACAACATCGCCTGAATACTCGCCTGGACAGGCGGTTTCACTTTCTATGGCATTCTCGGCGATAAAAACCACATCACTGGTGGTGGCGTCGAAAAGCGTGATAGGAATGCCAGCTGCCAATGCCCCCAAAGCAATAGCAACAGCCTGCCACCCAGGGGGCAGGTCAATGCTGATGAGTGAGTCTTCAGTGAGATCTAATTCCTCAATCAGCATGTTGGCGATTTTCGCGGCCCAATTATCCAGTGTGGCTCCGGAAAAATCCAGGCGGGCATCAGTGTTTTCGTCATATATGGTCAGTCGTGGTGTAGTGGGGTCCAAAGCCAAGATTTTTGCAAGTAAATCCATGATTGTTGATAGTAGTCATCCGTGCTGGACCCAAGAAAACCTTGTTATCAGCCCCGATTGATCCCCCCGATAAACCCCCATATGACTTATTTGTGACAAAGCTTACATTGAGGTGTGATTGCCTATGGATTTTTCTAAAAGCCCTGGTCAGCAAATTATGCTTCCCATTCATTCGTATTATAGGTCACTAATTGGCAACAATGGGTGATAAATACTGTTATTGCTCCGTAATGTCAGCACTTTTAAGTTTTAAGCCAAATAATCGCAGGAAAAGCAGAAAAATTGAGAATAACCTGGGTATAACACTTATAAAATATGGCAATTTTAGCCCACGCTTCTAAAAAACAATTAATCTCTTTCATAAGCGAAGGTCCTACTCTGGGCCAAGTCAATTCGAAAAACTTTATCCGCAAGGAGAAATCAATGAAGCGCAAGATGATTGCGATTGCCTCCGCAGTCGCATTGGCATCGGCATCAGCACTGGTTCCCGCACAAGCACAGCAAGGAAACGGCAGCGGGGTGACCGTCAACTCCAATAACGGCAATAATAACTCGCAGTCCGGCGGCGGTGTCACCGACAAGTCCGGTGGCGGAGCTAACGGTGGCTCCGGCGGTGGGGCTGGTGCCAACGGTAATGGTGGTTCCGCCAGCGGCTCCGCAGAAAAGGGCGGCACTGGTGTAAACGGCAAGTCCGGTGAAAAAGACGGTTCCGTTGCCAATGGAGGCTCCTCTGAGAAGGGCGGCACTAACGGCAAGGGGAATAATGGTTCCGCCGGTGGGTCTTCTGAGAAGGGCGGCACCAACAACAACGGCAAGAGCGATGACAAAGCTGGAAGCGAAGGCAAGGGCGACCAGAAAGCAAACTCCCTGGGCAATATCAATACCGGCAGCAGCGGCCTGGACAAGCTGTTGAACCTGCCTCAGAAGATCATCTCCGTCCTGAGCACTGCCTTCAAGGCCCTGTTCAGTGGCAACCTGAAGGGTTTCTTCACCGCATTCACCTCCGCTCTGTCCAGCGGCTCCAGCGCTAAGGGCGGCACCGAAACTGGTTCCGACGGCAACGCCGGCGGCAAAGGCAATTCCAATGGCAAGTCTGGTGAAAAGGACGGTTCCGTGGTAGGCGGTGGCTCCTCCGAGAAGGGTGGCAACAGCGGTAATAATGGTTCCGCCGGTGGCTCTTCTGAAAAGGGCGGTGCTGGTGCTAACAACGGCTCTGCCGGTGGTTCTTCCGAGAAGGGTGGCGCTGGTGCTAACGGTGGCTCCGCTGGTAACGGCAACGGCAAGGCTGGCTCCAGCGGCAGCGTCTCTGGTGGGACGAGCACCGGTTCTCAGGGCAAGTCATCCTAAAACAACACATCTATGCATGTGGCCCTAAGTTGGGTGGGGCCGCATGCGGGGTCTTTATCACGTACCCGGCACTTTCTGAGTGAAGAATCAGAGAGCGCTGGGTACGTTTTTCTATCAACCATGCCGGTTATTTTGATACTTGGTGGTGCTTGGTGACACCATCAGATAGTGCTTGCCTTCATCCTCTGCGGGTGGTGCAGGGCTTCCATCCCGAAAAGAAAAACCCATTATGTTGGGAAGATTCTAGAGGATAAACTAATTATTGGTTGAAGTGTGATGCGAGATCTTTCGTACTGGAATGGTCACCAATATGGTAACTGATGGTTTGTGATTGAGGTACTGCAGACTTGTAGGTGATTGAGCCGGAATCTCATAGGTTTCATGCTGGTGACGAGAAAACTATTCGTGAAGAAGCCCAAGGAGACAAAAGCGAAAGCTCCACTTTCGATCGCCGATCCATTCTATCGGGTCAGTACCTATAGAAGTGGAGCTTTCACCCCCGAAGAATCCGGCAAACCTGGTAGATCTGGTGAACTTGGCCCCAGCAAACTCGACAAACTGGGCGGGCCACCGTGAGGTATGAAGAAATAAGCCAGGGAAGCAACAGGCGAAAGCTCCACTTGAAGAATCGGCATCAATACGTTGACGGATAATGCGGGCAAGATGTTCGATAAGGGAGCTTTCGAACAATCTCGCCGACTAAAAAGCATCGTTGAGCATCGTCGATTATGGAAGCTTATTCAGCCGCTGGGGAAATGGGATTCGGCTGGTGGTTGGTAGAACATT
>CAUVMZ010000011.1:0-26841 GCA_963552855.1 uncultured Corynebacterium sp. | reverse complement strand
GGGCACCCAGTTGGATTGGAATGCGGTGTCGAATACACTTACGCGGGCCCGAGAGGCCTTACAGGAGGCCCGGGGCATCAAGGATCATGATCCGCTGACGGCGTGGACGCGGTTGACGGACATGGATTCACAGTTGGATGAGATGCTAGAGCAAATCCAGTCGGGGATTACAGACCATGCCCGGGTTCTGCAGGTGTTTGACCAGCAAAGTGCCGCAGCGCAGACGGCAATCCGGGCGGCGCAGGACTTTATTTCCAGCCGGGGCCGGTATGTGCGTTCAGATGCGCGCACCAAGTTGGCCGATGCGGAGCAGGCGTTTGAGAAGGCCGTGGCAGTACGGACGTCGCAAACCCGGGATGCCATCAATTATGCCCGGCATGCCACGACCCAGGCGCAGGCGGCACTGCGGGTGGCGCAGCGGGATGTGGATAGTGAGATGCGGCAGAATAATTCGAGTGGCAGTAGCGCGGGAAGTTTCGTCGCCGGCGCGCTGTTTAACGAGATGACGAATGATCATCACCGCAGCGGGTTTGGTTCTTATGGTTCATCCGGCGGCGGGTTCAACATTGGCGGCGGTGGCGGCAGCTTCGACGGCGGCGGTGGGGGTGGCGGCAGCTTTTAGCCTGCAAGTGGCCAAAGCGGTGAGGTTCCGGCCACCTACGAGGATCAGATTTTTATATTGGTGGTGTCGGCGTCGACAAGCTTGCAGCCATAGGCCAAGAACGCCAAGTGTGCGTTGGGAATGTCGGCGCAGGTCAGCTCGACTTTGATGGTAGCACCGTTGCGGGGGCTGAAGGTGCGGGTGATGGTGCCGTAATTGGTGCCGTCACGGGTGGTAATGATGCGGGCGGGATTCCAAGGGCGGGGTCGGCGCAGAATGTAATGCCGACTGCCGCACATGGCTTCAAGCCGATTGGTGGTGAGCGAGGCCGTGGTGAAAATGAAGGTCACTCCCCCACCGTCGGCCCGCAGGCGAAAGTCCCGACCACCGGTTTTGGTGATGCGGTAGGTGGTATCGTCCACGGTGAGCTGACTACCAGCAACCGTGGCGATGGGGTGGCGACGATCATCATAAAGTGTGTCGCCCACCCAACTATAGGCGTGGGCTGTCATGCCCCACAGATTACCGAAAAGTTACGTGATAAGGGCGAACAGCGCCACGGGAATCATGAGCAGCAGGCTCATGGTGGCGATCATGGTGGTGACCGCAAGCCGGGATTCCAGCATGGTGCGGGTCACCCAGGATAGGAACACCTGTTCGTCGTGAGTGAGGGCGACATCGGGTTCGAATTCGGTGATTGACCGACGCACACCATTATTGCCGCCAGAGAATTGGCCGAGCTTCTTGTCGGCGGCATCCACATACACCCAGTCAGCGCCGCCCTCATTAATGGCCTGCACCTGCTTATCACCGAAATCAATAGTGATTTCCTTAGCCCGGCTGAATTTTTTCGCCGGCACGGTGGCAGTGTAGGTGACGCCCTCGGGCAGGACGGCGGTGAGTGTGTTGGGGGTGCTGGTGAGCTGCCAGGTGGCCTCGCCCACGGTGGCGGTGCCGGTGTTGACCTGGGGGAAGATCGCAATATCCCCATCCGACTTCTCGAACAAGTGAACGATTCTCGTGTCGCCGGTTTTGCCGCGGTTTCCCCAGCTGGTGTATTCCATGTGATATGTTCCTTACGTCGATAGGCGGCGATGATTAGCAGCCGACCAGGCGGGCGCCAAGGTAGGCGGGCAACTCGTCGATGGCAACCCGCTCTTGGGCCATGGTATCGCGTTCCCGAACAGTCACGGACTGATCCTCAAGGCTATCAAAGTCGACGGTGACGCAGAACGGGGTACCGATTTCGTCTTGGCGCCGGTAGCGGCGGCCGATAGCACCGGCGGTATCGTAGTCAATATTCCAAAGTTTACGCAGGTCAGCGGCAATCGCCTCGGCGGTGGGCAGCAGGGTATCCTTCTTCGACAATGGCAGGACGGCAACCTTGACGGGGGCGAGCCGCCGATCCAGGCGCAGCACGGTGCGCTTATCCACGCCGCCCTTGGCGTTGGGGGCCTCGTCCTCATGGTAGGCATCACACAGGAACGCCATCATGGCCCGAGTGAGCCCGAATGAAGGTTCGATAACATAGGGAACGTAGCGCTCCCCGGTGACCTGATCGAAATAGGACAGGTCCTCGCCGGAATACTTGATGTGGGAACCCAAGTCATAGTCGGTACGGTTGGCTACACCCATGAGTTCGCCCCATTCACTACCGGCGAACCCGAACCGATATTCGAAGTCAATGGTACCTGCGGAATAGTGGGCGCGCTCTTCCTTGGGAACGTCGAATTGGCGCATATTATCGGGGTTAATGCCCAGGTCGATAAACCAATCCCAGCAGGCATCTACCCATTCCTGGAATTTTTCGGGGGCATCGCTCGGCGACACGAAATATTCGATCTCCATCTGTTCGAATTCGCGGGTGCGGAAGATGAAGTTACCCGGGGTGATCTCGTTACGGAACGCCTTGCCCACCTGGCCAATGCCGAAGGGAGGCTTCATGCGGGCAGTGGTTTGCACATTCTTGAAGTTAATAAAGATGCCCTGGGCGGTTTCGGGTCGCATATAGTGCAGGCCCTGCTCGTTATCGACCGGGCCGAGGAAAGTCTTCATGAGCCCGGAGAACATTTGCGGCTCGGTCCAGGCGCCGGGCTGGCCGGTTTCCGGGTCGGGAACGTCAGCGAGGCCGTTTGCCGGCGGGTGGCCGTGCTTCTGCTCGTAGGCCTCCAGAAGATGATCGGCACGATAGCGCTTATGGGTATGCAAGGATTCCACCAGCGGATCGGTAAAGGTTTCCACATGGCCGGAGGCCTCCCACACCTGGCGGGGCAGAATAATGGATGAGTCAAGACCCACCATGTCGGCCCGCCCCTGCACGAAGGTGCGCCACCACTGCTTTTTAATGTTTTCCTTGAGTTCCACGCCAAGCGGACCGTAATCCCAGGCTGAGCGAGTGCCGCCATAAATTTCGCCGCATGGGTACACGAGCCCACGTCGTTTACATAGGTTTACGACACTGTCGATGACGCTCGCCATGATTATATAGTTCTCCTTCATGAATTCCTGGCTAAAACCTAGCTGGGTGGAATTGTACTCGACTTACCGTGATCGAGTCATTTAGTCAATGTTGCTTATCGACGGACCACTGGTGGGCAATGTTTTTGGCTTTCATGGGAATATTTCTATAATTCCGCATTAATTCCATGGATAAAAAGCGAAAGACCAGTATTTTGCCCACTTTTTGCATAATTTTTCCGGGAGATTGGGCGTCGTAAAGCAATAATTACGCAAGTATTTAGCTGCAGCAACATGATGGATGAACTATTCGAGACCATTTTCATACAGCCTTTACGAAGACGACAACCCTTTTCCAACCACCCACACATGAGGGTAATTCTACGTACCTACTATGCAACAAAAATGCCAAATTTCTCCGCAATATGAGCAAGGATACCCCACAGAGCTGCATCATTAATGAAACGCTGTCCAATGACATATATTTTATGCAATCTTACCCATGCGAATCTTATGCTAGAGGCCTGAAAATGCTAGGTTAGATGGTAATCGAATTCAGACAATTGCTTTGACCTCGATGTTAATAGCAATTTATCACCATTTTTGACGTTTGTACTATCACTATGTTTTTGCTGCGTTCCATTCCGCCATCGCAGCCATCGCCGACGATGGCCGCACTAGTAAGGCAGGGCACCATGACTATCGGCACGACCGAACCATCGCTCCCGGAACCTCCTTCCCCCGAGCCCACCCACGCTAACCAGCATAAATCCCCTATAACTCTCATCGATCCCATTAAGCTGGCTAGTTCCGCCCAGATATTTAAGGCCCTCGACTCCCCCACCCGCCTGCAAATAATCCATCTTTTGGCGCAGCGTGACCACTTCGTTTACGAGCTGGTAGAGACCCTCGGCAGCAGCCAGCCGCTCATCAGCCAGCATTTGCGGATTTTGCGTAAAGCGAACATCGTGGAACATCACCGCTCCGGCAGACTCATCACCTACCGACTACGTTGCCCCGCCGCCCTAGACATCATCGAGCTAGCGGCCACCACCTGCCACTCCAGCCAGCACCACGATCAAGCCCCGCCCGCCCCTATTTTGGAGGACACCCAAATACCATGACCTGCAGCAATCCGGGTCAGGGTAATTTTTCAATAAGATCCCTGCTCACCGTGGTGACCACGCTAAACCAACACAATATCGTTGCGCTATTGACAATGCACGCTTAAGATTGAAAACAACTTGCTATAACGAATCGGTTATGGCAAGTATCATGGGATCATCATTCTTTCCGGCCTGGGGTCACGACCAGCTGGATTGGGTTCCATGTTCTTGTGCTACTCACTCACATTCTGTTGGAAAGGGTCATCATGGACCAGCCCATACCCAAACTCGGCGTGCGCAGCACCCGACAGCGCACCGCAGTCATCACCGTGCTGCGAGAAATGGAAAATTTCGCCTCTGCGAAAACCATCCACCAGGAATTATTAAAACGCGACCTCAAGGTGGGATTGACCACCGTTTACCGCACCCTCCAATCGCTGAGCGATGCCAAAGCGGTCGACGTACTACACATGTCCAACGGCGAAAGCCTCTACCGGCATTGCCGCAATAGCGACCACCATCATCACCTGGTGTGCACCCAATGCGGTCGCACCATTGAGATTGACGGCGGGCCGGTGGAACAATGGGCCAATGAAATCGCCACGAAATACGGTTTCCGGCTCACCGGCCACGACGCCGAGGTGTTCGGCCTCTGCAACCAATGCCTGGCCGGCAACTAGCATCCGGCTGTTGGGCTGACGGCTAGCCGATGGCCACCCCAAAGAGCATGCCCAGCGCATAGGTCACCCCGGCCGCCAGCATCCCCACCACCAACTGGCGGATTGCCCGCAAAAACGGTGGCTTGCCGGATAAAATACCGGTGATGGCGCCCGTCACCATGAGGGCAACCCCCACCAGCACCGTGGCGATCACCCCCGCAATCATCTGCGGCAGGTCGAAAAAGAACGGCAGCACCGGCAGCAGTGCCCCAGCCCCGAAACACAGGAAGCTAGATGCCGCCACCATCCAGGGGCTGCTGAGGGTTTCATCCTCCGCAGTATTCGCACCGGCCAGCATTTCTGCGTCCACACTCTTGGACTGTTCGATCTGGGCAAACACCTTGTCGGCCTGTTCCTTGGCTTCGACCGCATTCATTCCCCGGGCGCGATACACCAGCGCTAATTCGTTGGCGTCCACATCCAATTGCGGCACCACGGTGCTGGTCGCCAGGTGCGGGTGGGATGCCTCCAATAATTCGTTTTGGGATTTCACCGAAATATATTCCCCGGCCCCCATGGAGAGCGCCCCGGCCAGCATGCCGGAAATCCCCGTCAATAAGATGATGCTGCTGTCAATGCCGCCGGCGCCCATGATGCCCAGCACCAGGGCAAAATTGGACACCAGGCCATCGTTGGCGCCGAATACCGCGGCCCGGAAATTGCCGCTCATTTTCTCCCGGCCACGGGCGGCCAGGCCCCGCACCACCTCGGCGTGGATGGCCTCGTCCGCTGTCATTTGTTCGGTGGCGTCGGCATCGTCGGCGTAGGGGCTGCGGGATTCCGCGGTTTGCATCATGGCCAGCGTAAACACGGTGCCGAACCGCTTGGCTAAAAACCCCATGATCCGGGTGGAAAAGCTGGGGGTGCGCGGGAAGCCCAGATCATCGCCCAACATGGTGCGCCAATGCTGCTCGTGGCGTTCCTCAGCCTTGGCCATGGCAAGCAGGATTTCTTTTTCTTCCCCCTCCCGGTTGCGGGCCAATTCCCGGTACACGGCGGCCTCCGCCCGTTCGTTGGCAAGGTATTGCTGCCACCGGCGGATTTGTTTCTGGGTTGGCGGGTTGGCGGGTTGGTCGTCTGAAGGCTGGGAGTCGGATTCCTGCTGTATCACGTTATTTTGTTCCTCCGAACCGGCGGTCGCGTTTGGCGTATTCCTCTACCGCATCAAATAAATCTTGCGGAGTGTAGTCAGGAAATAGTTTATTCTGATACACCATCTCTGCATAGGCCGACTGCCACAGGAGGAAGTTGGAGGTGCGTTTCTCCCCCGAGGGCCGCAGGAAAAGGTCCACATCCGGCATGGTGGGCTCGTCAAGGAAGGTGTGGAAATTCTTTTCGGTAATATCATCCGGTCGGATTTCTCCACGTTGCGCTTTACGAACGATCTCCCGCACCCCGTCAATGATTTCGGCACGACCACCATAGTTGACGCACATAAACAGGGTCATGTTGGTGTTGTTTTTGGTGAGCTCTTCTGCGGACTCCAGCTCCCGCAGCACGCTGCGCCACAGGCGGGGTCGACGTCCCACCCACCGAACTTTCACGCCCCGCTCGTGCAACCACATTTTTTGCCGGGCCAATACGTCCCGATTGAACCCCATGAGGAACCGCACCTCGTCGGCGGATCGGCGCCAGTTTTCCGTCGAAAAGGCGTAAGCGGACAGGTACGGTATATCGAGTGCCTGACAGGCCGCCACCATATCAAGCAGCACTGCTTCGCCGCGTTTATGACCCTCGGTGCGTTTCAACCCGCGCTGCTCCGCCCAGCGGCCATTACCGTCCATGACCAGCGCAATGTGCCGGGGTCGGAATTCGACGGGGATGTTCGGTGGCGTTAGTTCTTCAGTCACGATTAGTATTGTGCCAAATTTTTTAAGTCTGATCCAAGACCATGAGGCTTGCGAGTTTCCGTTCGGTGTGCCACTGCCAGTGGGCCTTGGTGAGCCGGTGGATTGCCATGGCACAGGGGATCTCATACGTCACCGATTCCGACGATTCCCGCGCGGAAACCCCCTGCTCCTGGGCGGTGATGAGCGTGATGGCTTCCGCCCACCGGTCGTGTTGCAGCAGCCACATGGCGTGCAGCACTTCCGGGTTCACGTCGGCGGCTTTCGGCGGCCGGCACGTCCCGCACACCGCACCGCCTGTCCGCGGGTGAAACGCATGGTGCGGTCCCTGCGCCTGGCATTGGGCGCAATAATACAGGCTGGGCGCCCACCCTGCCACGGTCATGGCCTGCAATAAAAACGTGTCAAGCCGCAGTTTTGGTTCCGGCGCGTGTTGCAACTGTTTGAGCGTGTCGACGACCAATGGGTACAGTCGGTCGTCGTGTTCGTCGTGGGCCAACGAGAGGCGTTCCGCCGCCTCTAGGACTGCCGACGCCGCCGTGTAGCAGGTGATGTTGTCGATGATGCCGGAGCCGTAAAACCCCACGGTGTCCGCTGCTGTCACCGATTCCAGTTCCCGGCCAACATAGAATTGCACGTCGAGTTCGACGAATGGTTGCAGCCGGGAGCCGAATCGGCTGCGGGCCCGGCGCACGCCTTTGGCTACGCCCCGCACCAGCCCCCGGTGTTGGGTGAGGAATACGATGATGCGGTCGGCCTCCTCCAGGTCGTAGGTGCGGATGACCAGGGCGCGTTCCCGATAGGATTCCCGTGGCATTAAAACCCTAACCGGCCTAGTTGTTTCGGATCGGACTGCCAGTTTTTGAGGACTTTGATCCGTAAGTCTAGGTACACGTTGCTGTCGAGGAGTTTGCAGATTTGGGGCCGGGCGGCGTGGGTGATGCCTTTGAAGCGTCGGCCGTTTTTGCCCATGAGGATTGTTTTTTGGCCGGGTCGTTCCACATAGATGATGACGTGTACGTTGAGGGTGCCGGGCCGGTCCGGGTTAGGGATGATTTCGTCCACCTCGACCGCCACGGAGTGCGGCAATTCATCTTTGAGGCCGGATAGGGCGGCTTCCCGCACGAGTTCGGCGATGCGGGTGTTGGTGTCGTCGTCGGTGACGTGGTCGTCAGGGTAGAATTTTGGTCCTTCCGGCAGGAGGGACGTGATGACGTCTAATAATATGTCGCGTTGTTCCCCGGTGACTGCGGAGACTGGCACTACTTCGCTGTCTTCCCCGAGGAGTTTGTGGAGGGCCATGAGTTGATGGGCCACCTGGTCGCGGCTGACCTTGTCGATTTTGGTAACGATTCCCATGAGCGGGGTTTTGGGGGCGACTTTGCGCACGTTGTCGAGGATCCATCGGTCGCCGGGGCCGATTTTTTCGTCCGCGGGGATGGTGATGGCGATGAGATCCATGTCGGCGTAGGTGTCTTTGACCACTTCGTTGAGTCGTTCCCCCAGGAGGGTGCGGGGCCGGTGCAGGCCGGCAGTGTCCACCACGATGATTTGGGCGTCGTCGCGGTGGACGATGCCGCGGATGGGGTGCCGGGTGGTTTCCGGTTGGTTGGCGGTGATAGCGATTTTCTGCCCCACCAGGGCGTTTGTCAGTGTTGACTTGCCGGTGTTGGGTCGGCCCACGAAGCACATGAACCCGGAGCGGAAGCCTTCTGGGGTGTTGGTGTAATCCACCTGACTCCTTCTGTTGGTGATGGTTATTGTCGGTAGGTTTCACTGTAGCATTAGGCCTGGACGCTGCTGGGGGCGGGGTGGGTTGTTAGCTTGAGAAGAAGGTTTGTCCTTTTCTGCGTGCCCGCGCGGTTTCGACGGTGTATAGCAGGTATGCGAGGGCAAGTAGGATGAGGCCGTTGCGGGCTTCGAGGAGGGTTTCGGTGAGCTGGGCATGGGGTGCAGAATGCCCGGCAAGGGCGAGCCGGAGGCCGCGGATGGCGTGGGTGAGAGGCAGAAATTCGCCGATGGCGTGGAAGACCGGCACGTGGGTGACGGAGATGATGGCCCCGGAGCAGACGGTGAGGATGCTGACGGTGGCGTTGTGGACGAGGTTGTGGAGGTCGGTGCGGAGCGACGCCACGGAGATGGCAAGGCCCAGGGTGAGCCCGGTGGGGACGGCGATGAGGGAGCAAAGCCATGCACCCATGAGGGTGGCCCAATCGGTGGTGGTCATGGGCCCGAGGATGATGAGGACGATGGCGCTGTCGAGAATGGCGACGGCGGCTAGTGGGAGGGAGCGGATGAGGTATTGGGTGGCTGGTGAGAGGGTACCGGTGACGTTGCTGCCGAGGGTTTTGTTCCACACGTCGTCGACAGGCAGGCCGCTGGTTTCGCTGACGGTCATGCGGACGGTGGCAAGCACGATCACCCCGGGGATGGCGTATTGTTGCGCGGCGTCGCCGCCGATGACGCAGGCGATGAGCACGTAGGTTATCATGCGGAGGATTTCGGGGATGATGTGGCTGGTGACCAGCATGGTGGGGCTGGTCCCGCGGGTGAAGTTGGCGACCCCTAGGCGGAATGTTGCGGCCACAGCCCGGCATTTTACCGATAGTTTATTCGATAACTGGTGGGGTGGGTTATGTGAATTCAAAGGTGCCCCTCACTTTCGCCCGGGTGACCATGTGGCGGATGCAGAGCCAGGCCCCGAGCAGGTAACAGGTGGAGACGAGGCAGCCGATCAAAAGGCTACTCCAGTCTGGGGTGGTGGTGAGGGAGGAGAGGAATTGCCTGAGCCAATACAGGTTAATGAGGGCGGATACCCAGGAGACGGTTGGGGGCAGGTAGCTGGGTGGTATGAGGAGGCCGCCGAGGAGCAGCATGGGGGTGCCGAAGGCGTTGGTGAGGTGGAAGGGGTTGCGGCTGTTGATGAGCAGACCGGCGATGAGGATGCTGGAACACACGCCAAAGATGGCGACGAGGATGATGCCGGCCGCCAGTAGGAAAGGGTGTGTGGGGTGGAAGGGGATGCGAAAGATGAGGCAGAACGCGGTGGTGCTTATGGTGATGAGGGTGACGTCGTAGGCGACGGCGCCGAGCATTTTAGCGAGGATGGCGGCCATGGGGCTGAGCAGCCCGGAGAGGGTGTGGCCGAGGGTGCCCATCCATTTTTCGCGGCGGATAATGCCGGCGCCGCTCCAGATGGAGGCGGCCCAGAAGGATGCGGTGATGGTGGCGGAGATGGCGTGGGTGATTTGGTCCTGGTTGAGGTTGCCGATTCGGGGGATGAGGAAGAGGGAGAGGAACATCCA
This sequence comes from uncultured Corynebacterium sp., assembly GCA_963552855.1. Lineage (GTDB taxonomy): Bacteria > Actinomycetota > Actinomycetes > Mycobacteriales > Mycobacteriaceae > Corynebacterium. The sequence continues at coordinate 16,806 of CAUVMZ010000011.1, read as the reverse complement.
GGGGGTGATGATCCCGGTAGCGATGTTCATGGGGCGTTTGGCAACGATGAGGAGTTGTATTTTGGCGGAGGCGATGATGGCCCGGAGCTGCGCGGACAGGTGCGTGGTCGTCATGCGGCACCGTCATCGTCGTTGTTGTGGACCGCGTTGGTGAAGGCTTCTTCGAGGGATGCGGGGCTGATGGTGAAGTCGACAAGCCCGCAGGGTTGGAGTTGTTCGAGGATGCTGGTGATGAGGGTTTGTTCGTCGCTGGTGATGAGCCGGGTGACGCGCACGGTACCGTCAACATTGGGATGGTTTTCGAACTCGGGTTCGGTGGTTGGGTGTTGGAGGGTGGCGGTGATACGGTACTGGTAGCCGGCAAGCTCTTTGAAGCGCGCCAGGGGCAGGTCGTATTTGATGCGGCCCAAGTGGATGAGTATGACCCGGTCGGCGAGTTCTTCCACGTCGGTGAGGTTATGGCTGGTGAGGATGATGGTTTTGCCATGGTTTTTCAGTTCGGCGAGGGTGCCGCGCAGCCGGGCTGCCTCGATAGGGTCGAGGCCGACGGTGGGTTCGTCGAGCAGCAGGATGGGGGCGTTGGCGCTGAGGCCCACGGCAATGTGGAGGCGTTGTTTCATGCCTTTGGAGTATTCTTCGACTCGCCGGTGGGCGGCGTCGGCGAGCCCCACGCTGTCAAGGATGCTGGCGAGTTGAGGTTTCGGCAGCGCGGCACCGCGGATGGCGGCGAAGTAGGAGAGGTTTTCCCACGCGGTGAGCATGGGGTAGAGTCCGCGGTCGCCGCCGAAGACCGCCACAATGTGTTGCCGGGCGTGGGCGGCCGCCGTCACCACGTCGGCGCCGAAAATATTGACGGTACCCGAGGTGGGGTAAAGCCAGGTTGCTAGGATTTTACTGAGGGTAGTTTTGCCGGCACCGTTCACGCCGAGAATGGCCGTGGCCTCCCCCTGCGGAATGGTGAAGGTGATGTCGGCAAGTGCGGTGAATTCTTTTCCGGTGGTGCGAAAGGTGCGGTAGAGGTGGTGCGCGTCCACCGCAGGCATAGCCGGGGAGGCGTTACCGATTTCTCCGATTTCCGACTTGCCCACGCCAGTACCCGCTTCCGTCACGTTTGTGGTTTGTCGCTTATCATAGCGCCCTGACACCGAGTAAGCACAGGCTTATATCTCATAAATAGCGAAAACCTATGCCACAGGTATCGGTTTCGAGCACTGGTGCTACCGGCACCGGCCAGTTAGGCGATCTTTGTCACTTCGAACTGGTGGGCGGGGTGAACATAGGACTCTTGGGCGTCGATAAGCAGGAGTTCGCGGGAGTCTTTCGCGTGTGTGAGCTCGATGAGTTCATAGACCGCGGCGGCGGTTTTCGCCAGGGCGCCGGCGGCATCCTTGTCGCGCACGTAATGCCCGGTGAACAGGGCCGCGGTGACGTCGCCAGAGCCGTTGCGTTTGATGTCGAGGAACGGGGTTTGCACCTTCCAGGCGCCCTGGTCGTTGACGGCGATCATTTCGATGGTGTGTTCGGGCCGGTCTGGCCGGAGCACCGAGGTGACCAGGATGGTTTCGGGGCCGATCTTGCGGGCGGCCTCGGCGGCCTTGAGAGTGGAGTCAATGTCATCGGCGTCTACACCGGTGAGGTAGGAGAGCTCGAATTGGTTTGGGGTGATGATGTCGGCGACGGGCACAACCTTGTCCCGGAGCAGGGGCGGGATGAGGTCGGAGACAAAGCAGCCGGATTTCGCATTGCCCATGACCGGGTCGCAGGCGTAAAGCGCGTTGGGGTTTTCGGCCTTGATTTTTGCCACGGCGTCCACAATGGCGTCGGCGATATCGGATCCGCCCTGGTAGCCGGAGAGAATGGCGTCAATGGCGGAAAATGCGCCGCGGGCCTGGATGCCGTCGATAATGCTGGATACTTGCGTGGCGGGAATGAGTTCGCCAGTCCACTCACCGTAGCCGGTGTGGTTAGAAAAGTTCACGGTGTGGACGGGCCAAACCTCGTGCCCGATGCGTTGCAGTGGGAAAACGGCGGCGGAGTTTCCCACATGCCCGTAGGAAACGTGGGATTGGATTGAAAGAATTGCCATGGCTTCTATCTTGCGCCACAACCGGTGAATAAAAAACTTGCCCGCTTGACGACGCCGCCCCGCGCGGGAGCTACGCCGTGTCGGCGGGATCGTCCGGGTTGTGATCTGATTCCTCATCGTCACCACGCACCAGCATGGTGACATCGACCTCGCGCACGCTAATTCGGCCACGTCGATCCCGGCCACCGATGGCTTTGAGCCGCAGCCCGGAGGTTTCCACCTCAGTGTTGGGCAGCGGCACCCGGCCTTTTTCATAGGCGATAAGCCCGGCAACGGTGTCGATCTGGTCGAGGATTTCCGGGTCGAAGTTGATGGTGATGTGGTGGTCGTCTTCGATCCGTTCCACCAGGTCATCGAGTTGCAGCCGGCTCACGACCCGATATTTATAGGGATCATGGGGGTCTTGCACAATGGGGGTGATTTCCGCCGAATCATACTCGTCTGTGATTTCACCCACGATTTCTTCGAGGATGTCTTCGATGGAGATCAGGCCAGCCACGCCACCGAATTCGTCGACAAGCAGGGCGATGTGGAATCGTTCCCGCTGCATTTCGTCGAGCAGATCGTCGAGTCGTTTCGAGTCGGGCACAAAATGGGCGGTCCGCATGACCTCATCCACCACGGGATTCTTATCGCCCTTGGTTGGGGAATGCATGCGCTGCACCACGTCCTTGAGGTAAACCACCCCCACGATATCGTCAACGCTTTCCCCGATCACGGGGATGCGGGAATGCCCGGATTTGATGCACAGGTTGAGCGCTTGAGAAGCGAGCTTCCCCGACTCGATCCACACCATGTCGGGGCGGGGCACCATGACTTCCCGGGCAATACTGTCGGAGAGGTCAAACACGTTTTGCACCATGCGGCTGTCGACCTCGATTTCGCCCTTGGACTGGGCGATCTCTACCATTTCTTTCAGCTCTACCTCGGTGGAATACGGCCCGTCCTGGAAGCCACGACCCGGCGCCAAAATATTACCAATACCAATCAGCACTTTCGATATTGGGTTGAGGATTCGGAAGGTGGGCCGGAGGAAAAACGCCGCCACCAGCGATACCGTGTAGGGGTTTTGCCGCCCTATGGTGCGGGAGAACACGCCCACGATCACGAACGAGAGCAGGGTCACCCCGCCGATGGCTGCCGCGAGCGCCCATTCGATGCGCGGCGATAACCATTCCATTGCGAGCATGGCGGTGAACACGGCCGCGGTAGCGTCCAAGAGTTTCTGCCCGAGGATAAGCAGGTTAATGTGTTCGGCCCGGTGGTCGAGCACGATCAAAAGTCGGCGGGCGGCACGGGTGGATTTTTCTTTGGCTATTTGCGCCACCCGGGCTTTAGAGCTGACTGCGAGCGCCGCCTCGATGGTGTTGAACAGCCCGGAGAAAAACAGGGCAACCACGGCAACTATGCCCATCACCAGGGGACTCATTTAGGTTTCCTTAGGCTCCGCAATAGCGGGAATACCGCCCTGGCCTGCGGTTTTTTCATCGGCGGCGAGTTGGTTGTCGAGTTCCGCCCGGTCCGCCGCCGAGGGGAACGCCCCCGGCCCGGTGGGTTTGGGCTGGAATTCAATGTGCCGGTCAGCGCAGTAGGCGTACCAATCCATCAAGAGTTCATTTTGCAGGGCGAACATTTTTTGTTCTTGTTCCGGCGTGATGTGGTCGTAGCCCAGCAGGTGCAAGCAGCCGTGGGTGGTGAGGAGGCAGAGTTCATGCCCCAGATCGTGCCCGGCCTTGGTTGCCTGCTTGTGGGCGAATTCGGGGCAGAGGATGATGTCGCCCAGCATTGCCGGCCCGAATCCGGCCGAATCGGGTCGACCCATGTTGGGGGTGAGTTCGTCCATGGGGAAGCTCATCACATCGGTGGGACCTTCCAGTCCCATCCACCGTAGGTGCAGTTCCGACATGGTGGGCACGTCCACAACGGACACGGTGACCTCTGCGCTGGGGTGGATATCCATTTCCCGCAGCACAAATGTGGCCACGTCGGCGAGGGATTCTTCGTTGACCCCATCGTAGCCGGATTCATTGACAACTTCGATACTCATCTATTGCTTTTCTTTAGGTGGTCGACAACTACTAGTGGCGTTCTTCGTACTCATCGTAGGCCGCCACGATGCGGCTCACCAATTGGTGGCGCACCACATCGTCCGCGGTCAACTCGGCAAAATAGATGTCATCCACCCCGGCGAGTATGTCCCGGACCAGCCGAAGCCCGGATTTTTGGCCGGCCGGCAGGTCCACCTGGGTGATGTCGCCGGTGACAACAATGGTGGATCCGAACCCTAATCGGGTGAGGAACATTTTCATTTGCGCCGGTGTGGTGTTTTGGGCCTCGTCAAGGATCACAAACGCATCATTGAGGGTGCGGCCCCGCATGTAGGCCAACGGTGCGACCTCAATGATGCCGGCCTCCATGAGTTTGGGGATGATTTCCGGGTCGACCATTTCCCGCAGCGCGTCATGAAGGGGCCGCAGGTAGGGATCGATTTTGTCGTTGAGGGTACCGGGGAGGAATCCGAGCTTCTCCCCCGCCTCTACGGCCGGCCGGGTCAGGATGATTCGGGACACCCGTTTGGCTTGGAGGGCTTGTACCGCCTTGGCCATGGCCAGGTAGGTTTTGCCGGTGCCGGCCGGGCCTAACCCGAACACAATGGTGTTGGTGTCGATGGCGTCAACATAGTCTTGCTGCCCCAGGGTTTTCGGCCGCACCGCCTTGCCCCGCCGCACAATAATATTATTCGTTAATACTTTCGAAACCGATTGGGGGGTTTCACCGGTGACGATGTGGATGGCGTTTTTCACCGAGTCGGGGCTTATCACATGGCCGCGGCGGGCGATGGCCTGCAATTCCTGCAATACCTTGAGGGCTCGGGCAACCTCATGGGCGACCCCGATGAGCGTCACATCGGTGCCCCGCACATGAATCTGGCAATCCAACTGGTTTTCTAATACCTTGAGGTTTTCGTCGTTGATGCCCAGGATTGTTTGCGAGTAGCGTTCGTCGAGCGCCACGGTGCGGGTTATGTGTGATACTGCTTCGGTACGGACAGTCACTAAATATTCAACCTATCTTTGTTCGTGGTTAACCAATCACTCATTATGCATTGTGCCACACGACTACCACCGGTCGGTCACCGCCCCCAGGGCGGCTAATGCCACCATGCCCGCACTGGCCGTCCGCAGTACTTCCGGGCCGAGCCGTACCGGGTGAGCCCCCGCCGCGGTGAATGCATCCAGTTCGGCTGGGCTGATGCCGCCCTCCGGGCCGATGATGAGCACCACCGAATCCACCTGGGCCACGGGCTGGTCAGTGATTTTCCCGGTGGCATCCTCGTGCAGCATGAGGGCTAGCGACGCCGCCTGGATCAACGCCACCACCGCCGCCTGGTCCGCCACCGGGGTGATCTCCGGGATCCTGGACCGCCGGGATTGTTTCGCCGCCGCCCGGGCGGCGGCCCGCCATTTGGCCAACCCCTTGTCCTGTTTCTTTCCCCAATTCGCCACGGACCGGCCTGCCTGCCACGGCACGATCACGTCCGCGCCCGCCTGGGTGAGCAGATCGACCGTGAGTTCGGATCGGGCGGCTTTCGGCAGGGCTTGGATTACCGTCACGGTTGGCCGTGGGACCGGTTCGTCGGCTACGCAATCAACAACCCCCACCAGCTGGTCTTTCCCGGAAACCCTGGTCACGGTGATGACGGCCCGGGTACCAAAGCCGTCGACAAGCTCGATTTGCTCGCCAACACTGGTGCGTTTCACGCTTACCGCATGCCGGCCCTCATCGCCCATTAGTTCGATAACCTCGCCGACGGTGGGTGGCGTGGGGAACTCCTGCACATAAACCGGCCGTGACACCTATAGCCCCCTTCACAGCCTACTTGCGGAACCGGTTGCGCAGCTTGGAGAACACCGAACCGTGCTCCGATTCATCGGCACGCACCCCGGCTTCCTCCGCCCGGTGCTGCCGCAGTTTCTCCAGCAGCTCTCGGGACTTGTCGTCCAACTCCCGCGGCACCGTCACATCCACGTGGGCAATCATGTTCCCAAAGCCTTCGCCCCGCAACCGGGGCATGCCCTTACCGCTCACCACCAGGCGGTCCGCCGGCTGGGTGCCCGCGGGGATCACGAAGTCAATCATCGTGCCGTCCAACGATTGCACCGCCACCGTTGACCCCAATGCGGCATCCACCATGGGCACATGCACCGTCAAATGCAAGTTATCTTTCTCCCGGGTAAACACCGGGTGCGGCTTCACATCCACCTCAACATACAGGTCACCGGCCGGGCCACCACCGTGCCCCACCTCGCCCTGGCCAGCCATGCGCACCCGCATCGTGTCGCTAATGCCCGCCGGGATTTGAATAACCTTCTCCCGGCGCGCCTTCACCCTACCGGCACCATCGCAGGTGGGGCACGGGTCGGGAATGATTTCCCCATAGCCACCGCAGGCCGGGCAGGTGCTAGTGGTCATGACGTTACCGAGGAAGGAACGCTGCACCTGCTGTACCTCCCCCATGCCATCGCAATGGGTGCAGGTTTCTGGCTTCTGTTTGGATTCGCTGCCAGTTCCCTCGCAGGTTTCGCACACCACGGCGGTGTCAATGGTGACCTCCTGCTCCACCCCGGAGTAGGCTTCCTCCAGGGTGATGGTGGTGCGCAGCAGGGCGTCGTTGCCGGGCTGGACGCGGCTGCGGGGCCCGCGGGTGCCCGCCCCACCGCCGAAGAAGGCATCAAAAATGTCGGAGAATCCACCGAAACCACCCATATTGCCGGGGGCACCGCTAGGGCCGGCGAGAGGATCCCCGCCCATGTCGATAATGCGGCGTTTTTCGGGGTCGAGGAGGAGTTCTTGGGCGATGGAGATTTCGCTAAATTTTTCGGCCGCTTCCTCGGTGCTATTGACGTCAGGATGGTATTTGCGGGCCAACCGACGGTACGCCTTTTTAATATCATTGTCGGTTGCGTCTGGGGTTAAGCCAAGTATTGCGTAATAATCTCGGGCCACGATGGGCGAACTTCCTTTGCTAACAAGAGACAGATTTATTGGTTATTGCGGGGTTTATTGTAACCATGATGGTCCGGTATTCCCCACTTAGGTGAGTCATGTTCGCTCAAGGCGTACCCGCCACCCGCATGTGCCCAGCGCGCTTCGGGTATACCCACTTCCGACGTACCCCACGGCGGCCCCATGTGGCAGCCAAGATCCGGCTAGGTTTGCATTTCGGACAGCACCCGACTCACATAGTGAGCCACCGCATACACCTTGGACATGGTGCCGGAATAATCCATGTAGGTGGGGCCCACCACCCCCAAGCCGCCGAGTGGGGCGCCGGGGGAACCATAGCCGGTGGCCACCACCGAGGTGCAGCGCAACTGGTCGTCCCGGGTTTCGTCCCCGATGAGCACGCTCACCTGGTCTAGGTCTTGGATGCTGGCCAAAAGTTTCAGGATAATGACCTGCTCTTCCAGAGCCTGAAGAATGGTGGGCAGGTCGTGCGGGTTGATGCGGATGAGGTGGGATTGGCCGGCGAGGATCAGCCGATCATTGGGGGGTTCGACCAGGGTTTCGATGAGCACGGTGACGCACCGAGACAGGTGGCTGGTGACCTCCGGGTCAGGGTGGGTGATAGCGGCCAGGGAGCCGGCGGCATCGGTGAGGGTTTTCCCGTCCAGCGCCTGGTTAAGAAGGTCCCGCAGAACCATGATATGGTCGGTTTCGCATATGTGTTCTAATTCCACGTGGCGTTGGTCGACCCGGCCCGTATCCGTGATGAGCACCAGCAGCAGCCGGGTAGGGGTGAGTGACACCACTTCACAATGTTTCACGTGGCTGGCCCGCAGGTTGGGGAGTTGCACGATGGCGGTTTGGCGGGTGAATTGACTCAGGAGTTGCGCGGAGCGGTGCAGCACGTCCTCCAGGTTGACGCCGTCTTCGAGGAAGGTCAGTATGGTGCGGCGTTCCGCATCAGAGAGGGGTTTGATGTCGCTGAGGGAGTCGACGAACAGCCGGTACCCTTTTTGGGTGGGGAGCCGGCCGGAGCTGGCGTGTTGCTGGCTGATATAGCCTTCGGCCTCTAGGGCGGCCATATCGTTGCGGATGGTGGCGGAGGACACGTCGAATCTATGCCGATCGAGCAGGGCTTTCGAGCCGACCGGTTCCTGGGTGGCAATATAGTCGGCAACGATTGCGCGCAGCACCTGCTGGCGGCGTTCCTCGGCTGCGGATGCCATTTACGTCCTCCTCACGATGATTAGTTTTACGCTTCACCCATCACCAGGATATCGGCAATCATGCCGTCCGCGAGCAGCCGCCCCGCCTCAGTCACGGTAACCCGCTGGTCCGACACATCAATCAGGCCTGGGAATTCCCGCGCCTTGGCGAGCTCCTTGTCGTTGAAACATGTCACCGGCAGCCCCTCCCGCAGCCGCAACCCCAGCATGACCCGTTCCTCATGGCGTTGCGCCGCGGTGAGCTTTTCGACGCCCGCCACCGGCAGCACCCCCGACACTAGCCGCTGCGCATAGGTGGCCGGATGTTTGACGTTATAAAACCGGAGGTCACCCAGGTGGGAGTGGGCGCCGGGGCCGGCACCCCACCAGTCTTCGTCCCGCCAATAGCCCAGGTTATGCCGGCATTCCCCACCCGGCCGCGCCCAGTTGGACACCTCGTACCACCGGTAGCCGGCCGCCACCAGGGCGGCGTCGATAAGCGCGTACCGATCCGCGTACACATCCTCGTCGGGGGCGGGTAATTCGCCGCGCCGCACCTTGCGCGCCATGCGGGTGCCATCCTCGACGATGAGTGAGTAGGCGCTCACATGATCCACCCCGGACGCTATGACCTGCTCTACCGTTTCTTGCACGTCGGCGTCGGTTTCGGTGGGGGTGCCGTAGATCATGTCCAGGTTGATGTGCGCGAACCCGGCCGCCCGCGCCTCTGCAACCGCGGCGAATGCCCGGCCTGGGGTGTGGCGGCGCTCCAGCACCTGCAGCACGTGGGTGCTGGCGGACTGCATGCCCAGGGAGATTCGGGTAAACCCGGCGTCGCGGAGTTCCGCGAAAAACGCGGGGCTGGTGGATTCGGGGTTGGATTCGGTGGTGATCTCCGCGCCGGGGTTGATGCCGAAGGTGTTCCGGATCGCGGTGAGGATGCGGCGCAGGCCCTGGGCCCCCAGCAACGACGGGGTGCCGCCCCCGATAAAAATCGTGTCGGCGGGGCGTTGAAATTTGGCGAGTTCGAGTTCTTGTTCGAGGGCGTCAAGATAGGTTTCCGGGGACGCGGAGGTGCCCAGTTCGCCTGGGGTGTAGGTATTAAAGTCGCAATAACCACACCGGGAGGAACAAAACGGCACGTGAATATAGACGCCAAACATTGACGGTATTTTACGACACGTGGGCGCCGGCGGCACGTCCCATCTTTGCCTTCACCCGGGCAACAACGGCATCGATGCGGGCGCGTTCGTTCAAAAATTCGGGTGGATGCGAACCTCGCATGGTGCGGGTCACCCCCGGATAGTCGGCGACTACCGCCTCCCGCCACGCCTTCGCCGCACTCGTCACCGCGTCGGAGGTGTAAGTGAACATGGTGAGTAATGTGCGCTCATCATCGGCACTGCGAACTGCTTTCTCGGTTTCCGCCAGTTCCCAATCCACAATGTGGGCCAGGTATTGTCTAACAAGCTCGGTACGATCTTGCAGAATGTGATTAATCTCCTGCACCATAACTGGCGAATTATTTGTAATGGGGAATTGGTTCCGCAGCAGCTGGGCATTCATGATGGTGGGCCGCTTCACCCGGTCGTCACCATCGGACATGGTGACGGCAACGGTGCCGGAGGCCAGCCCGGACGTCAGTGCCTGTCGGATTCCTTTTAGTTCCCTGATAATGGTGCGGGAGTCGGTCCTAGCGTCGCCGATAATGTCTTCGAATTCGGCTACGCAGTCCTCCACCAGCTCGACATCCCAGTCGGCGATGGCTTCGGCGATATTTTCTATGAAAGTTGCTACCTCATCGCCGATGTTAAAGATTTCTTGGGTCAATTCCCGGTGGCGCAATGTGGCAGTCAATACCTGCATTATTTATGGTCACCCCTCATTGTCACGGTCAGATTCACTGAGGTTACCAATGAAACTGGTTTTTCTTACGAAGAAAGACTTTAATTCAGTTGGTCATGATTTGCTTCATGCCTCGCCGAATTGAGATCAAATCTACATAAAATATCTCACCTCACAATAAGTATCGGATTTGAAGCATTAGCGCTGGTAAAGGTGTTCGATTTCCTTCGCGTATCGACGAGCGACCACGTTACGCTTTACTTTCATGGTTGGTGTGAGCTCATCGGCTTCCTCAGTTAAATCTCGGTCTAGGATATGGAATTTCTTAATCGCTTCAGCGTGCGACACCATTTTATTTGTGTCGTTCACCGCATCCTGAATTTCCGCCCGCAGGGCCGGGTCGGTGGCCAGTTCTGCCACGGTGCGGGATTCTGGGATATTGCGGTTGAGTTTCCACCGCCGGAGGGCGTCTTCATCCAGTGTGACCAGCAACCCGATAAAGGGCTTGCCATCACCGACGACCATGGCCTGGCTGATGAGCGGGTGGGCGACCAGGGCGTCTTCCATGGGTTCGGGAGACACGTTTTTACCGCCGGCGGTGACGATGAGGTCTTTCTTCCGGCCGGTGATGACTAGGTGCCCGGATTCGAGGATTTCACCCAGGTCACCGGTGTTAAACCAACCGTCGTCGGTGAAGGATTCTTCAGTTGCGGTTGGGTTGTTCCAATAGCCGTCAAACACGGTGGTGCCCTTGATGAGGATTTCGCTGTCGTCATTAATCCGCACTGATACCCCCCCAATGGGTGGGCCCACGGTGCCAATTTTCTGGTCCACGAAGTCCACGGTGGCGGCCGCGGTGGTTTCCGTCAACCCGTAGCCCTCATAGATGGGGGCACCAATGCCCCGGAAAAAGTGCAGGATTTCCGGGCTCATGGCCGAACCGCCGGAGATGGCGTAGTGCACCGAATTGCCCATGGCCGCCCGAATCTTGGCGTACACCAACCGGTCGTAGGTTTTGTGCTGGAGTTTGAGCATCCGCGACGGGCCTTCGCTGGTGTCTAGTGCACGGGAATACTCAATGGCCACGTTCCGTGCCTTATGAAACAGGGCAGCCCGCACCGGCCCGCCGGCCGCGGCATTCGCCACCGCCGAATTGTGGACCTTTTCAAAGACTCGCGGCACGCCCAGGATCAGGTTGGGCCTAGCCCGCTGGAATTCCACCCCCAGGGTGGAGAAATTCGACCAGTGGGATTGGGTGCCGCCGCCGATGGCCACGGCCAGGGACACCGCCCGCGACAGCACGTGGGCCAACGGCAGGAATGTGAGCACCCGGGAGCCAGGGCGGGCGATGGCCCCGATGGGGTTGGTGAGCAGGCCGTGCACCTCGGAAAGCCAATTGGCGTGGGTGAGCCGGCAGCCTTTCGGCCGGCCGGTGGTGCCGGAGGTGTACACCAGTGATGCCAGGTCCCGGGATTTGGTGGCGTGGATCCGCTCGTCCACCTGGTCGTCGTCGATGGGCCGACCCTCAAATTTGAGGGTGGCGATGGCGGAGGCGTTGATTTCCAGGATGCGGCGCAGCTGCGACGTGGAGCCGTGCAGCAGGGGTTTGCCGTCCTCGCCCAACACTAGGTTTTTCATGAGCTCCGTATGTTCACGGGTTTCGGTGACGGCGAACACCGCCCCGGAATCTTCGATAATCCATTCGATTTGGCTCAGGGAGGAGGAGCCATAGATGGGAACGCTCACGGCCCCGGCGGCCCAAATGGCAAAATCAAGCAGGGACCACTCGTAGCGAGTTTCGCTCAGCAGCGCGATGCGGTCACCCTGCTGCACACCATTGGCGATGAATCCTTTGGCCACCTCGTACACTTCGGCAATGAATTCGGCCGCGGTCACGTTCACCCACTCGAAGTTTTGCGGCCGCGTGAAAATCACCCCGTAGGGGCGGGCTGCGGCGCTACCCAAGAGGGCGGTGAGGCAGGTGTCGGATTCCCCGACGGCGTATTCTGCGGGAGTGTGGACTTCCTCCATGGCGCGGTTCCCTTTCCGTGGCTACCAAAATGTGCGTAATAGCTTATTATCTCTTACCGGGCACCCGATTGTCACAATCCTGGCGAATCGGCTCACGGACCCGCCCACCGAATGGGCGTCGACAAGCGGACAGAACCAAACAGCATCAGCAACACCTGTGGATATATTGCGCACCATTGTTCTTGTGTTATCTGCTACAGACACCTGCATACCATGCAAAAATTTGCCCCATATTATGGGGGCTATCGTGCGGTTTTCCCAAGAATAACCCTAATTTAATAAAAGAAAATCTGATATTCTAGGAGGAATGGCACACATAATGGCACAATAGTGAAGTGTGGGATATCAAGATCTATTACGTGAACTCGCTACAGAGCACAGCATTGCAACGGGCTACACCGCCTATGGCGGCCACTACTTGGGGGTATCGGATGACACTCTGATAAAAATCCTCCACTGTATGGGGGTAGACCTTGGGTTGAACGATTATAGCGTCGATGACTTAGCCGCCATTGACTTTGACGGCGCCGACTATGATAAACGGCCCAGCGAAGAAACCGTCCAGGCAGCGCTTCAACGCCGCCATGACCAGGAGTTTTCCCGGCCACTCCCCCGCTGTATCGTAACCACCGATACCGAATCCCAAGCTTTTAATGTGCATGTGCGCGACGGCAAACCTGTTGACCAACTGTTCATTACTTTCGAAAACAGCTCCGTGTTGGAGATCACCGAGCAGTTGGAAAACTGGGAACCACCCCGCGATATCGACGGCGTGATCTGGGGCGAAGCCACCTTCCAGCTCCCCACGGGCCTGCCGCAGGGCTGGCACACCATCACCCTGGTATCCGACAATATTTCCCATAGCTGCACCCTGGTCGTGACACCAACGCACCTGTCCACCACCGACACCTATATCAATAATCCAGTAGCGGGTGTGATGGCACAACTGTATTCGGTGCGATCTTCTGATTCGTGGGGCATTGGCGACTTCCGCGACATTGGCTATTTGGGGGAAACTTTGGCCAATAATGGTGCGGGCGATTTTCTACTCATCAACCCGCTGCACGCGGCCGAACCGTTCCCGCCGGTGGAGGATTCCCCTTATCTACCCACCACCCGAAGGTTTATCAACCCGATCTATATTCGCATCGAGGATATCCCCGAGATCGAATTATTGGCGGAGGATGTGCGCGCCGAAGTGACGGAGCTCGCACGCCAGTTCCGAGAGCATAATCGGGATAATGTTCAGATTGAGCGCGACCCCATCTATGAGGCCAAGTTGCGGGCCCTGCGGGAGATCTTCCACGCCGGCCGCGATGAAACCCGGGAACAATTATTCCGCGACTACATTCACCGGGAAGGCGACGGGTTAACGGCGTTTGCCGAATGGTGCGCGAAGCAGGAAATCGCCAAGCTTGGTACCGGTAATCATGCCGAAGACGAGCCGCCGGTGGATTTTTACATGTGGCTGCAATGGATCTGTGACCAGCAGTTAGCCGCCGCCCAGGCCCGGTGCACTGCCGCCGGCATGAAGATCGGTATCATGGCCGACCTGGCCGTGGGCGTGCACCCCTTCGGCGCCGATGCTGAAACCCTGGCGAATGTGCTGGCACCGTGCGCGTCGGTGGGGGCGCCGCCGGACAACTATAACCAATACGGCCAGGACTGGTCACAGCCGCCGTGGCACCCCGAGCGGTTGGCGGAAGCCGGCTATAAGCCCTGGCGCGACATGCTTCGAACTATTTTGCGACACTCGGGTGGTATTCGGATCGACCACGTGTTGGGCCTGTTCCGCCTGTATTGGATGCCCCGCAATCAGTCGCCGCAGACGGGCACCTATGTGAACTATGATTTCCGAGCACTGGTGGGCATCGTAGCTCTGGAGGCCGAGCGGGCTGGCGCCGTGGTGATCGGCGAGGACTTGGGCACGTTCGAACCCTGGATGCAGGATGTGTTGAATCAGTATGGCATCATGGGCACGAGCGTGCTGTGGTTCGAGGGGTCACCGTATGGTGGGGCGCGGCGCCTGGAGGAGTACCGGAAGGCATGTTTGGCATCGGTGACCACGCACGATCTGCCGCCCACCGCGGGGTTCTTGCGCGGCAAGCATATCACGCTGCGCAACGAGTTGGGCCTGCTCAAGAGCAATCTTGACGATGAGCTCAATAATGACCTGAACTGGCAGGCCGAGGTGCTCAACCGGATGCTGGAGCAAGGTGGTTTCGCCGGCGAAGACTTCCACATGGATAATTTCCACGGCCGTGCCCGGGATGAGCGGGGCGACGTGGAAGTGCTGGTGACAGCAGCACACCGGTTTGTGGCACACACGCCGGCAGCACTAACGTGCACGGCCCTGGTGGATATGGTTGGTGACGAGAATGTGCAAAACCAGCCGGGCACCGCGAAAGAGCAATACCCGAACTGGTGCGTGCCCTTGCGTAACGCCCAGGGCAATATTGTGTTGATTGATGACCTGAACGAGATGCCACTCTTCCATAAGATTGCGGAGGCATCCCGCCGCCCAGCACCGGGTAATTAATTAGGGGATCATCGACACCAGCCAGGCCACGATCACGATGGTTATCAGCAGATACAGCGATTGGGTCACTCGTGATCGTGGGTATGCGCGCTTGGGTTTTGGCAGGCGTTGGTCTTGTTTGCGCAGCTCTTCCGGATTGGCCATGGTTCCCTTCCTGATGTGATTGCGCATTAGTTTAGCCTGCCTACCCCAAAATCAGTATATCCTGTTTCCCTATACATTTAAGAAGCTTTACGACGCCGCTAGCTGGGTTATCGCTATATTGGGGGAATGATATCGGTATCAGATTTTTACGACTACGCCTATAACGAATTCCGCGACGAGCTGTGGATTACCCACGAATCCTGGTTTTTCGACAATGACGTCTATATTAAGGCGGGCATCTGGACGTATTATGGCGCTCACTATGAGTTTTACATTACCGACGCCACCATTGATCTGATACATACCCACGATCGGACCATCCTTGAGATATGGGATGTGGACCCGCGGATAGAGCGACCATTCTATTGGTCGGATCATTGCATACAATTTGTGACAGATGATACCAGTATGGATGAGGCCCACGCCGCGGAAATCAGGATTACCGGCAGTAAGTTTTTTGTGGTTCCGCACTATTATTCGTTTGAGAAGCCTCAAAGCGGACCAAGGGGGTTTCCAAAGCCTGGCAACGGACCACCCGGTTTCAGGA
This sequence comes from uncultured Corynebacterium sp., assembly GCA_963552855.1. Classification (GTDB taxonomy): domain Bacteria; phylum Actinomycetota; class Actinomycetes; order Mycobacteriales; family Mycobacteriaceae; genus Corynebacterium. The sequence continues at coordinate 1,402 of CAUVMZ010000011.1, read as the reverse complement.
ATTAATTTTCAACAATTAATTCCTTCTCCTCAAAAGCTTCAGGCAAGCATGAGATAAAGAAACTAGCTTCCACACGACACATGTAGCACTTCATAAGAGAGGGAACCGGTCACGCTCTGATCTGATTCCCTGTTACTAAGCTCAACAAAAATAGCATTCCAGTTAGTGACATCAACTGCGGTGACAAGTGTAACCGTAGAATCAGCAACGCTGTTCAAGAAGTCTTGGGTGACAGAATCTAGACACAGAGAGGGTGCGACATCGACTGGTAGCGACACTGTAGTGAGAGTAAGACTACGCGCATCAGCATAGGATATTGGCCCCCTAACAATGCGGTGAATGGTCCAGTCCTGAATCGGCTGACGACCGAAATCACGAACGATTGCTGAATAGCCCGGTTCTCCCCAACAGAAACTGCGCATTCCATCGATATTACGCCAGACATAGAACGGGGCATACACATTGCGACCAGCACCTTTAGACTTTTCCCGAATGAGATAGGCCTTAAATTCCAAGCCCGCAAAACCATCCATCAGGTGTCCAGTCTTCTTTACCCGATCCCGAACGATTTGCATGTTATAGTCGGCGGGAAGACCAACTTGATATTGCATAGCATACATTAGCGATTCTCCTTGATTACATAATTGCGAGTAGAGTTAGTCACAAATTTGTAGTTGTCAGGCAAGGGTAATGCCATAAACAGTCAACAGAGACTTGCAGTCAAAATAACCAAATCTTGACTTCATAGCACTGGTGGAATGGTCAAGCGGAATGCCCATTGTTTTTCCACGCACGCAGAAGAGTGACAGCACCATTTACAGCAGCATCAAATTCTGCTGGATTCCATTGAGCACGGGCCAAGACATAACCGCCTTGTACAGTGGCAACCACCATAGAAGCAAGCTGATGGGCATCCACGCTTGCAGGAAATTCCTGAGCATCAATACCCTGGCGAATCACTTCGGCGATGGTATCAACCAGCCAGCCCAAGGCCCGCGATACTGGTGCTAGCAGCTCTGGAGTTGCTAGCACGTCAGCATCATATGTCATACGACCCATGCGGCATCCACGTAACGAATCACGCTGACGTTCCAAATATGCAATGAGACGCTCCATAGCTGGTCTCTTCACATCCAACAAAGCTTCCACATCGGAACGCATCGCTGCTGCACTAGCCTCAAGGGCAGTAACTGCCAGCTCCTGTTTACCAGCAAAGTGATGATACATACTACCCTGTCCTGCACCAGCCCGATGAAGAATATCTTTTGGACTAGTCGCAGCATAGCCTTGTTCCCATAACAGTTCTTGAGTGGCATCCACCAAACGTTCGCGTGCATTCACACCACCAAGCATACATACTAGTAGTTACAATCATCAATACTAAATACATACGACCGAGATA
>CAUVMZ010000010.1:0-26993 GCA_963552855.1 uncultured Corynebacterium sp. | reverse complement strand
ACCTGGAGCTAAAGAGACCGTTTTTAGCGTTGTGGGTTAATGATGAAGACTTCGATTTCCCTGATTGGAATGACCCTTTGATCGCTATCGACCAGGCGAATGTGCGCAAATTCGCGGCCATGGACCCGGTAGTCGATTTAGAGTCGCTGCGGGGAATGAAGGTATACGTTATTGAACCATATATACGATGATGAACTCACAGGGGAGCTCATTCAGCTGCTGGAAATAGGATTGAATCACTGTGGCGCATGATCGCTTTTGCGGATCGAGAAGCACAAGGTAGGCGATACGTTAGGCAATGATCGTTAGCGTTGCGCGTCGACAAGCAAAAATAGAATGGAAACAACCAACATGAACATTATCCCCTATGAACCACCAATGCGTCAGGCCGCCCTCGACCTGGCGCTACGAGCCTGGGAGCCGGTATTTCCGCAGCTCAAAACCGCTGTGCCCGGTTTCGTCTATGATGCGTTCTACCCGGAGGAATGGCAGAAACGGCAGCTGAGCGACTTGGGGCAGATCCTCGACAACGAACCACACACCGTGGATGTGGCAATGCTGCAAGGTCAGAACGGTTCGGAAAAACCACAACTAGCGGGCTGGGTCTGTACCCGAATCCACCCGGAAGACTCCATGGGTGAAGTGTATATTCTGGCCGTCGACCCACAATTTCAACGCCGCGGCATCGGCCACGCCCTCATGAACCACAGTCACGACCGGGCCCGGGCAGCCGGCATGACCATGATGATGGTCGAAACCGGCGGCGACCCGGGGCACGCACCCGCCCGACATACCTACGAAGCGGCAGGCTATCAGCGGTGGCCAGTCGCCCGCTATTTCAAAAACCTGCAATAACCACGTGCGATACCGCCCCTACGAAGATTTATTATTTGGATCGTCGGGATTATACGCACACTCCGAAACCGTCGTATCGGTCTCCATGGTCAGCACCGACTCCAACCGATACGAGCGGGAATATTTCTTATCAATCCGCGCCAAAATCACATCATTACTGCTGTACCGTGGATCGTTAATCTGATCCCTAGCAAAATACGCTTCCTTGCTACCGGTCTCCCGATTGGACAGGTCATTCGGGTTATCGCGCCCATAGGTTGTACTCGTAACCGCATCCCGTGCCACCCGAATCTGCATGAACTCCTTACGCTCCTGATTCGGATAAAGAGTAAAATTTGTCTCCCGGGAGTTCGTGATCGGCGGCTTGAACTTGATGAACACAAACGTGTCCCCCTGCACTGTGCGGGCCATGCCCAGAAATTTCATCACCGGATAATCGGCCGAACCGGCCTCCGAAACCGGTTTTTTCTCTCCCTCCGGCAACCCATCCTTGCTGCGATGCTGGAACGTGCACGCAGAATAATATTTGGGATCCTCAACAAGGTCGTCACCTTCCTCCCCGCCGGCACTAGACTTCTTCGAGCTTTTCGACGAACCCTCCGCCGTGCCGGCCGACACATCACCACTGGCCGATGCATCATCAGCCGAAGTCGTGGCGGTGGGAACAGCAACCAAGGTCGAAGGAGACACACCCCCAGTGCCGGTGGCGAACTGCTGGGCAAACGGAATGGCGCAACCACTCAAACAGGGGAGAAGCAGTAGCGTTGTCACCATCTTCCCGAATCGTCGCTGCGCCGGCCGCCTCATAGTCTTACCCTTTCGCCGATTATGCCATTACTCCTTTTAGCTTAATTCAGCGAAAGCCTGGTAAAACTCCCGCGACTAAAAACTTGCGCCCCCTAATCTTAGACGCGCAATCCTTGCAGCTCAGACAATGTTGTCCGATAACACTGCGGGGGTGGATGCCTGACAAATACCTGCCGCCTATTCGTCAGAGGTCGCAGGTTTCCCCTCGACGTCATGCGCACCCTCGGGGGTTTTCGCCTTACGACGAGGAATGAAATGCAGCACCACTACAACGATCGCCCCCATGACCAGGCCAATCACCAGCGAACACAGCGTTTCCACCAGCCACTCTACAAACCCGCCCAAGTGCGCCACATGATGCGCCCACCCGTGCACCAACTCATAGGGGGCATGCCACCCCAATTCGTTCGCCCCCACCAGCAGAATATGGCCCCCCACCCACAACATGGCAAACATGCCAATGATAGAAATCGTGTGCAGCACCTTCGGCATGGCCGTCACCAACCCATGGCCCAACCTCTTCCGAAACACATTCTCTCCTGCGGACAGCTTCAACCCCACATCATCCATTTTCACCAACACCGCGACCGCGCCATACACCATGACCGTCACCACAAAGGCCACCACGATCAGCACCACAAGCTGCATCCAAAAACTCTTGGTGGCCACCTCGTTCAGCGAAATCACCATGATCTCTGCGGACAAAATTAAATCCGTGGTGATTGCACCCCGCACCAATGTATTCTCATCCTTCGCCGCGGCCTTTTCCTCCGCCTCCTCATTATGACCAGAGAAAAACTCCCATACCTTCTCCGCACCCTCAAACGACAGGTACAGGCCGCCTACCATCAACAGTGGCGTGAGCGCCCACGGCGCCAAGGCATTCAATAACAAACAGATGGGCAAAATAATGGCGATCTTATTCACCACCGAGCCCTTGGCGATGCGGAAAATAATCGGCAACTCCCGCGCCGGTGTCACACCCGCCACAAACCGTGGGGTGACGGCAGTGTCGTCGATCACCACACCGGCGGCCTTGGCCGATGTGCGAGCCGCGGCAGCAGCCACATCATCAACACTGGCAGAGGCGGCTTTGGCAATCAGGGCCACGTCGTCAAGCAATGCGGCAAGACCACTGGGCATAATGAAACCTCACTTACAGTAGAAATTATGAAGATTGTAGTATATGGTGCCGGGGCTGTCGGAACCTGGCTTGGCATGCACCTGTCCCAAGCCGGTGCCGACGTCACCTTTATCGCCCGAGGCGCCACATTTGATTGGCTCAGTCGATCACCCATGGAATTACGTAGCCCCGATGGTATCCTGCGCATCGACGCCCACGTTGCCCACACCATTCCCGACGACGCCAACCTCGTTATTTTTGCCACCAAAACCCTGGGCCCCGTGGACCTGCCCGAACTCCCAGCCACAACCACTATCCTGACCACGCAAAACTCCGTGGAAATGCCACATCTGGCCGTAGAAAAATATGGACCTGAACGCGTTATCCCGGGTGTTGTACGCAGCTTCCTCACCAGAATAGCCCCCGGAATCACCTGCCACGACGGCAATGTTCAAACCCTCACCTTCGGCAGCCTCCACCCCGACACCCGGGATCTTGCCGCCCAACTCGCCGAAATCTTATCGAAAACTCCTATAACTCCGATCGTTCGGGATGATATCCTCGCCGACGTGTGGGCCAAGGCGCTCTTCGTCACCACCTTCGGTGCCCTCGGGGCACTCATGAACCAACCCATCGGCGTGCTCCGCACCACCTACCGGGACAGCTTGCGTGCACTCATCACCGAGGCCGCCCACGTGGCCCAGGCCAGCCAGGTGGCACTGCCCGCAACCATTGTGGCCGACACCATGGCGTTCATCGACATTCAAGACCCCACCAGCACCAGTTCCATGCAACGCGACATCGTGGCCGGCAACCCCAACGAATTAGATGCCCAGGTGGGGGCCATTTGTCGCATGGCCGGCCGCGCCGGGGTAGCGGCACCGCTCCATCGGCTGGTAGTGGAGGCCATCGAGGCTCATCAGGTCGCCCGTTAACCGGTCGCGTATCGTTCGCATAGTGATTCGGGTAGCGGCGGACACGAGGGCTTCGACTGCGGTCAACTGGGCCTGCTGGAGAATAGAGCGCCCAGCGGCCCACCCCCGATAAGGCTTGCATTACGCAGATTCGTTTTATATTCTGCTTAAAAATACACGAGTGTTCACCCCTGATATAGGTGGGCTGAGATGGCGCAAAACATGGGTGCGTCGAATCGTTGAACCTGATCCGGGTCATACCGGCGCTAGGAAGAAAGAGATCATGAACATGGCCAATACCATCAGTTCCAATCCGGCCCGCCCACTGCTGGCGTGGCGGGTCATCGACATCATCATCGCTGCGGTGTTCGCGGTCACCATCGGCCTTATTTTCTGGGTGTGGAACAGCGTGGGCTACGCCTGGTACACCGCCGCTAACGCCGTCACCCCCGGCCTGGGCGGCATCGCCACCGGCATGTGGCTCCTCGGGGGCGTCGTGGGTGGCCTGGTCATCCGTAAGCCCGGCGCCGCCATTTTTGTCGAGGTGGTAGCCGCCTGCGTTTCCGCCGGCATCGGCAACCAGTGGGGCATTGAAACCGTGTACTCCGGCCTGGCCCAAGGCTTGGGCGCGGAGCTCATTTTCGCGGTTTTCGTCTACCGGAAATTCGGGCTCGTCACCTCGGTGCTGGCCGGCATGGGGTCCGCCGTGGGAGCGTTCGTGCTGGAATTATTTATCTCCGGTAACGCCGCGAAGGGCATGGCATACAACACCATGTACCTAGGCTCCCTGCTGGTGTCCGGCGCGGTTCTAGCTGGTGGGGTGGGGTATTTCCTGGTGATTTCCCTGGCCCGCACCGGGGCGCTGGACCGGTTTGCGGTGGGCCGGGAACGACGCGCCGTGGTGGACGCCTAACCCACGTGAGGTTGGGTGTGAGGTAACGCCATGGCAATCATTACTGCGCGGGGCTTTGGGTACCGACATGCCAGCCGGAAGAATCCCGCCTTTTCCGACCTGGATTTTACCGTGGACCGGGGCGAAAAGCTGCTGCTTTTAGGGGCGTCGGGTTCCGGCAAGTCAACGCTCCTGGCTGCCATCGCCGGGGTGCTTGGCAGCGACGACGGCGATTTCTCCGGGGAGCTCACCGTGTCGGGCGTGGTGGGCATGGTGTTGCAGGACCCGGATTCGCAGGTGATTGCTTCCCGGGTTGGCGATGATGTGGCGTTTGGTTGCGAAAACCTGGGGGTTTCCCGGGAGGAAACATGGCGCCGGGTGCGCCGTGGTTTGGAGCTGGTGGGGTTGGACCTGCCGCTAAATCATCCGACTGCGGAATTATCCGGGGGCCAGAAGCAGCGGTTAGCGCTCGCCGGCGTGTTGGCGATGGGGGCGGACATCATTGTGCTGGATGAGCCGACCGCGAACCTGGACCCTGCCGGGGTGCAGGAGGTGGTGCGTGCCGTCACCCGGGTGGCCGCGGAGACCGGTGCGACCGTGATCATTGTTGAGCACCGGGTTGCTACTTGGCAGGGGGTGGTTGATCGGTGCATGGTGTTGGGGGAACGCCAATTGCTTGTCGACGCCCCTATCGGCCGGATCATCGCCGACTACGGTGACAGTCTCGCCCGCGCGGGCATCTGGATGCCCGGGCACGATCCGGTGTTTGAGCCTGGTGGGCGCGCGGCCGGGTTGGGGGAAAGCGCCATTGATCTGCACGATGTTGTGACCGGGTGGCGGCAGCCGTTGCCGGGAATGATGCCGATCACCTGGTCGATTCCCCGGGGGGCGTCGACGGTGATTACCGGCCCGAACGGGGTGGGGAAGTCGACGCTGCTGCTCAGCATGTGTGGGCTACTGCCCACTCACGCCGGCACGGTTGGGGTGCACCCCGACATTGCCGCCGGTTTGGGTGGGGATCCCTACAAGTGGAGGTCCCGGGATCTGGCCCGGCGCATGGGGTATGTGTTTCAGGATCCCGAGCACCAGTTTGTGGCTCGCACGGTGCTGGAGGAACTTTTGGTGTCCACCAAGGTGTTGGGGTTGCCGGAGGGAACGGTTCGGCAGCGGGCCGGGGAGATTCTGGCCCAATTGCGGTTGGAACAGTTGGCGGAGGCGAATCCGTTTAGCCTGTCTGGCGGCCAAAAACGACGCCTGAGCGTGGCCACAATGCTTATTAATACGCCGCGGGTGGTGTTTCTCGACGAGCCTACTTTTGGCCAGGATCGCACCACGTTTATTGAATTGGTGCAGTTGTTGCGGGGACTCACCGATGATGGGGTGACCGTGGTGTCGGTCACCCATGATGAGTTGTTTCACCATGCCATGGCCGACCATACCCGAACCATGACCAGGACCGTTTCCGGGGGTGAGCATGAATCTTCAGGCTGCTAACCCGGTTGCCCGGGTCATTGCGCTCCTGGTGTTTACGACCCCGCTGTTGGTGAGTATCGACCTGGTGTCCGCCCTGGTTTCGCTCGCGTGTACGATCATCGGCGCCCCAATTCTGGGGGTGAGCTACCGGGTGCTGTTTCGCCGTGGCCTGCCGATCGTGCTGATAGCGCCGGTGTCGGGTATTTCCATGGCGTTGTATGGCCGGCCTGAGGGTCGGGAATATTTCTCGTTCGCCTTCGCACATGTGACCGATAATTCGTTGGGGTTGGCTGCCGCCATCATGGTGCGGGTTTTGGCCGTGGGCCTGCCCGTCATTGTGCTGCTCGGCACCATCGACCCCACCGAGCTGGGGGATGGGCTCAGCCAGATTCTCAAGTTTCCGCCCAGGTTTGTCATTGGGACGGTGGCCGGCGCCCGGCTTGTGAGCTTGTTTCAGCGCGACTGGGAGGCGATGCGGCGGGCCCGCCGGGTGCGGGGGCTTGACGGGCATAATCGGGTTCGGCGGGCCCTGACCATGACGTTTGGCCTGCTGGTTTTAGCCCTGCGCCGGGGTACGAAGCTGGCCACTGCCATGGAGGCTCGGGGCTTTGGGAGGGATGTGTCCCGCACGTGGGCGCGGGAATCCCGGTGGGGGTGGGCGGAAACCCTGCTGGTGGTGGGGTGTGTTATCGCCGGGGTCATGTCCATCATCATTGCGGTGTGGTGTGGGTCGTTCCGGTTCCTGGGGGCCTGAAACACCATGATTGTGCTGGTCGATGGCCCCTCCGGTTCCGGTAAAACCACCCTGGCCACTCGCCTGGGGACTCTGTTGCGGTTGCCCGTGATTCACATGGATGATTTTTATCCCGGCTGGTCTGGGCTGGCCGCGGGGTCCGACATCATTGCCACCAGCGTGCTCAAATCCACCGATCCCGGCTACTACCGGTGGGATTGGGCGAATGATCGGGCGGGGGAGTGGGTGCCGGTCCCACCGGGCGCGAAGATCATCGAGGGCGCTGGTACAGTCACCGGCGAAACGCTGCAGGCCGCGTCGATAAGCGATCACCGGGTGGTGGCGATCATACTCATCGGCGAAGCTACAACCCGATACCGGCGGGCCATGCGACGCGACCCCTATTATGAACCCTACTGGGAAATGTGGGCTGAGCAGGAACAACACCATTATGCCGCGCAGCCCGCGGATTTGGGTGACCTTGTCCCCACGCTACGGATCGACACCACCAGGTTAGATGCCGAGCAGGTTGTGCACCGCGCCTACGACTTCATCACATACTATGTGGAGTAACGCGTTACGTTGCTGGAGGTCAATGCGTCATGCCGATACATCATCAGATCCGCACTGTGGCGACCATCCTTGCCACCATTACCATTGCTGCCCTCGTGCTCACGGGCTGTAATGCGGCGGTGCGCCGAAACGGCGCGGACGAGGTTTCCCGCAAGCTCATCACCGTGTGGGGTGCGGAGCCGCAAAACCCACTCCTGCCGGCCGACACCAATGAAACCGGCGGCACGAAAGTCATCACCGCCCTGTTTGCCGGCCTAGTGTATTACGATGCCGACGGCAAAACCCATAATGATGTGGCTAAATCCATTGATTTTGACGGCGATCGCACCTACACGGTGACGCTGCGGAAAACCAGATTCGCCGACGGCACCGAGGTGAAAGCCCATAATTTTGTGAAAGCCTGGAATTACGCGGTCTCTCACGAACAGTCCTTGAGTAATTATTTCAAACCGATCAAAGGGTACACCGCGGACGGCAGTGGCACACTCACCGGATTAAAAATTATCAATGACACAACCTTCACCATTAAACTGGCCGAACCCCTGGCGGATTTCCCCGACCGGTTGGGACATGTCGCATTTTACCCACTGCCTGATGTGGCATTCGAGAACATGGCGGCCTTCGGCGAACACCCCATCGGCAACGGACCCTACATGCTGGCGGATTGGGCACACGATAAAGAAATCCGGGTGCTGACCAACGACCATTACGATGGTCCCCGGAAGAGCCGAAACGACGGGCTACGATTCATGATTTACCCCACGGCTGAGCAGGCCTATCAGGATCTTCTGACTAACAAATTAGATGTTTTAGAAACCATGCCACCGAATGCTTTTTCGACGTTCGAAACTGTCCTGGGGGATCGGGCGATTAACCAACCCACCGCCGTCAACCAATTCATCACCATCCCCCAAAAACTGGAATATTTCAGCGGGGAAGAGGGAAACCTGCGCCGCCAAGCAATCTCCATGGCCATCAACCGGAAAGAAATCACCACCACCATTTACAACAACGTGTATACCCCGGCGGTCGATTTCACCGCCCCCATCGTCAAGGGGTATTCCGCCAGCATCCCCGGACACCAGGTGCTGCGCTACAACCCCACCAAAGCTAAGGAACTCTGGGACCAGGCGAACACTATTTCCCCCTACATTGGCGAATTTGCCATCGCCTACAACGCTGACAGTGGGCACCGGGCCTGGGTGGATGCCGTAGTTGAACAGCTCAAAGACAACCTGGGTATTGAGGCGGTCGGTAAACCCTACCCTAACTACAAGGCTTTACGGAATGACATCACCCGCCACACTATTGGCTGTTCGTTTCGTGCCGGTTGGCAGGCTGACTACCCCCTCATCAGTAACTTCCTGGTGACCTCGTTCGCCACCGGCGGCAGTGCCAATAATGGCGACTACACCTCGGAGGAGTTCGACGGCCTCGTGGCCGCCGGTGATAAAGCAAAAACCCCCGCGGCCGCGATCAGCTACTACCATCAGGCCGAGGAGGTATTATTTCGGGACTTACCGTCCATCCCATTGTGGAATAATAACGCTGTGGGCGGGTACTCCACCCAAGTGTCACAGGTGAAATTTGGGTGGGATTCTACCCCACTATATCACCGAATCATCAAAAACTAGCTGGACATGGGGATGGGGATAGACCGCAAATCCAGGCCATAATTCAGCACTGACTCCAACACCGAGCTGCCGGTCACCGGGATCCGCGGCTGCGGCACTACCGTTGGATATTTCGCAGCATCCACATCATCACTGGGCTGGTCCGTCATTTGCGGTTGGGGGATGCCCGCATGCCGGGAAATCCACTCCGCATTCTCCGTCACCGGCACGTGGAACGCCACCGTCCCCGGGCCGGCAGCCGCAGACTGCACACCGGCTAGCTTCCCTTGGTCGTCGAAAAGCGGACCGCCGGAATCACCCAATTGGATCCGCCCCCGCTCGATCTGAGACTCAATCACCGTCACCCCAGCCAGTGGATCGGGCAGATTATGCACCCGCCGCTGCACCACCGCGTCGGCCATGAGCGCACCCGTGAGCTCGTTACCACCCCAACCCGCAACAGTTGCCCGCTCCTGCGGCTGCAAATGCGAAGTTGCTAATGGCGTGGGGGTGGCGTTCGTCGGACGATCCAGGCGAATCAACGCCAAATCGTTCTTGGGGTGCAACACCGCCTCTTTGGGGTAATAATTTTCCTTCTTAATGAAGATCGCAGAATTCCCCTGGTGAACACAGTGCTTCGCGGTCACCACCCATTCGGGAGCGATCACCGTGCCGGAGCATTGCGACCCACCCAAAATAAGCAATGCCAGGCTGTCGGCATTATTCACGCGGCCGCCAGCGATAGCACCCGCCGGTGGTGCCACTATGGTTGAAGAAGCTATCGCAATCGCTGCGGCAACCGCAGCCTTTTTCATCCAGTTCAACATGGGGTTATAAGACCTCCGCGATCTTTGTTATGGGGCGGGCTATGACCACGCCACTATCAGTTTCAATAATGGGACGTTGGATAAGTATTGGGTGCTGAGCCATGGCGGCACATAAGTCATCGTCGCTCATGGTCTCGTCTAATGCTAATTTGCGGTACCAGGCTTCGCCAGTGCGAATCAGATCGTGTGCCCCCATACCACCCCGCCGTATAAGCTCAGCAAGTTTGCTTTTGCTTGGTGGGGTGTCGAGATAATTCACCACAACCACCTCACGATCCGGCGCATGCTCAGCCAAATACGCCAATGCGGCGCGAGACTTGGAACAATCTGCATTATGGTAAACCGTAACAGTAGAACCCATACCTATAACATTCTCTAAAAATTCTGGACATGAACTTTCTCGTCCCGCCGCATTGGCGGAACAAACAAATAACAGCGCCACACGGCGGAGACATGACCGGTGACGCTGTTATAAACACTCACAAGACGGATGAAGTTATGGAACCGGCACCAAAGTAACGTTCTTCGCCCAATCAATGGTGATGCCCTGCGACTTCAACCACTGGGCCGGATTATCGTTGTGGCGAGTAATCCCCTCCACCGCAGCCAATGTCACCTCAATGGCACGCTCTGCGTCTTCAGCCGAAATCAACCCTGCTGATGTGGCGGCGGCAAGCTCGTCAATATCGACAACCTCTACACCATTCCCGTTATTCCAAATCAAATCTACATACAGGTCCCGGGTGGTCCACACGTCATTTTCCACGGAAATCTCAACCACATCAATGTAGATATCTTCCCGCTCGGTCACCCCATCGCGGTAGTGAAAAATATTAGCGCGTAGTCCTAGTTCTGGCAGAAGCCAGCTCTCTAGATAGCCAAAATTCGGATGGTCGGCACCACGCGCCATGTATAACCCGAATTCGGTTTCCCGATAGGTATCTACCCGGCGCAGGAAGCCTTTGGGGTCAATATTCGTATTGGCCTTCAGGTTAAAGGTTTCTTCCTTCACTGGATGTAGATTTGTCATTAGTTCACCTCAAAGAAAGTGGCCGTTGGAATAAACGAGCAGTGGGCATTACTTTCTTTTTCTATCGTGTCGATTGACCCATCCATTACAGCAATGACATTTCCCTTCCCAGTGGGGGCATTGCCACTCACAGTAGCTGGGCCTTCGGGATTAATACCATTACCCCCGAGGGGTGCAATACCGCTCTTGAATGTATTGAGATTGAACCAATACACCTTCATGTCGGTCTTGTTAAGCTTGCCGGTTCCCAATGCGGTAAACAGGAAAGCGGTTTCCCCCTCCTTAGCACCCGGTACCGGGATAACGGTGGGCCCGGGTACGGCAATGCCGGAACCAATGGCATCGGACTGGGCATTAATGCACTTCGAAGCGATTGACGGCCAATAGAACTGTTTGAACCTGGGGGTGGCGCCTTCCGGCAGCTTGATTTCCGACTTGCCACCGCCTTCCCAGAACATCACGCCGGCGAGAATGGCGCCACGGATCTGATCCGGCATTGGGGTGGAATTAGCAAAGTTACGGGCCTGGTCGAGAAGCTCTTTCTTCGGGCGGCCGAGATTATCTACGGGCATGAGATCCCGGGGGCCGGCCATGAGTGAAATCGGCATTGCCGGTAGGGGATTACCGGCACCAATGGCCATGGCTGCGGTTAAGGCAATCTTGGTTTCTTCTTCTTTCTTTTTAGCTAATTCTTGAGGGGTTTCCGCGGAGGCCGCGGTGACTCCGCTCACAGTCAGGGTAATTGCGGTGAGCGCACCAACAAGTGCGCGCCGGGTGCGGCGAGAAAGCGCTGGTAGCACAGTGGCAACCTTTCACGTTAGAGAGTGTGGTGGTTTGGATTGATAAAACGTTGAATAACGAGTGATAAAGGCGCATTGTGACCTTTCGTACACCAAGGGAGTGTACTCGTTGAGAAAGGTTTTAAGAAGGAAAACCATAAATCACTCCAGTCACAATTGCATCATTAATCACTTGCGTTTCAGTAATCACAGTAATATTAGCTGACAGAAAGTCAAGACCGGGTTAGAGAAAAATCAGCATTACACTGCTGTAATTCAAGCAAAATCACAGGTAAAACCCGAAAATGAGAACGGTAGAAGATCTCACTAAAGAAAGATTGGTAAAAAACTAAAAAACGCAGGTAAAAAGCTAAATATCACATGTGTAGCTGCTTGGTGAGATCTGGGACGATATTGCGCAAAGACGTGTTTAATACCTCACCCATTAGTGTCGAATGTGCGCTACCCCCATGTGGTGGAGTAAGGTTGTTTCGTTTTCATTTTCTTCCCCCTAGGAGCACTCGTTGTCTCATCCAGAGTTTCGTAATGTCGCCATCGTCGCGCACGTCGACCATGGTAAAACCACCCTTGTGAACGCCATGCTGGAACAGTCCGGCGTCTTTGGTGACCACGGGGAAGTCGCTGATCGCGTCATGGACTCCGGTGACCTAGAGAAAGAAAAAGGCATTACGATCCTCGCAAAAAACACCGCCATTCGCCGCAAGGGGCTAGGCAAAGACGGCAATGACCTCATTATTAACGTCATTGACACCCCCGGCCACGCCGATTTCGGTGGTGAAGTCGAACGCGGGCTCTCCATGGTCGACGGCGTGGTATTGCTTGTCGACGCCTCCGAGGGGCCATTGCCGCAAACCCGGTTTGTGTTGGGTAAGGCCCTGGCCGCCAAAATGCCCGTCATTATCGTGGTGAATAAGACCGATCGGCCCGACGCCCGTATCGACGAGGTGGTGGAGGAATCCCAAGACCTCCTCCTCGAACTGGCCTCCGCGCTAGACGATCCCGAGGCTGCGGCCGCTGCTGAAACCCTCCTCGACCTGCCGGTTCTTTATGCCTCTGGTCGGGAAGGCAAGGCATCCACCGAAAACCCGGGCAACGGTAACGTTCCCGATGCCGCCGATCTTCAGGCACTTTTCGACGTCATCCACGAGGTGTTGCCCGAGCCGTCCGCCACCATTGATGCCCCCCTCCAGGCGCATGTCACCAACCTGGACTCCTCATCCTTCCTGGGGCGCATCGCCCTGGTGCGCATCCACGCCGGCACCCTGAAAAAAGGCCAACAGGTTGCATGGATCCACTACGACGACGAGGGCAACCAGCACATTAAAAACGTGAAGATCGCCGAACTGCTTCGCACCGTTGGTGTGGACCGGGAATCCACCTCCGAAGCCATGATTGCCGGCGACATTGCGGCGATCTCCGGTATCGACAACATTATGATCGGTGACACCCTCGCCGATGTGGAAAACCCCGTCGCCCTGCCGCGCATCACCGTGGACGAGCCGGCCATCTCCATGACCATCGGCGTGAACACCTCCCCGCTGGCCGGCAAGGGGGGTGGCGATAAGCTCACCGCCCGCGTGGTCAAGGCGCGCCTCGACCAGGAACTCATCGGTAACGTGTCCATCCGGGTGCTGCCCACCGAGCGTCCCGATGCGTGGGAAGTGCAGGGCCGTGGCGAAATGGCTCTGTCCGTCCTGGTGGAAACCATGCGCCGGGAAGGATTCGAATTGACCGTCGGCAAGCCCCAGGTGGTGACCCATACGGTGGACGGCCACGTGTACGAGCCCTTCGACCACATGGTCATCGACACCCCCGCCGAACACCAGGGCGCCGTCACCCAGCTCATGGCTAACCGCAAGGGCATCATGACCTCCATGACCAATCTGTCCGGCGATTGGGTGCGCATGGAATTTGATGTTCCTGCCCGTGGGCTCATCGGGTTCCGCACCACCTTCCTCACCGAAACCCGTGGCTCCGGTATTGCGAACTCCTATTCGATCGAATCCCGCCCCTGGGCCGGTGAAATCAAGGATCGCGCCTCGGGGTCGCTCGTGGCCGACCGCTCCGGCCAGGTCACGGCCTATGCCCTTCAGCAGCTCGCCGACCGGGGAAATTTCTTTGTCGAGCCGGGCATGGAAGTGTACGAAGGCATGGTTGTTGGCGCCAATAACCGTGATGAAGACATGGACATTAATATCACCAAAGAAAAGAAGCTGACGAACATGCGTTCGGCCACCGCGGATGCGACCGTCACCCTCGCCAAGGCCCATGTGTTATCCCTGGACGAGGCCATGGAATTTTGCGGCCAGGACGAATGCGTGGAAGTCACCCCCAACTCGCTGCGGGTGCGGAAGGTTCTGCTCAACGCCACCGATCGGGCCCGGGCTCGTTCCAAAGAAAAAGCCCGCAATAAATAACCCGTAGGGTAGGGAAGTACACTAGTCCCTATGACAAAACTGCGATGCGCCTCACTCCTATCGATGGTAGCGGTGTGCGTAAGCGGCACCCTCGCCAGCTGTGCCGCATCACCCGGCCCCGCCCCGATCGAAGAATCCAACAACGAGGCCACGCAGCCCACCACCACAACCACCACTCCCCGCAAACAAGCCAAAGAACTAGCCCTGGGGATTGATCCGGTGCATTCCGGGTTTAATCCGCATCTGCTTGCCGACGATTCCAGATTCATCCAAACCCTGGCCCGGCTCACCCTGCCCAGCATTTTTGTGGATGGGCGGCTCAATACCGACCTGGTGGTTACGGTAGAAGAGCTCAATCGCAATGGTGAGGTTGTCTCCGTCACGAATGCCCAGCACCCGGAAGGGCAGGCGTCGCAAAGCGTATCGGCCGCCCGGCCGACGTCGACAAGCACTGCCGCGAAACCAGCAAATAGTAATGACGCGGAAACCGACAAACCCGCACCCGTGAAAACCGTCCGCTACCGGCTGGCCTCCGGCGCGCAATGGAGCGACGGCACGCCGATTACCGTGGCGGATTTTGAATACCTGTGGAGCTCCATGCTCAATACCCCCGGCACACTCAACCCTGCCGGCTATTGGGCCATTACGGACATACGTTCGAGCGGGGGCGGGAAAACTATCGAAGTGGATTTCAATAAAGACATTGCCGAATGGCGTACCTTGTTCGACCATATCCTCCCCAGCCATGTGCTCCGCGGCGTGAGCTTCGCCACCGCCCTCAGCTCTACAATCCCCGTGTCCGCCGGAAAATTCACCATGAAAAGCTACGACCGGAACCGGGGGCTTATCACACTCAACCGCAACGACCGGTTTTGGGGCAAAGAACCCGCACTGGTGGAAAACCTGAACTTTAGGGAGATTCGCAGCACCGACCAAGGCATTGAACTCATCCAAAACGGTCAGATCAGCTTCATGGATGTGACCCCCACCGAAACCTCCAAGGAAGCTTATTCGCTCGTGCCTGGCACCCAAGTGCGCACCGAAACCGACCAATATGGGCTCGAAATCGTGGCGAACAGTCACCTCCCGAAGCCGCTCCGCAAAGAACTCCGATCCATTATTGACCCGGAACTCATCACCCGCATCGCCTATAACCGCCGAACCGACCTCACCCTCGTGGACAAACCCGGTGGCACCACCACGGGAGGCGGCATGCCACTAGAAACTACAACTGAGCCAGCCGAACCAACCGTTACCGATGAAACCGGCGTGGCTAGTACCGGCGAAACCCCCGAAAACACCACCAATCCTATCGGCCTGCAAACCCTCAACCGCCCTCTCATCATTGGCGTGGATCCCTCCGACCCCGTGGTCGCTAGTGCCGCAAAAACCCTCGTGAACTCGCTCATCCGGCATGGTGTGCGCGCTACCATGAAAAATGCGGACACGAATGAACTCATGCAAACCCTCATTCCCCGCGGTCAAGTCGACGCAGTCGTGGCTAAAAGTGGGGCAAATCTTGCCGACAGTTATGCATGCCCTAACATTGGATTGTTAGGGTCGAATCGATCCGGGTTTTGCCAGGCCGACACCCAAATACTCATCAACGAGTACCTCATCGGCAAAAAAACCGAAGATGAACTCACCGAACACCTGGCTCACCTCGAAATTGACGAAGCCCTACGCACCGTCATTGCCATCGACACCCGACTGGAAGTCCTAGGAACCGGCGTGACCGGCCCGGGCCCAGACCTGAACCAATGGCCGCGTGGCTACGCCACCGTTGACACCTGGCACAGCAAAAACTAGTAACCAACTAGTGGCAACCGCGCAACTGTACACATAACCGACACATATCCCACAATGAAACGGACCCTTATGAAAAACCTGAACGGCGTCAATGTCATAGCAGTACACGCTCACCCCGATGACGAAGCAATCTGGACCGGCGGCATGCTTTCCGACCTAGCCATGCGTGGCGCCAACGTGCTCGTTGTGACCTGCACCTTAGGTGAGCAAGGCGAAGTCATCGGCGAACCCTACGCCAACCTGGTCGCCGACAAAGCCGACCAACTCGGCGGATTCCGCATCCGCGAGCTGCAAAAATCCCTGAAAACCCTCGGGGTCCACGGCACATTTTTAGGCGGCGCCGGCTGCTGGCGCGACTCAGGCATGGCCGGCGACCCGGCAAACCAGCACCCCCGAGCCTTCATGAACGCCGGTGACGAGGCCGTAGAACAGCTCAAAAGCATCTTCCTCACCCACCCACCGCACCTGATTATCACCTATGGGCCAGATGGCGGCTATGGGCACCCCGACCACATCAAGGCCCACGAAATCACCCATAGGGCCGTAGAACAACGCAACCTGGTCACCCCCATCCTATGGGCAGTGACCGACCGACGGCGATTCGACGAAGGCGTTGCCGTGATTACCGCCCCCACCACCGCCGGATGGCGCATGCCGCAACCAAACGAAATCGCCTGCGTTACCTCCGCGGACATTGAAGTGCGGCTTTCCGACGCAGCCCTGGCCGCAAAAGTGCAGGCCATGAAAGCACACGCCACCCAACTATGGATCGCCGACGGCAGTATCAACGACACCAACCCGGTGGCGGCCTTCGCCCCCATCATCGACCCGGAAAAAGCCCCCTTCGTCTTTGCCCTCTCCAATCTGATTACCCAGCCGCTGCTCCGGTTTGAGCACTACCAAATCGGCACGGTGGTCAACGTGTCTACCCGGAATACCATCGAAGCGCTGGTTGCTGGCGAACTCGAAGCCGGCAGGAGCAGCAACGGTGCCGGGAACACCACTGATGGCGAAGGCAGGGCTGACGACCATAGGGGAGGCGCGGGGTTGTGACCGATACCGAACCGCCGGCCCCAACTCCGGACACACCCCCGCCGGCGACCCCACAACCCGTCACCCCGCAGCAGTCACCAAAGCAGCAGCCGGTAACGCAGCGACTCTACCGCACCGCCACCCGGGGTGAGGCCGTCGCCGGCATGGCCTGGCTCTGCCTAGGCGCCATTATCAGCATGTTCCTAGAGGTCATCTACCTGGGGACCTGGATGTTCGGGGTGGCGGTACCCTACACCATTCCCATTGCGTTCTTTTTCAATATGGTGCTCACCAAAACCGCATTGCTTTGGACGAAAAACCCCTACCTGGCACTCATCCCCCTATGGGTGTGGTTGGGTGGGATCATACTCATCGCATTCACATTTTCATTCACCGGCGACCAACTCATCGGTTCGAATATCCGCAGTATATTACTCATGGTGGCCGGATCCCTAGGTGGAAGTTGGCCACTATTTGTCAAAAAGTGACATAATAGGTCAGTCACTCATACCGAGTATTAATGAAAATACCCGAAAAAAATACATACATGGTCACGAAGGAGTTCTCACCCAGCTCCGGGTGACTGACCGCCAATTTTTACCCAACCCCACCATGGAGAAGTAACACACCAATGACGTATGTTATCGCACAGCCCTGCGTTGATGTCATGGACCGAGCCTGCGTCGAAGAATGCCCCGTCGACTGCATCTATGAGGGTCAGCGTACCCTCTACATTCACCCCGATGAATGCGTAGACTGCGGTGCCTGCGAACCTGCTTGTCCGGTCGAAGCCATTTTCTATGAAGATGATGTTCCCGACGAGTGGATTGATTACATCGACGCTAACGCCGCCTTTTTCGATGATCTAGGCTCGCCAGGTGGAGCGCAGCAACTAGGCCCCCAAGACTTCGATGTGCCCTGGATTGCCGACCTGCCCCCACAGGTGTAGACCGTCGTCACGCATAACGAAACATAGCGGTCACATAGCCGCGGTCGGTGCCGGCGCGGACTATCGCCAGGAATCATCCAAGTGATACCCTAAAGCCATTATGGCACGAATCACATTAAGCAGTACTCTCCCGGATTTCCCCTGGAATCTCTTAGAGCCCGCAAAACGCAAAGCCGGTGCCCACCCCGATGGGCTGGTGAACCTTTCCGTCGGCTCTCCCGTGGATGCGGTCGCCCCCGGCATTCAATTGGCCCTCGCTGAAGCCGGCGCCTACCCGGGCTACCCCCAAACCATTGGCACGGCCGCGCTCCGCGACGCCATAGTCGCTTCCCTAGAACGCCGCTACCACATTCCCCGCAATGATGAAACAACCGCGGTACTGCCCGTCATCGGCACGAAAGAAGCCATCGCCTGGCTCCCCACCCTCCTCGGCTGCCGTGGCACCGTCATCATTCCGGAAATCGCCTACCCCACCTACGAGGTAGGGGTCCTCTTGGCCGGCGCCACCCCTGTGCGCAGTGATACTCCATGGGAACTCGACGAGGAGAGCATCAACCCGGATGATATCGACCTGATATTTCTCAATTCCCCCGCCAACCCCACCGGAAAAATCCTTGATGCAGCACACTTGCGCAAAGTCATCGACTGGGCTCGGGACCATGATGTGATCGTCGCCAGCGATGAATGCTATCTGGGGTTAGTGTGGGAAGGTGAGGCTCAATCCATCCTGTCTTCAGAAATAGCCACGGGGGATCACCGAAACCTATTAGCTATCCATTCCTTGTCGAAAACCTCGAATTTAGCCAGCTACCGTGCTGGCTTCCTCGCCGGTGATCCCGCAATCATTGCGGAGCTGACTGAGTTACGGAAACATGCAGGATTAATGGTTCCCTACCCGATTCAGGCCGCATTCGTGGCAGCGCTCCAGGATGATGACCAAGAAGCATTGCAGCGGCTACGGTATGCGCAGCGTCGCGTGCGACTGCTCAAGGCAGTCATTGATGCTGGTTTCACCGTGGTGAATTCTGAGGCTGGCCTGTACTTGTGGATAACCCGAGATGAGGATTGTTGGACAACTGTAGATTGGTTTGCTGAGCGGGGAATTTTAGTGGCGCCGGGTGAATTTTATGGGCAGACATCACGCACATTTGTGCGATTGGCTTTGACAGAAACTGATGAAAACATTGACAAATGTGTGTGTCGGCTAGCAAAGAAGTAATTTGTCAAGCCCCCTGTTATGGGGACTTGCAATACCGTAATAACCCCAATTGAGGGAGCGTGATTCTGTAGTAGAAAGTGGGATACGGGGGTATTTTTATGGCTGCATTCTTACTACTTTCGAGTAAAGCCGAAGATAATGCGATGAAGTAATACATCCTCCGCTATTTTTGCTGGACAATAAGCAAAACCCAACTATGGTTCAAGGTTGATTTAAGGCTCTGCCACTACTGTTGTGGCAGAGCCTTAGTGCACTCCCTACCTATTCATTCACTCACCGAAAGAGGTGAAAGGAGTTGATTACGATCGCTAGACCACGAATTCCCGCTCGATTACGGAAACTGCAAAAGATAGCTGAGCGGCAAGGTTGGAACGTCGACGTCACTCGCCGCGGACACCCTAGATTTACCCCTCCGAAAAACTGGAATACTGGTACTGGGCATCTAGCTCATCCCATAACATTCCCACTCACACCATCTGATAGCAAAGGCGATAAAAACTCTATAGCGGAGTTGCGTCGTTATGGCCTTCAGATACCCAGGGGGTTCTCGACCCGCTAGTTACACCATATGGGGGTGGCGCTATGAGTATGAATGGTTGCGGCTGATATTGCAGCAGCTGTGTCACCCCATCACATGAGCTAATCTATAATTTTCGTGCCAATTAATGAAATAGCCATAATGCTAAAATTGGCTGTGCTTTTCGACGTGCTGTGTTGTCCGATTATCCCCCCATGTATTTCATGCGCTGCACTACCGGGTAAGCTCATAAAAGTTATGCACCATGAGTTCAGGGAGATCCGCGTTGGCGAATAGTAATCATCAAGGACGTAATAGCCTTGGCCAGTTTATTCAATTTGGCATGGTGGGTGGTTCTGGCGTTTTTGTCAATCTCTTCGCCATGTACCTCAGTAAAAAAATTGCCGAATGGGGATTCGGGCTTCACCAAAACGACGTTTTTATGAATCTCTTGGGTACCAGCTTCAATATTCGCTGGTACCACATCTTTGTGACCATCGCCTTCCTGGTTGCTAACACTTGGAATTATCAGCTGAATCGCATGTGGACCTTTAAATCTTCCGCAGTGGGCTGGTTTAGGGGATATATTGCCTTCCTCACCACGGGCGTCCTGGCATTTTTGGTGAGCCTGGTGGTTACCACGCTGCTTATGAACCCCACTTCACCGATTGCCCTGCCTGCGGACGTTTTTGATGATTCCACCGGACTGCGCACCAAGCTGTATTATGCCAGCGCCATTGCCATCCTGGTGTCCATGCCGGTGAACTTCATTATCAATAAGCTTTGGGCGTTCCGGAAACCGCGCACTTCCAAGGTGATTATTCATACAGAACCCTATGCGGCACATAAATAATGCGTGTACACTTATAAGCACGGCGAGGCAACCAGAAGCTCGTTACTTCTTCATACTTTAGGGGAGTACCACGGGTTTCATTATCCTCGCCGCTCAGTGTATTCGGGGGCGAGTCATATAAAATTTTTGATATATATAGTATTCTGGGGTATACTGAAAAGCTGGCGAGGCACCCAAAAGCCTGTTACTTCTTCGTTCCTTTAAAACACACAGGTTTTACTATCCTCGTCCTTACACGTCATAGCCGACCTCCGCCAGCGCTGGTGAGGTCGGTTTTTTCTTTGGAGCACCGACATGATTACCCCAGCGATGCTGCGACGCGGCATCATTCCCCAAACTCGCACCACTACTACCGATGGGGTTACTGCGGCGCAAGCCCACACCGCTCTGGCGGAACTCCTCACCGTGGGATTCATCGCAGACCCGCAAGAACTACAACAACTCTCCCTCGAAGAACTCGTTACCCTCATCACCCAAGCAGGCACCACCATCGGCGCCAATCGAACCTGGCAACCCATGTTTCCTGGTTTCCCCGAGCAGGTTGCCATCATGCCGGACATTGAACTGTTTCTCATCCAGATCTACCACTACCTCACCTATGGCCGATGGCGCCCTGATATTGAAAAAACCTTCGAACGCACCAAGCTGGCTCACACCGATTGGACCCAGAATTTCCGGCGGCTCACCCTCGTCGAGCTCACCCCACAATTAGTGCAGGATGAATGGGCCAAGGCGGTGGCGCTTAGCCCCGCCGACCGGGAATTCCTCCACGACGTCATCGCAGAGCTAAGCATCAACGTGCCCGAACTCATGGCCACCACCAGTTTTACCAGTGGAGATAACTTCGCCGCGGCCCTCTGCGAGATTTCCAACCCGCACGAACGACTCGATACCGGCCTGGCCCTGGCACGTACCGCAACCGATGTGCTCCGCACTGTATTGGCTGCTTACTGCAAAGAACCGGACCGGGCTATTGACCTGCTCAGCAGCGCCGAATTCCGCCTGGACATGCGCAGCATCCCCCGGCCGCAACGACGCAGCATCCTTCGGGCCTTGGCCCGATTCACTGATAACACCAATCTTGACATGGTGATGCGCCACAAAAAACTATGGCGCCGAGCTCTCCGCCCTGTTCACCCGTTCGAACTGCCGCAGGCGGCGGAAGTCCACACCCACCTGACAATCATCTTCGGCAAAACCACCCACCGTACCTTCAACTCCCAGGTGGAGGCAGCCCTGCTGCGCAACGATGTTCCCGCCGCCGTCCGGCTATTAGCTACCAACCCAGGCAACCTACTTCGACGCGTTGACCATCTCATGCGGCTTTCCCGTAGCAAAAAACCATCCGCAGACGCCCTGCTCAGCACCCTGGCAGAGGCGGCCCCGAAAGCCCGGCTCACCACCCTCATTTCCTGCTACAACGGCGTCAGCAACCGGGACGCACCCCTAAAAATCTTCCGAATCCGCGGCCGCAACGTGCTCAAAGAAACCAATAATCCACCGGTGGAATCATGGCTAAAATCCGCGGTACTTGACATTCTGACGACAGCCATGTGCCACCGGTTGCGCGCCGCACCCGCACCCACAGAGCCCGTCTCCGTTGGCTCCACGGTTCCTGTGGAATTGGTGCGGCGGGAAGCGTCGACAAGCAAACTTGCGCTCGCCCGTGGCCAGCGACTACCGCTCGGTGACGGCAGTATCATGCGGCTATTCGTCCACTGGTATGGGCATGATGTTGATCTTGGCGTGTGCTTCGCCGACGCGCTCCTCATGGAGCAATTGGGCTACCTCGACTACACCAACCTGTCCAGCAACCGGCTGAAAAACTCCGTGCTGCACTCCGGCGACATCACCTATGCGCCCCTCCCTGATGGCGCCTGCGAATTTGTCGATATCAAGGACACGATTTGGCAGGAATTACCAACCGTGCGGTACGCAATCCCGCAGCTCATCAGCTTTTCCGGGGACAAATTCGATGATATCGACAATGTGGCCGGAATTATGGTTCGCAGTCAGGCAATGGCGGGGGAGATTTTCGAACCCCGCACCGTGGAAACTGCCATGAACGTGCACGTGAAATCCACCTCCGCCATCCCCTTTATCGTGGACCTGGTGGATCGGGAACTCATCTGGTTAGACACCTCCCTCGGCTCCCGAATGGGCCGCTTCAACACCGGTCGCTCCAACGGAGTGCAGCTCATTCGCGCCGAGCTGGAAACCCTGAATCATATGCTGACCAACGGACAGCTCCTTGCCCTCTGGGCTGCCGCACACGATGCGGAAACCACCCCCGACGCCGGCGACGAACCCACCAACCACGACCAAGTAGCGAAACTACTGGCCTTCTAGGTGGGGTTAGAGGCTAGGCGGTGGCCGGCCTAATTATTGGCATGCAGGGCATCATTGAGCGCCACTGCGGCGGACTTCCAATTGGTGGCCTCCACTGCGCCGGTCACCGAATGCCGCCGGTATAGCACATTGCTTGCCCCCGACAATTCTAGCGCCTTCGTAGTATCCCCATCCTGCAAGCCTAAGGCCTCAGCCACCGAACCCCGCACCGTCAGCCTCGTCCCAGCCGTCACATACAGACCGGCCTCCACCACGCAATCATCCCCCAATGAAATCCCGCAGCCGGAGTTCGCCCCCAACAGGCAGCGCTTCCCCAACGAAATAACCTCCTTGCCGCCACCCGACAAGGTTCCCATGATCGAGGCGCCGCCACCAATATCGGTGCCGTCATCGACCACCACGCCGGCGGAAATCCGGCCCTCCACCATGGAATTGCCCAAAGTGCCGGCATTAAAATTCACAAACCCCTCATGCATCACGGTTGTCCCCTCCGCAAGATGCGCCCCCAACCGCACCCGATCCGCGTCACCAATCCGCACACCGGTCGGCATCACATAATCCACCATGCGCGGGAACTTATCCACCCCATACACCACAACCGGCCCTCGGGTTTGTAGCTTCGCCCGGGTGGCCTCAAAACCGGCAGGTAAACACGGACCATGATTCGTCCACACTACATTCGCCAATAACCCAAACACACCATCAAGGTTTAATCCGTGCGGCTTGACCAGTCGGTGCGACAACAAATGCAGCCGCAGATAGGCATCAAACGCATCCTGCGGGGCGTCGTCAAGCGAAGCGATCTGCGTGTACACCACCTCCCGCCGGGTTTCCCGAGCCGCATCAATATGGGTGAGCGGATGCAACTCAGCGGGCACCTTATCGGGAAACTCAGTCCCCGACTCGCGCACATCGTCGGAAAGTTTGGGGTCAGGGAACCAAACATCAAGAACGGTGTCATTGGAATGAATCGTGGCCAGGCCAGTAGCAAAAGCAGAAGTCATGACAACCGAGTGTACTGCACTAATTGTGATGCTTGTCAAAGCCGCATGCGCACCGCTACGACTCAAGGTTTCGGGTACTCGGATGGAAACGTTTCGCCACAAAACTCATGAGGGATGCAAACCCAAACACCATAGCCACCGATATCACCTGCGACTGAGATGCGGCATCGGAAAGCATCAATAATACCAATCCGCCCAATAATATGAGGCACACGATTGCTGTCCACGGATACCCCGGCATCCGCACCGTCGTGATTTCCTTACCCGACACCAGTACTGGATGCAAGCGCAACCACGTCACCGCAACCATGATCCACAACGTAATTGTGCAGCCGCCCACCGCATTCAATAAAAACGCCAGCAACCCGGGCGGATTCCAATACTGCAACCCCACCGATACGAACGCGAAAAACATGCTCAATAGCACCGAATTCATCGGCACCTTATTCTTATTCGTCTTCGCAAACACCTGCGGCGCATCGTGGCGCTTCGCAAACGAATATACCAACCGTGACGTACCATAAATCTGGGCATTAAACGCTGATAACAGCGCCAACACGATAATCAGCTCCATGAACCCCACCACATACGGGATGTGTGCCATCCCTAAAATAATGGTGAATGGTGACTCCGCCGCGGTCTTCGCCCCGCCGATCATGTCGTAGGGCATGAGGAAAATAATGACCGTCACCGAACCCAAATAAAACAGCGAAATCCGCCAAATCACCGACCGCACCGCCGTGGCAATTGCCGACGACGGATTCTCCGACTCTGCAGCCGCAATCGTCACAATCTCAATGCCACCAAACGCGAACGCCACCGCCAATAACCCGGCAGCCACACCCGGGATACCATTCGGCATGAAACTGCCGTTCGTAAGATTGTGGGCACCAACGAACTCCGTGCCCGGCAAGAGCCCAAAAATTAATAATATTCCCACGATGAGGAAAATAATAATAACCGCGACCTTGACGAATGCGAACCAAAACTCGAACTCGCCAAAGCCCTGCACATTCGCCAAATTCACCACGGCGAAAAACGTCACACACACCAATGCGGGAATCCACGGATCAATACCAAACCATTGCCCCATGATGCTGGCAGCGCCGGTCATCTCCGCCCCCATCACCATGGTGAGCATGAACCAATACAACCACCCGAGCGAAAACCCGGCCCAGTGCCCCAATGCCTGCTCCGCATACACCGCGAACGACCCGGAATTCGGCCGAGCCGCCGCCATCTCCCCAAGCATCTGCATAATCAGCAGCACAATAATGCCAGCCAGCACATAGCCAAGAATCACCGCCGGGCCCGCAATATGGATGCCCACGCCGGTAGATAGGAACAGCCCGGCACCAATGGCTGACCCGAGACCCATCATGGTCAAATGGCGGGTTTTCAGCCCCCTACCGAGTTTGGTGGTGGACACCGTGGGCGAATGAGTCGACTGCTGTTGTGGCTCGGATTGTGAAGATTCCCCAACCTCAGTCGCATCGCTGCCCTGATGATTATCGGCCCTAGTCGGGGTTACCCGGGGGGTCGGATTATTTGCGGTTGATTCGGTCATGCTACGACTTTATCCCCTTACAGGGGGTAAAGTAGGATGAAACGGTCGAAACCTTCGCAAAATACGAAAATCTGCGCAATGATATTGCTCAGAATGGCAAAAATCTATTCGAAAAACCTAACGAATGCGGTTGGGGAAAACGCACTACTGTACGATATCACCAACACTTAGCTTTATTGATACCAGGGTTCTGTCTGAGGTATGTCTGGTTCGCGGGGTGCAGGCAGCGTGGGCGGCATTATTGCCATGGGTCATCGGGTGCTGTGGGTGTCGCAGGTGATGCGGTTCGAGCGGTCCCGGCGTGGGTGGTGCGGGCGGTGTTGCATGAGCATGCGTAGCTGGTGCAGCACTGGCGTAGCGCGGCGACTAACCGTAGATGTAGATGATACTCAATCCGTTGCGTGTTCACCCGGCAAGTGGTGATGCATTGCCGATAACGACTTAAGGAAAACTAGTAGGTGTAGTCGCTGACGGGTGGGTTCCGCAGCATAAACTTGGCATCGTGGTCGGTGAGGCGCCGGGCCACTGGCTCCACCGAGTGCTTCTCCATTTGGATGAGCCAGTTGGATTGGCCATCAATCTCCCCAGCCAGATGAATCTCCTCACTGTCCGCAAATAGGAGCGGCGTGGTGGGATCCAGCACAATATTATTGCCCACGTGCACGTTGTCGCCCAGATTCAGGCCGATAACCGCAGCGGAAACCCCGAGGGAACAGTTATTGCCCACATGCAGGGGGGCCGGTTTCATCGACACCAGCGAGGCAGAAATTCCCAGGTCAATATTGGTTCCCACCACAGTGCCCGATGCGATGCGGCCCTCAACCCGGCCTGGACCTAGGGTGCCGGCATTGTGGGAGACGAAGCCTTCCCGTATCACCCGGGTGCCCGGCGCGAGGTAGGCGCCGAGGCGGACGCGTTCGGCTTCGGTGATTTGCACGCCGGCGGGCACCACATAGTCGACCATTCTGGGGAGCGAGTCGATGCCATAGACGTGAATGAGGCCGCGGGAGCGGAGTGCGGCGCGCATGTGTTCGAAATTGTCGGGGAGACAGGGGCCCTTGTTGGTCCAGACGGTAATGGTGAGGCGCTCGACTGCGTCGTCCATATTGATGGTGGTGGGTTTGACAAGCCGGTGGGAGAGGAGGTGGAGTCGCAGGTAGACGTCGTGGGCGTCGGTGGGTGGTTTGGAAAGGTCGGCGATGGTGGTGCGTACCGCGACTTGTTCGACCATGCGGTCTTGGTCAATTTTGATGAGGTTGAGGAGTTTGATCGGCAGATCCTGGGCACCGAGTCGTTCGGTTCCGGATGGGTCAGAGGTGTTGGTGATTAATTCTGGATAAGGGTACCAAGTGTCTAAGACTGACCCGTCCATTGCGATATTGGCAATACCAATCGCCTGTGCGCCGATTACTGTCATGCCATTATTTTAGCTATAACCCTTGACATTTTTAGAAATCTGTGAATCATGTTTGGGGGTTCTGGGTGGGGGAGTAGGGGGCATTATGGGGGGTGTTGGCGGGCCCGAATGGGATTATCTGCGGTGGAGGTGCAGGTATGGCGGGTGATTTTGCGGTGAGTTGGCGTGGGTGTGCTGGCACACTAAGGGGCCGGTAGGGTGGGGGTGGTGAGCCCGTTTC